>JALZVW010000123.1 GCA_023301745.1 Arenicella sp. | reverse complement strand
GGGAAAACCGAGAGCCCCCAGGTGCCCCAAACTACGTTGTTGATAGCGTTGACAATTGATTCCATAGTTTTATTTATTGTTGTTGGATAGTTAATGTTTATCTGGCGTTATAGGCTTTAGAGCTAACTCTAAAAATATACTTTCCAGGAGGCCGTCGTTAAGTAACGGTTACTATATCCGAAATGCTGTGTGATTCCGAATTGTTGCGAACAAGCACAAGTTGCTTGGAACTGAGTGACTAAAACATTAGGCAAAAAATAACCGCGGACAAAGCCGCGGTTATTTTTAATGCTAAGTACTGGATGACGAACTAGAAGTTATAGTTCGCACGTAGGTACCATTGACCGCCGTTAAAGCCGAATGGCGCTGTTGTTGGAAACTCTGACCCAGCGACACCAGAAAATTCATTTGTGTCTGGTAGGTTGTCAAAAACATTTTGAACACCAGCAACAATATCAAATTGATCATTAATGATATAACCAACCTCAACATCGAATGTTACCTCACCACCTGGCTCAATTAATAAACCACCCGAATCTAAGTGAGCTTCAGTGTATGAGTCATGAAAGTTAGCACGAGCTAAGCCGCGCCACTTATCTTGGTCATGACGAAAGCTTACGTTACCTTTGAAGTTTGGTAGGTTTTCTTCAAGCTGAAGAAGGCGTGTATCACCTAAATTGCCGCGGCGAGTTACTTCAGTGTCTGTGTAGTTAACAGCAACTGAAATCGAACTTGAACCGCTGCCTAAATCAATAGGGAAGTTAGCGACCACGTCAAAACCTTCGGTTTCGGTGTCGAAATCATTCGCAAAAAAGCCAAACGTGCCTAAATCTTCTGAGCCGGCAAAGTCAGCAACATTAAGAACGCCTGCAGAACCCAGTGCGTTTAAAATCTGACCAGTTAATGTTCCGCCAGCAAGGCTAACACCATTATTGATCGCGACTTGCTCTAACAAACCTCGAAAATCTTGTTGGTCAGTAATCGCGATACGGTCATCTACTTTAATGTTGAAGTAATCAATCGTGAAGCTCGCTGAGCCGATTTCGAAGCCAAGGCCAATTGAGAAGTTTTCAGATTCTTCAGGGCCTAATGTGAATTGGTCGCCAAACTGAGCATTTACAAATTGACCTGCTGCTGATGATAACGGCAGAGTTCCTTGGTCAACTAAGTTGCCGCTTGGGTCAAAAGCCGTTGTCACGTTAGTTACGTTTGCTTGGCCTGTTGTTGGAGCATGAAAACCTGTTGAGAACGTTGAGCGTATTACCGTCGTATCAGTAAAGCGGTACAACGCGCCAATTTTATAGTTTGTTGTGTCACCGAAAGTATTGAAATCTTCGTAACGTACAGCGGCTTGCAAAGTAAGCGCGTCAGTTACATCGGCTTCTAAATCTAGATATACAGCAGTAGTGTCTTGAGTTTCGTCAACGGGTACTTGAAATCCGCCGAAACCATTTGAGCTAGAAGCAAAACCTTGGCCTGTTGGAAATGCCGCCGATGGTGCGGCTAGAATGCCCAATTCGAAAGAAGCCGCATCGCCTGGAATGATTTCAAAGTTCTCTTCACGATACTCAAAACCACCGGCAATGTTTAGATCAGAGGCAAACCCTTCTACAGGTAACGAATAATTTAAATCTATGTTGAAATTATTATCAGTCTGAATATAGGTACCAGGTCGGAATGATGTTGGCGTGTTCGGGCCTAAGCTAGCATTAATTGTGTTGCTGATAAAAAAGTCAGCTTCATTTTCACCATACGTATAGCTCACGTCATAGCCAAGGCCATTACTCAATTCGCCACGCAGACCAAGAACAAGACTTTGATCCGTTGAATCACCACCGAATCGTGGGGTAAAACCACCCGGGAATATTTCGTTGAACGCAAAGCAATCAGGATCATTCAGAATTTGTTGAAACGCTACAGAGTCAGGTATTAAGTTATTAATTGCTACTGTTGGGCAAGCACCAGAGCCATCAGCAGTTAAATCGCCCACTAACAAGGTTTCGCCACCATCGTTTGAGAAAACACCGCCACGGTCCGTTGGGTTGCGAAAGAAGAAGCCGCCTTCAACGGTGCGCTCAGCATAGTTACCAAAGGCATACGCTTCAACGCTTTCATTGATCTGATAACCTGAATTAAAGAAGATTTTATTGTCATCATCTACATCTGGTTGACCCCAGTATTGAACGGTATCCGCAGTCACTGTGTTTACTGCTTGGCTGGCAACGGCTGTGTTGCCAGCAGCAATTAGAGCAAGGGCATCGTCGCGTTGTACTGAACGGAACGTTGCGTCAGACTCTGCAAACTCAGCGGTTACGTTTAAGAAGCCATTTTCGCCAAGGCCAAAGCCTAGGTTAGCACCAATTTTGACATTGTCACCATCACCTTCGTAGGTTGAGCCGTATTTCACTTCCACTGAGCCGCCTTCGCGATCATCACGCAGTTGAAAGTTAATTACACCAGCAATCGCGTCAGCACCGTATTGCGATGATGCTCCATCACGTAGTACTTCGACTTGCTTAAGGCCTAGGGCTGGGAATACGCCGATGTCTGGGCCGTGAGCGCCATCAGAAATGCCGCCACCCAAGAATGAAATAACCGCTGAACGATGACGACGTTTACCGTTTAATAATACCAGCGTGTTATCCGGCGCTAAGCCACGAAGGTTTGCCGGGCGAACAATTGTCGCGGCATCAGAAATTGGTTGAGTATTAACTTGGTAAGAAGGTACAACGGTTCGAATCAAGTCAGATATATCGTTACTAGCTTGGTCTTTAATGTCGTTTGCACTAATGATATCAACAGGAGCAATTGTATCGGCCGCTGAGCGAGCTTCACGACGAGTACCAATGGTTACGATTTCTTCGATGGCCTCTTCAGACTGTGCGAAGGATGGAACGGTAACACCACCGGCGGCAGCCATAGCGACAGCTACCGCTATTAATTTAGGTTGAAGCATCTTCATAAGTAGTAAGACTCCTGTAAATCTAAGCGATTCATCTAGTAAGTTATGTTTGTGTATGTGTTTATCTGGCCTTTGTTGTTTTTTACACACCATTTGTAGGGCAAAAGCAACAAACGGCATAGTACGACGTTTTTTTAGTGTCAACAAGGGTTAAATCCTTTAGAACGAGTAGAAATCATCTAAAAAGGAAGAAGTTCTGAAAAGTGAGAGAATAAATCCGATAGAAAGCGATAACTTTTGATTGTTAGCGTGATTGCAAAACAATTATTGGTATTTCCTGATAATTTCAGGAGTTTCTGTGGTTAAGCGGTGAGCGAACGAAAAGTTATTGAGCGAATCTCGTTGGCTTGGTTATGATGTCTGACCGATGCATAACGGAAAATCACAATAAAAAGGCGACCTATGACCACATCACCCCATGCTCCAGAAGAAGAACAACAACAGATGCATCTCGGAATTGCGCTTCTCCCCATATTGGTATTAATTGCGGCGCTTGGGTTTAATGTTTTAAGCGTCTATGGTGACGATGCATTGAGTGGTTCGAGCCAGATGATTATCATTTTGGTTGCCGGTTTCGCCGCATCAATTGGGTTACTACGGGGAGTGTCTTGGAAAACACAGCAGAAGAGTGTTATTTCTACGATTGGCAACGCGATGCCATCGATTCTGATTTTGTTGCTGGTCGGCGCATTAGCCAGTACGTGGTTGCTTGCAGGCACCGTGCCGGTATTGGTCTATTACGGCGTAAAGTTACTTAACCCCACAATATTTCTATTGGCATGCTGTATCGCCTGCGCCATAACCTCGGTGGTCAGCGGGAGCTCATGGTCAACCGCCGCGACTATTGGTGTGGCGATGGTCGGGATTGGTCGAGCGCTGGGTATTCCTGATGGCCTAATTGGTGGCGCGATCATTTCAGGCTCTTACTTTGGAGATAAAATCTCACCGTTGTCCGATACCACCAACTTAGCCGCCGCGGTAACCGAAACGCCACTGTTTGATCATATTCGCTATTTATTATTCACCACCGGACCGTCAATGGTGATTAGCTTGATCTTGTTTACCATAATCGGGCTTAACTTAGATACATCGTCGACAGCGGTAGATGCCAGCATTGTATTGAATGCGATTGATGAGCGCTTTAATGTGACTCTGTGGTTGTTGTTGCCACCGGCGGTTACCTTAGCTCTAATAATGAAAAAAGTTGACGCTATCCCGGCCTTGTTCGTCGGTATCATTGCTGGCGCGGTGTGTGCGCTGATTTTTCAACAAGAACTACTAAGCGAAATCGTAAGCACTGATAAGTCGTACCCACTGTATCGCATGATCATGGGGACCATGTTCGGTGGTGTTGAAATTGTTACCACGAATACGCAACTCAATGACTTGTTTAGTTCAGGCGGTATGGAAGGGATGCTTGGCACCGTATGGCTAATTCTTGCCGCGATGACATTCGGTGGCGTGATGGAAGCCTCTGGCATGATCGCTCGAATTATGTACTCAGTTAAAAAAATGGCGACTGGTTTTTTCAGTTTGGTTGCCTGTACAGCGGGTACTTGCATCGTCACCAACATTAGTACCTCGGACCAGTACATTGCCGTCGCTCTGCCTGGGCGTATGTATGCCAGTCTTTATAGAGAAATGGGGTACTCATCTGAGAATTTAAGTCGAACCTTGGAGGACACTGGTACCGTGACGTCGGTGCTTGTTCCGTGGAATACCTGTGGCGCATATCATGCGGCGGTCCTAGGGATAGGAACATTTACCTATTTACCGTTTGCCTTTTTTAATTTACTAAGCCCGTTCATGACCCTCTTGTTTGCTTGGTTCTTGATCAAGATTAAGCGTATTGAACCTTTGGACGAAGATAGAGAAGCCGCAGTTTCGGCGTAACAAAGGCGTTAAGCATGCGTTACTAATATGAGAAGCCCGATAGCGGTAAACCTCGTATTGCTGTTGATTGCGGTGATTTGGGGCTTTGGCTTTGTGCCTCAAAAGCTTGGCATGCAATACCTGGGCCCGGCGGCGTTCAATGCATTGAGGTTCGCTTTGGGGGCGGCGACTCTGGTGCCAGTGATGTTGCTAATGAAGTCGGTCTCTAAACGAGATTTTGCCAACCGCGCCACTGTTGAAGTGGGGTTGCTGCTTGGTTTTCTCTTGTTTGTGGGGGCCTTATTGCAACAGATTAGCTTGCAATATACCTCGGTGGCGAACGTTTCTTTTATCACTGGGTTGTACACGATTGTTGTTCCGTTAATCGGCTACTTTCTTGGTTATCGCTATGGTTTGATAGTTTGGGCTGGTGGCTTGATAGCCGTTTTTGGGCTGTACCTAATGGCTGGAGGAGGTGACTCTGGGGCACTAAAAGGTGACTTGATTGCTATGGTCGGGGCGATAGTGTGGGCGGTTCATCTGTTAGTAATTGCTGAAAAAGCGGCTAAATTTAATCAAATCGTGCTGTCATTTTTTCAGTTCGTGTTCTGTGCCTTATTTAGTCTCTGTGTCGCGGCGATCTACGAGCAAAAGGTATTGCCGAGCGAAGCAATAGGCTATCTATGGCCATTAATCAATGGCGTTGTGGTGGTTGGTGTGGCTTACACATTGCAGGTAATTATTATGCATCATGCTGAGCCGTTTGCCGCCGCACTAATACTGTCGCTCGAAGCGATCTTTGGTGCACTGGCCGGCTACCTTTGGCTATCTGAGCAGATGAGTTTAGCGGCATTAATGGGGGCCGCATTGATGTTGTTTGGGTGCGTGTTGGCGCAGCTGCCCAATAAAAATCAGGAGCTCAGTGCAAATATCTAGTGCTGCGGTACGTGCTAGATGAAGAGCTCGGCGCTGTCGCTATTATTAAACAGCGGCCGCCCGCATTTTGCTATGTCGGCCGTGTTCGGAAAGCTATGGTAGTTCGCCTGGCCAGATTGAGGCTTGGAGATCAGTGGCTTTTTAATCTCTAATGTTTTAACCGACTTGAGTATATTTTCGCAGCCGCCCCTATAAATATTTAAAACATTCCATAGATACGATCGTTGGTAATTTGCCGTCGTCACCGACTGCGAAATTATAGAACCAGTATCGATCGTACTATCCTCAATGAAGTGAAGCGTAGTGCCTATTTTCTGCTCCTTGTTTAATAGTGCCCAAAAGGTTGCCATTACGCCCTGGTATGCCGGTAGGTGGCCAGAGTGAAGGTTAATGGTTCCCATTGTTGGTGTATTGATCACGGCTGATTTAAGTATCGACATGTGTCGAATGCTTATCGTTAACTCTGGTTGTGCCGCGATGAAGCGAGGGTAGTCTGCGGTGTTAACGTCATTTAAACGTTGGGCGTTAAATGCCTCAAAGCCAACTAACGGCTCAGGTGTGCTAAGCCGCTTAGCGTCGAATTTAGCCAGCTCGGCTAAACTCGTCACTGTGGTGTTGACCGATTTGCGCGTGTAAAAAACGGTAAGATCATGTTGCTGGAGCGCTGGCACTAGGTAGTTAAGTGCCAGTAGCGAGGCTAGGTCGTAATTAACTAGGAACGTTATACGCATTTTCTAAACGCTATTGTTTACCTTAAGAATTTAACTCTTATCGTCTGATTTGGTTGCGGGAGTCGCATCATCAGGTCTAAGTTGGAGCGTTAAGCCTTTAATGAAATTTCTTAAGACTTGATTGCCACAGGCTCGATAATGTTTATGGCTTGGGCTTCTGAATAATGCCCCGAGCTCGCCTTTTGACATGGTAGTGCCGCCTTGCTCTAGAGTGGATAGCATTCCTTCTTCGCGAAACGACATCGCTATGCGCAGCTTTTTGAGTATGTCATTTTTACTGATGCGATAATCACTCGGCCTGATAACCGGTTCAGGTGCGGGTTCGCGAAGGCCTCTTTTTGAAACGATTAGGCCATCTAAGAATGCGGCCATTTCGATGTCAGTACATTCGATGAAATCGTTATCCTCATCTTTAGCCAAGCGTGTTAAAAATGCAGCTTGTGTCATTTCTGCCTGGGAGCTCGGGTCAGAACTGAAGAGCGCGACCGCATCTTTATTTGAAAAGTCGAAGGCAAAGCGCAGCCGGCGAAGAATATCGTTGTTGTTCATAGTAAAGCCTAATTGAAACTTAAGTGAGATAGAACCCTATTAAATACTGTCTAAGCTATCGTTTGATGAAACGGCATAACGCAATTTCGCCAAATAGGTTGGGCATCGTTTTTAACCCGATTGTTTGTTTGCCATCGGCGCGTACCGCGATTGATGACTCAATTTGAAAACCTAGTTGATCGCACAGTGTGTGAAAGTCATTAAGCGTGCAAAGGTGAATATTGGGTGTGTTGTACCATTTATAGGGTAATTCGTCACTCACCGGCATGCGGCCGCCAAACGCAATTTGCCAACGATTGCGCCAGTGAGCGAAATTCGGGAAGGTAACAATACCTTGACGCCCCACGCGCATCATTTCTTCGAGCAAGATTCGAGGCTTGCGCATAGACTGCAAGGTGAGAGACAAAATGACCGTATCGAACGAATCAGAATCGAAGTGACCTAGGCCTTGGTCTAGGTTGAACTGAATGACGTTGACGTCGTTGTCGATGCACTTGTCCATCATTGCGGGATTTAATTCGACACCATAACCGGATACGTTTTTGCTCGTTTGTAAATGCTTCAACAGCGAGCCGTCACCGCAGCCTAAGTCGATTACACGGCTGCCAGGTTCAACCCATTGCGAAATTATCTGATGGTCATAACGTGACAAACTAGATGTATTGAGAAGCTTAGACATTTTGTTCTCCTTTATCTAGAAGGTCACTACACGGGCGTGGCTCGCGAGCAATTCTATTTAAGTAGGAACGTATAACTCTGGTGTAGTCGTCGATCTTCAATAAAAATGAATCATGCCCTTGTGGGCTAGTGACCTCAGCGTAGCTGACATTTAGCTTATTACTTTGCAGAGCGCGCACGATTTCTCGAGATCGTTCGGGGGTGAAGCGCCAATCGCTGCTAAACGAAACCACTAAAAAATCGGCTTTCATGGGTTCGAACGCTTTGACTAAGTCGTCGCCTGTATCGGCGGCGGGGTCGAAATAATCCAGCGCTTTGGTCATCAGTAAATACGTGTTTGCATCAAATTTATTGATAAACGCGTCGCCTTGATAGCGCAAATAACTCTCGACTTCGAATTCTGGGGTGAATTCATAATCAAATTTAGCTTTTTTGCGCAAATTGCGGCCGAACTTTTGCCCCATCATATCTTCAGATAGGTAGGTTATGTGGCCGATCATTCTGGCTACTCGCATGCCTCGGGCAGGAGCGCTTTGATGCTGATAATAATTGCCATCATGAAAGTCTGGGTCGGTGCGTATGGCTTGTCTAGCGACGTCATTAAAACCAATATTCTGTGCGTTTAATTTGGGTGCGCATGCAATCAATAAACAGTGCCGCAGGCGATCAGGGTAGCTTATGCTCCATTGCATTGCTTGCATGCCGCCCAAGCTGCCGCCAATTACGGCGGCCCATTGAGCGATGCCCAAGTAATCGCTTAATTTGGTTTGTGTGTAAACCCAATCTTTTACCGTGACAATAGGAAACTCAGTTCCATAGGGTTCTCCAGTCGCAGGGTTGACGGAGCTGGGTCCGGTGCTGCCGCTACAGCCGCCGATATTATTGCTGCATACAATAAAAAATTGATTGGTATCAATGGGTTTGCCGGGGCCAATCAGATGATGCCACCAGCCGTTGGTTTTACCCGAATTATCGTAGCGCCCAGCAACATGATGGTCGCCGCTAAGTGCATGGCAAACCAGTAGCGCGTTGCTTCGATCATGGTTGAGAGTGCCATAAGTTTCATAAACCAGCGTATAACCGTCGAGGCGGCCGCTGCTTTCGAGTTCGAGCACCTCGTCGAACCTCACGCTCTTGGGTTCGACAAGCTCATTCAGTTCTTGATCTGTATTAGTCATATCTCAAGCTAAATCTTAAGGCCGTACAGAGGGGCGATGACGAGCATTTGGCTGACTCGTAAAAACACTAATACGAGCATGGCTGAAAAATCTATGCCGCCCATGGGCGGTAATAATTTACGAGCTGGGGCTAGCATCGGCTCGCTAATTGAGCGCGCGATGCTTAGTATCGGGTGATAACTTTGCGGAGCCACCCAGCTGGCTATAATGCCAATGAAGATTGCTATTATGAATACATAAATACTTGAGTCTAAGACGGCCGCGATAGCAAGAGTGAGTATTTTTAAGATCGAATAAGAGCCAAGCGCGTTGGCAATGAAAAGTAATGCAATGGTTTTTAGCAGGGCAACCGCGATGGCAAGCAAAACGGTTGCGGTATCAATAACACCAATGCTGGGTATTAGCCGTCGTAGCGGAACGATTGCCGGGTTTGTAACCGAAATAATAAATTGGCCGATCTGATTACGAAAGTCGGCTCTAACCCATTGCATCCAAAACCGAAAAAGCACCGTGTAAAGTGCGAGATTGAAGATAACTTCGACTAAATATGAGCTGGCATTTTGAATATAAGGCATAAAGTTAACCGAGTTCCTTTGCTAGTTCTACTGAGCGAGTTCGTGCCGCTTCAAAAGCCGTTGCGATGACGATTTTTAAGTTAGCATCATTGAATGACTGCAGCGCTTTTTCAGTAGTGCCATTAGGTGAGGTGACATTGTCTATTAAGGTTTGTAGTGGCGTATCGCTACTGGAAATTAACTGCGCTGCGCCAGAGGCTGTTTGAACCGCGAGTAACTTGGCGGCCTCGGCGCTTAATCCAGCGGCTTCAGCGGCTTCAATAAGCCCTTGAATGAATAGCATGAAATAAGCCGGGCCACTGCCTGAGAGTGCCGTGACGGCGTCTATATCCGCTTCAGAGTTGACCCATACGGAGACACCGACGGTATTGAGCAGTTTACTGACGGCGTCGCGTTGTTCTTGATCAACTCGATGGTTTGCGTACAAACCGCTGGCCCCCATGCCGATTAATGCGGGCGTATTTGGCATGACTCGTATGATTGAGAAATCACCCTCTAGCCATTTCTCGATTGATGACGCGCTTATGCCTGCGACGACCGATACGATCAGCGGCTTTGCATCGCCAAAGCTCTGAGCGTTGGGCGTCAATACTTGTTCCAATACTTGCGGTTTGACGGCGATAACGACGATATCAGAATTAGCAATCAGCTCGGCATTATCGCTGGCTACATTAATGCCAAATGTCGCTGCAAGCACCTGCGATTTTTCAGCATTGGGTTCAAATACCCAAATACAGTCGGCCGGCGTGTCTCCTTGAGATACGATGCCGCCAATTAAACTAGTGGCCATATTGCCGCCACCGATAAAACCGATTCTGTTATTCACTGTTTGACGCTGCCCAAAGATTGAAATTTAGTTAAGTTAAATTGTACCGTTTTAAGGCGCATTAGGCTAAGCCAAATTAGAGACTAAGCCTTGGTTGCGATTTACCCATTCTCGGGGCCAATTAATGCGTTAAATGCAAAGATTCAGAGAATTTAGTCACGAGCACCAAATAAATCTGTGCCGATTCGGATCATAGTGCTGCCTTCGGCAATGGCTGACTCAAGGTCGCCCGACATGCCCATCGATAGATGATCTAAACCGAGGCCATATCGTTGATTGCAGCTTTCCAATAGTGTTCTGGCTTGGGCGAAGACGGCACGCTGTTGCGTTAGCTCATGCCTTGCTCGCGGAATCATCATAAAACCACGTAGATTGGCACCATCAATCTCGGCAATTTGCTGGCATAGCTCTGCGGCGGCACTAAATGGAACTCCGCCTTTCGTTTCTTCGTTATCAGGGTTGAGTTGTATTAATAGATTGATTGGCGAGTTTCGGCCATGTTGGCTGGCCAAACGCGTGGCAATTTTCAAACGGTCGACGCCGTGTACCCAATTAAAGTGTTCGGCAATCAGTTTGGTTTTATTCGATTGGATTTGTCCTATGAAATGCCAACTCGCATCGAGTCTTGGGCACTGGCCTTGTTTATCAATCGCTTCTTGCAGGTAGTTTTCGCCTAAATTCCGAAGACCTGACTCGACAAATTCGCTTACTAGACCAATACTTTGCTTCTTGCTTGCCCCTATTAACGTCACGCTACCGGGTTCACGCTGACTCATCGCGCATGCGCGGTCTATGCGCGTTTGAATAGACCCTAATTGTTGCTTGGCGTAATCGCTATTACTCATTGGTGAATTTGTGGTTATACTTGAGAGCATCAATTCTAGCAAAAAATACAACAATTATTCCCGGAGAAGGTATGGATATTGCCGAGCTACTCGCCTTTAGTCATAAAAATAAAGCATCAGATTTACACATTTCAGCGGGCATGCCACCGATGATTCGTGTTGATGGTGAGATGAAGCGCATTAACTTGCCGACGCTTGATGATGAAACTGTGCTCAAAATGATTTTCGATATCATGAATGATCAACAGCGCAAAACCTACGAAGAGCAGTTAGAGGTTGATTTTTCGTTTGAAATTCCGAATGTCGCCCGTTTTCGTGTTAACTCATTTAACCAAGATCGAGGCCCTGCCGCGGTATTTCGTACGATTCCGTCTGTGGTGTTGAGTTTAGATGATCTAAACGCCCCACAAATTTTTAAAGAACTGACCGAAAAGCCCCGTGGCTTAGTGCTTGTTACCGGCCCGACCGGCTCGGGTAAGTCAACTACCTTGGCGGCCATGGTTGACTACATCAACTCGCAACAGCGCGCGCACATCTTAACGGTAGAAGACCCGATAGAATTTGTTCATCAAAGTAAAAAATGTTTGATTAACCAACGAGAACTGAATAAAAATACACACAGTTTCGATAATGCTTTGAAGTCGGCTTTGCGAGAAGATCCTGATGTTATTCTGGTTGGCGAGTTGCGAGATCTGGAGACTATTCGCTTGGCGATGACGGCGGCTGAAACCGGTCACCTAGTGTTAGCGACCTTGCATACGAGTTCGGCGCCAAAAACCATTGACCGTATTGTCGATGTATTTCCAGCAGAAGAAAAATCAATGGTACGTTCGATGTTGTCGGAGTCGATTCAGGCGGTTATTGCCCAAACGCTGATTAAAAAGGTTGGCGGCGGCCGCGTTGCGGCACATGAAATTATGGTAGGTACTAACGCGATACGTAACTTGATTCGTGAAGATAAAATTGCGCAAATGTATTCTATGATTCAAACCGGCCAATCTGACGGCATGCAAACCCTTGACCAATGCCTAGAAGGTTTGGTGCGCGATCGTTTGATTACGCCTGGTGATGCTAGATCCCGCGCTGTCGATAAGAGTAAGTTTTTATAAACTCGTTTGATAACCAGTAAACCTATCCCTACTCGGAGTTACCCTAATGTATAAAATGGCTGATTTGTTGCGCGCAATGATGGTGAAGAATGCGTCGGATATGTTCATCACAGCGAACGCGACACCGAGCTTCAAGGTTGATGGCAAGATCTTCCCGATCGCCGGTGATCCATTAAACCGTAAAGATTCTCAAGAGCTGTGTTACAGCATCATGAACGAGGAACAGCGGCGTATATTTGAGGGTGAAAAAGAATGTAATTTTGCGATTCACCCTAAACAGATTGGTCGTTTTCGCGTAAACGTGTTTATTCAGCAAGACAGTGTTGGCATGGTATTGCGTGCAATTAAGACCAATATACCCACCACCGAAGAGTTGAAGATTCCTGAAGTCTTGAAAAAGATGATCATGAAGAAACGCGGCCTAATGATTTTTGTCGGTGGCACGGGCACCGGCAAAAGCACCTCGATGGCGGCGTTGGTGGATTACCGTAACCGTAATGCCCAAGATCATATTATTACCATCGAAGATCCGATTGAATATCTTCACACGCACAAGAAATCTATTATTACTCAGCGAGAAGTCGGGGTAGATACTAATTCGTTTGATATCGCCTTGATAAATGCCATGCGCCAGGCGCCCGATGTTATTCAAATTGGAGAGATTCGAACACGTGAAACCATGGATGCGGCAATCGTGTTCTCCGAAACGGGTCATTTATGCATCGCCACCTTGCACGCGAATAATGCCTATCAAGCATTAGACCGTATCTTTAACTTTTTTCCGGCTGATCGTCGTGACCAACTGTCAATGGATCTTTCGATGAACCTTTATGGTTTAGTTTCTCAGCGCTTGTTGCCGATTAAAGATAAAGAAGGTCGCGTGCCCGCAGTAGAAATTTTGATTAATAGCCCAATGATTTCTGACATGATCAAAGATCATCGTATTGACGAGATTCGCAGTGCAATGGAAAAATCAGTCGAGTGGGGTATGCAAACGTTTGACCAAGCTTTATTTGATTTACACGAGCGCGATTTAATCACCTATGAAGACGCAATCAAAAACGCCGAATCTGAAAACGACTTACGCCTGGCGATTAAGTTGAAAGGCAAAAATGCCGCCAAAACTGAATTCGGCGACACCTTAGCCGATGTTGAAATCGAAGAAGACGAGTACTAAGTAAACGCTGTTGCCTCAAGGCTTAAGCTTTGCCTAATAGCATTGCCAGTAGTGCCATTCTTACTGGCACGCCATAGCTGGCTTGCTTAAAGTATACGGCGTTTGGTAGTTCATCTACCTCGGTGCATATCTCATCGATTCTTGGCAGCGGGTCTAAAATTAAGCAGCCGGAATTTTCCACATCGGGTTTGTTTAAACGATATTTTCGCCGATTTTCTTCAAACAGTGCTCTATTTTCAAAGCGCTCTTCTTGCAAACGATTGACGTAAGCGACGTCATAACCGTCGTGTAAGTTGACTTCGCTTGCAATAACACATTCGGTGCCGGTCGATTGTAGCTCGGCTAATAGGCTTTCACTGGGTTCGAGTTCTTTAGGGCCTGTAAAGGTGAATCGATTATTTTTATATTGAGACAATAAGCGCGAGAGCGAATGAATGCTGCGCGATTGCAGTGAATCGAAACCAAATACAAGGTTGAGCGAATCTAAGCGGCCGATCTCTTTGTGAATGGTATACGCGTCGATTAATGCCTGTGTTGGATGTTCATTACCGCCATCACCCGCATTGATGAAGGGTACCTTGCTGGTTTTCGCGGCAATGTCAGCGCTGCCTTGTTGGGCATGACGCATAATAATAATGTCGGAATACGCTTCGACCATGCGAATCAAGTCTTCTAAGCTTTCGCCTTTTTCGAACGATGTGCTGCTGGCGTTTTGGGCAAATACCATGCCCGCTTTTAGACGTTGAGCGGCACTTTGAAAGCTCATCATCGTGCGTGAACTTGGTTCGAAGAACAGTAGCGCCACAACTTTGTCATCTAATAGATCTATGCGGCCTTTATTCTCAATGCTAACCGCCATTTGGTCGACGACGGTGAATATTTGTTTGATAATCTCAGGAGTGAGTTGCTTCGAAGAGGTAAGAGATTTAAAGGGCAGCATTAGAGTTTTCTCATCGGCGAATTGGCGCAAGAATAACACAGCCGAGATGCAAAAAAATATGGCTTTTATGGTCGTTTTTAATGACCGATCTTCTTTCGCCTAAGTTGCCCGCCCGCTATTAGCTTGCGGTCAAGGAATTGAAATAGGTTTCAAGGATTAGTGTCGCGGCAACTTGGTCGCGCAGCTCGGTTTTGCGTTGCTGGCTCAAATCTCGTTGGCTTAGGCTCTCATTCGCCGCCGATGATGTTAGCCTCTCATCGACGTCAATAATTGGCAACTTATGCCACAGCTGAACGTGACTTTTAAAGCGATTGATCGCTTTGTTTAAGTGAGGGTCTGAGCTTTGAGGGTCGCCGACAATAATTGCATCGGGCTTCCATTCATCGATTAACGCGTCGACGCCGGCCCAGTCGTGGCGACCATTGTTTACCACTAAAGCACCGGCAGGCGTAGCGGTTTTAGTAAACAGACTACCGCACGCAGCGCCAGTGCGCTTTAAACCAATATCAAACGCCAGAAAGGTTTCGGCCTTATTGATTCGTTCTTTTAGATCTTTTTTAGCCACGTTGAGGTTTGGCGGACGAGCTGGTAATTCGATTGTTTTTCAAAAAGTGTATCGACCTAGTAATGACTAGAATGTCTGTCTTTCTAAAGAACTCTTCATCTGGGAAGGCGTCGAATGGTGATGCGTCACGAATAATACGCAGGGCCGAGTCATTGAGAATTTTGTGAGGCGATGGGTTTATAATTTGGATGTCGTTAATCGTGCCGTTACTATTAATTTCTACCGAAACAATTAAGGTGCCATCGAGCTTATTTGCCTTTATCTTTACTGGGTAATTGGCATTGCCAACCTCAACAAGACGTTTGCGCCATTTATCTAGATATTCAGCGGCCCCATGTTCTTTGGTGGTGGGCGATAAGAATTCTTTCTTCGGGCGTCTACCATAATCGAGTTTGTCTTGGCTTATTTTAGCCAGCAAACGTTCACGTTCAAGCTTTCGCTCATCGAGATTAAATTTATCCGGGCCTCTAGTCGCCTTTTTGTTTTCAAGCTGTGTTTCATCTGGGGCCAAACGCTGAACGGTAATTTCTCCTTCGTTTGCTGTGATGAATTGGTCGGGTGTTACGCTGGTTTTCGGTCGCTGATCAGCCCTTTTTTGAATCGACTGAATATTCGATGGTGTAACCGGTTTCCACGGTGTTGGTGATTCTGACTCTCTATCAAATTCGCCGCCGCCGGCATTGTTTGAACTTGAGACAATCTCCGCATCGTCGTTCTTTTCATTATTCGACGAATTCAATAACATGACATCTAAGGTGTTATCAGTATTGGGTCGTGACGCGATATCGGGTACGTTAAAGGTAACAAGTAAAATAAGACACAAGTGAATAATCGCCGAGAAAAAGGCGGTCATACTGAGCAGGTCGTTTTGCGGGTTTTTACTCGCTAAAGTAGTCATTAATTTATGGTGTGTCGCTAATGAGTTGAATTAGTTTACTAGCTGACTTTCAATCGCGCGCATCAAGTCCAGTGCAATATTAGTACCGTACGCGTCGTTAATTTCTTTTATACAAGTCGGGCTTGTGACATTGATCTCGGTTAATCGATCGCCAATCACATCTAGGCCTGCGAACATGATGCCGCGTTTAACCAGTTCAGGGCCAACAATAGAGGCTATATGTCGGTCTGTATCGCTGATCGCTTGCGCTACACCGCGCCCGCCAGCGGCTAAATTGCCCCGAGTTTCTCCTTTGGCGGCCAGCCGAGCTAAGACATAAGGAACCGGTTCGCCGTGAATCATTAGGATTCGCTTATCACCATCAATGATTTCCGGCATGTAGCGCTGTGCCATGGCATAGGTGCTTTCGTGATGAGTGAGGGTTTCAATGATCACGCCAACATTGGGTGACCCGGTTTGTATGCGAAAGATCGAGGCACCGCCCATGCCATCGAGAGGTTTAACAATAATGTCGTCATGTTTGGCCAAAAAAGCTCGAAAATCGCTACTCTTACGAGTAATAATTGTGTCCGGGCAAACTTGAGGGAACCATGCGCAATAAGCTTTTTCGTTACAGTCTCGCAGTGCCTTTGGCGAGTTCACAACCAGAGCTCCTTGTTGTTCGGCGAGTTCTAAAATGTACGTCGAATAGACAAACTCCATATCAAACGGCGGGTCTTTGCGCATTAAAATAGCATCAAGGTCGCCCAGCCTAACTCGGCGACTTTCACCTAAATCATACCAATGGTCGGCATTTTGGTAGGTTTTGAGCGCTCGAACGTCACCATATGCGACGCCATTGTCGATTGATAAGTCGTTCATTTCTAGGTATTCAACTTCCCAGCCTAATAGCTGAGCTTGCCAAATCATTTCGAAGGTGCTGTCTTTTTTGATATTGATGGAGCCAATAGGGTCCATTACTACGCCGATTTTCATACTGGTTGAGTCTCAGGTTTGCGGTTGCCGAGTTTCGAATTTGGAACATTGTGTATGTTACCTTGAATGCATTCGAAAGTAACTCTTGAAAACAACTCCTGAGCCTGACTTAACATTAGCTGATAAGCTGTTGATCATGATTTAACCCATGTTAGCCTTCTATTATCGACCTTAAGGCCACAATGTAAGAATAATGATTGCAGTAGAAACTAATAGATTAGTGCTTCGCCAATGGCGTTCAGACGATAAACTCCCTTTTTCGAAAATCAACGCTGACTCTAGAGTGATGGAGTATTTTCCGAACACTCTTTCAGCGCAACAAAGTGATGAATTGGTAGATCGTTTTAGCCAAGACATTGATGCGTCGGGCTGGGGTTTTTGGGCGGCAGAGCGCCGTGATACCAACGAGTTTATTGGTTTCATAGGGATAAATTATTCCCCCGATGGTTTACCATTCGCGCCGTGCGTCGATATTGGTTGGCGTTTAGCAAGCCAGCATTGGGGCTTAGGTTTTGCGACCGAGGGCGCTATGGGGGCAATGGATTACGCGTTTGGCTTGGCCAATCTTAAACAGCTGGTGTCAATGACTCCCGTGAGCAATGCGGCTTCAGAAAACGTCATGAAAAAGCTTGGCATGGCCAAGCAAAAAGATACTTTTTTACACCCAAAAATAGCCCCTGGACACCCACTGCAAGAGCATGTCCTATATACAATGAGTGACGCTCATTGGAGGCTACGGCCTCGATGACGGCTGCGCTAACAACCCTACTATTGCAATAGATGCTGAAAATCAATCGTTAGGCCAATAGGAAAAAACATAAGCCGCTAATGACGAACGCTAATACCAAGTTAAGCGTTAAACCTTCACGCATCATCTCTTTTATGCTTATTTTTTCCGTGGCATAGGCAATCGCGTTGGGTGCGGTGGCGACGGGTAGCATAAATGCGCAAGACGCTGAAATGGTCGCCGGAATCATCAATAGCTCAATCGGAATGTTGGTACTTATTGCCGTGGCCGCTAGTATCGGAAGCACCAACGTGGTGGTCGCTAGATTTGAATTCACCTCAGTGAAAAACGTGATGCTTAAACAGATAAGTAGCATAACTAGATAAATCGGTAGGCTTGCAACTACCCCGCTTAAACCGCCGCCAATAAGTTCGGCGAGGCCGCTTTCAAAGAACGCCTTAGCAATCGTAATGCCTGCTCCGAACATGAGTAATATACCCCAGGGTATCGTGGTGGCGGTGGCCCAATCTAATAGTCCGTCGCCTTTTTCAGAGCGAATCACAAACATTAGTAGCGCTCCTAACATTGCCACTGTTGCATCCCCTATGCCACTGACTCCAATTGCGTTCGTCCAACCTCCAAATGGCTGCGATCGGAACACCCATAGAAAGACGATCAAGGCAAATACCCAGACCACTCGTTTTTCGTCTGTACTCCAAGCGCCTATTTCAGGCAGTGTGACATCGCAGTCGCCCTTGACGTTTCTGCTCAGCCAAGCCCAGGTGATTGGCAATATGATAAGAACCACCGGTACGCCAATTGTCATCCACTCTAAAAAGCCAAATTCTCTACCGGCGGCTTGCTCGTAAATGCCAGCAAAAATCACATTGGGTGGTGTGCCAACCAAGGTTGCAACACCGCCAATCGAGCAGGCGTATGCGACCGAAATGATCAGGGGTGCGTTTAGTTTTGGGTTGTTTACTTGCTTTAGGCATGCCAAAACAATCGGCATTAGCATCAGGCAAGTTGCCGTATTGCTTATCCACATGGACAAAAACGCAGCGGTAAGCATGAATGCGGCAATCAGTCGTTTGGCGCTATGAGCGCCAACGGCTCTTAATATTACAATCGCGAAGCGTTTGTGTGCTCCCGACCTTTCTAGCGCTTTTGCCATTAAGAAGCCGCCCAGCATTAGCAATATTATGTGTGACCCCATGCCGGCCGCCGCGGTTTTATGGTTAAGGATGCCTGCGAGTGGAAACAAGGTAAACGGCACGAGAGAAGTCGCAGGCACAGGCAGGGCTTCAGTTGCCCACCACCAAGCGGTCAGCAATGTGATAGCGGCGGTCAGGCTGGCGTTAATAGGCACATCACTAAGTATCATTAAGACATAAAGGCATATTGCTGCCGCTGGACCAAGAATGAGATGTTTTTGTTTGTGGCTGAATGCGGTCATGGGCAATTAAGTGAACGTTAGTGTGTTTTTGTTATTACGCTATCTTTGTTATCATGCGAGAAATTATCATTGGGCTGACGATCTGCTCGGTGGCGGCTGCTGTGTTTAGGCAACTACTGCGAATTGAACACTCAATGGGTATAAACATAAAAGTAACGATAATGAAAATGAACTCTATCAGCAAACTAGCTCTGCTACTATTTCTAAGTATTTCGATTAGCGCCTGTGGTGGCAATAAAAAAGCAGCACCCCAAGCAGGTGCCGAAAACGTGGCCGATATTACCTTGCCGCCTGTGGTTGAAAAGGACGTAGCCCCTGCCGAGGCGGCTGTGGCCGATGGCGAAACGGTTTCATTTGACGAGTGGCGCAAACGACGCGAAGCTCAAAAGCAGGAATTGGATCAGAATCAATAGCTTAGCTTTTGCTGGATTTATATTGAAGAGGCCGAGGAAACTTGGCCTTTTTTGCATTTAAAGCTAGCAAGTAGCGACGTAATATAGCCGTCACTAAACATTGTTAGAATACGCTGGCCTTATGAAGAGATGAAAATTTTCGAAGTCATAGATGGATGCCCACAACAAGAATAGCGCTTGCTTGAACAAGGACGGTCATGTGCAATCGAGAACCCTCAAATAAAATGGTCACGAAACTGTAATATTTTCATATTAGAGTATCGCTAAGTTGATTTAGCTTCAGTAATTAAGCGGCCAGCCTGTGCAAAAGCTAGTTTAGGCGTGGTTTTGCATAGGCTTTTTATAGGAATCGACGAAATCAAATTATTAAACTTAGGACTCATCAATGAAATCGTTTCGTAAATACATGAAATTATCACAAGTCTGCACTGCTGTAATTGCAGCAGGGGCTAGTATTTCAGTCGCCGCAGCAGATAAAGGGTTGTTAGATATACTGCTTGAAAATGGCGCAATCACCACCGCTCAACACGAAAGCCTAATGAAAAAACCTAGTTTGAGCAGCGAAGACTTCGGTGCTGCTGCCCCAGCTAAAGTTCAAGAGGTTGTCGAGCAGAAGGTCGATGAAGCGATTGATGAAAAGGTCGATGCAAAAATCGAAGAGAGTGTTTCCGCTCAAGTTGCGAAGCAGGTTGATGAAAGCTTTCCGGTAAAAGTTAGTCGTGGTAGCAAAGGCTTCCGTTTGGAGTCACGTGATGGCAATTGGCAAACAAATATCGGGGTTCGTGCGCAAACGCGATACACCGACACTACCACTGGTGACCTGCGTAGTTTTAGTGATTTCACAACTCGTCAGGATTCAGACACGTTTGAAAATCGTCGCTTGCGATTAAAAATTGGAGGCCACGGCTATCAGCCTTGGCTTAAATACTATTTTGAGCTCGACTTACAGCCGACACGCGATTCTGATGATTCTGGAGCCGATGCGAGTACGCGAGTTATTGATTACCGTATTGACATAGATAAGTATAAAGAAGCCGGAGTACGTCTTGGCCAATGGAAGGTTGATTATAATAGAGAACGTGGTGACTCATCAGGGCGTCAGCAATTTGTTGAGCGATCAATCGTAAATCGAATTTTCACCATTGATCGTCAGGTGGGTGCGCAGGTACGTGGGCATTTGTTTGAAAACACAGGCGCGGATCTACGTTACTGGGCGGGTGTTTTTACTGGTGAAGGCCGTGGTGTACGTAATGATGACACCGATTTCTTGTATACAGGTCGCTTGCAATGGAATTTTCTTGGTCGCGATCTAGGGTGGAAGCAAACCGATGTTGAATATACAGAAAAGCCAACGGCAAGCTTCTCACTTGCGGCGGCAAGAAACACTGGCCGATGCACTCGCTGGTCATCGAGCGGCTGTGGCAACTTAGACGGGTTTGAATCAGCATCTAATGCGGAAGATGGCCAATATACTATTGAGCAATATCAACAAGGCTTTGCGTTCAAATGGAGAGGTCTGTCTATTCAAGAAGAATTGCATCGGAAAGATATCAGAGACAATGTTAACAACACTGAGAGTGAGTTGACTGGCGGGTATATCCAAGCAGGCTACTTTTTCAATGACATTATTCCATCTATTCCTCGAAACCTTGAGTTGGCCGCGCGATTTGCGTTTGTTGACGAGCCGAATCGAGATGAACTTATATTAGAAAATGCGCGAGAAGAGTTTACTGTTGGCGCCAACTGGTTCATCGCTGGGCATAACAATAAAATCACCGTCGATTACTCACGCCTAACATTGGATGACGCAATCGAAAATCTTGAAGTCAGTGATAATCGCTTCCGTATTCAGTGGGATGTATCTTTCTAATATAGGTTGGCTTATCGATAGAAGTGGCCGTTAGCCTTGTCGGGTATCCGTCTTGGCAGTCCATATAAAAAGCTCGGCACTTTGGTGCTGGGCTTTTTTTATTTACCGATACCTTTATTGGCTCTAAACCTCGATTTTTGGCTCATGAAGGCTATGCCGCTAACACGCAAGTCGGTATATTACGCCGATTAATTTACCACTCTTTTTTGTAGATCATGATTTCAACCGCAAATATAACCATGCAATTCGGCGACAAGCCGCTATTCGAAGATATCTCTGTTAACTTTGGCGATGGCAATCGCTATGGCCTTATCGGTGCTAACGGTAGCGGAAAGTCGACGTTCATGAAGATTTTGGACGGCACACTAGAGCCGACTAACGGCAGTGTTTCGATAACGCCCAATGAGCGCATTGGCAAGCTTAGCCAAGATCAATTCGCCTACGAAGAGCAGAACGTGATTGATACCGTGATCATGGGCTTCAAAGAGTTGTGGGAAGTAAAGCAAGAGCGAGATCGCATCTACGCTTTGCCAGAAATGAGTGAAGAAGAAGGCATGAAGGTTGGCGACCTTGAAATGGAGTTTGCCGAGATGGACGGTTATACCGCTGAATCTCGCGCAGGCGAGCTCTTGATGGGTGTTGGCATTCCTATTGAGCAACATTTTGGCCCAATGAGTAAAGTCGCGCCGGGTTGGAAGCTGCGAGTTCTTCTTGCTCAGGCTTTGTTTTCAGACCCCGATATTTTATTACTCGACGAGCCGACGAATAATTTGGATATCCACACCATTCGCTGGTTGGAAAAAGTCTTGCAAGAGCGCAAGAGCACAATGATTATCATTTCGCATGACCGTCACTTCTTGAACTCGGTATGCACGCATATGGCCGACTTAGATTACCGCGATATTAAGTTGTTTCCGGGCAACTACGACGAGTATATGACGGCCGCCACCATGGTGCGAGAACGCATGCAGTCTGAGAATGCCAAGAAAAAAGCGCAGATCGCCGAATTGAAAGACTTCGTTAGTCGCTTCTCGGCGAATGCATCAAAAGCCAAGCAGGCGACATCGCGCGCAAAGCAAATCGATAAAATTAAGCTCGATGAAATTAAGCCATCGAGCCGCGTAAATCCATTTATTCGTTTTCAGCAAGATAAGAAGCTTTACCGTAACGCGCTGGAAGTTGAAGCGTTGACGATGAGTTACGATGAGACGCTGTTCAATGGTGAAACATTTAACGTCGAAGTCGGCGAACGCGTCGGGATCATCGGCCAAAACGGCGTCGGAAAAACAACCTTGTTACGCAACTTGATGGGTGAAGTCTCTGTCAGTGGCGGGGCTTATAAATGGTCTGAAAACTCTGAAATCGGTTATTATGCCCAAGATCATGCTGATGACTTTGAAACCGATCTAACGGTTTATGATTGGATGTATCAATGGCGTAAGGATGACGAAGATGAACAGTTTGTTCGAGGCGTTCTTGGCCAGATGTTGTTCTCCAAAGATGATATTAAAAAGCCAGTCAAGGTGTTATCGGGTGGCGAAAAAGGCCGCATGCTGTTTGGTAAAATAATGATGCAGCGCCCAAATGTAATCGTAATGGATGAGCCGACTAACCACTTAGATATGGAGTCCATCGAATCGTTAAATCTCGCGCTCGATAATTACGAAGGCACCTTGATTTTTGTCACTCATGACCGAGAGTTCGTGTCTAGTTTGGCGACTCGAATTTTTGAGATTCACGAAGGGAAAATCGAGCACTTTGTGGGTACTTATGAGGCATACTTGGCGTATAAAGACGCCCAAGTGGCGTAGCGATGTCAGTTAAATAATTAGAAGAGCCGCCATGAAAGCGTTTGAAATCGGAGAAAAGAAAACCGTGGTCTTCTATTTGCACGGTTTACGTGGCCATGGCCTTGCTCAAAAGGCGGCGTTAGAGCATCTGGTTAAGTCCCTAGGTGTGAGTATGGTCTCTCTGGAATTGCCAGGTCATGGCGAAGACTCAGCTCGAGAGCATTGCATGGTGCCCGAGTATCGCCAGTTAGTGACCCTCATCACTGATGAGGTCAAGCGTCGCGCTGGCGACTCCGATCAAGTGATCTTGATTGGGTATTCTTTTGGCGGTGGTTTGATGACTTTGGCGGCCGATGCGCTTGACCAAGATCAAGGTTTTGAGCCGAAGGTGGTTGGCTTTATTGGCTTGAGTGCGGCCTATGATGTTGGGCACAATGTGGCCAAATGGCAGCTTTTTCTAGCAGGAGCCATTGCGCCAATATCTCGTTTCTTGTTTCGGCATGCGCCTCATTGGAGTAGCTATGTGACTATCCGAGAAATGGATGTGTCTTTAATTTCACCAGACCCAATCGTTCAACAATCAATTTTGGATGACGACTTAATGTATAAAGGGCGAATACCTTTGAATACATCAGCCCAGGTTTATAAAACTGGTGTTGCCGCAAAAAAACGCGTTAACAAAATGCGTGTCCCCATTTTATTACTGCACTCGCGCGACGACGGAATTGCCTTGGCGCCAACATCAACAACCTTTGAAGAACACGTTAAGCTCAAGTTATTCAAAAACTTGCGACACAATTGCATTGATGGTTTGGCGCGAGAAGTGGTTAAATCTCGAAAATTGATGACGCAATTTATTGTCGATAAGCTTTGATATGCTAGGCTAAAGGGAATTTAAAACTTAACCATAGAAATCATGCAAGCAGTAGATATTCGGTGTGCAAACGACCTCGCGTTATACGAAAAGCTAAGAAATCATCGTGACGTAAAACGAGTTAACGAGCAAATAGCGCGTCACGAGGCGCAAGGCCCCAGCGGCATTCGCCGTAATTTACTGTCAACTTCAGTGCGTTTAACTCGCGGCATGTCGCCAGAAATCGCCAATATGGCTGATGAGTGTATCGAGCGTTTGGGCGTTGAGTTGCCCTTAGAGTTGTATGTTTATTCCAGCCCTCAGTTTAACGCCGCTTGCTTTAAGCCTGAAAACGACCGTTTGTATGTCATGTTTTCGTCTAGTTTGCTAGAGGGCTTTACGGCGCAAGAGCTAAAATTCGTAATAGGGCATGAGCTTGGACATCATGTTTACGATCACCATGCGGTACCGGTCGGTTATTTATTGCAAGGCCAGCAGCGGCCAGACCCAGAATTGGCATTAGAATTGTTTGCTTGGTCCCGCTATGCTGAAATTTCTGCCGATCGTGCCGGTGCGCATTGCGCTCAAAATATGGACGCGGTAGCGCGATCTTTGTTTAAGCTGTCGTCGGGCTTAACTTCAAAGGTGGTTGAATTTAGTTTGGACGATTTCGTGGCCCAAGTAGATGACATGCAAGCGGGTGATCAACTGGCAGGTCAAGGTGCGCCGCAAAGTGATTGGTTTTCTACTCACCCGTTTAGCCCGTTGCGGGTAAAAGCGCTGAAGTTGTTTGAGCGCTCTGAACTATACGGTGGCAAACAAAGTAAAGATGATTTAGAAATGGGCGTTCAGTCGGTGTTGAGTTTGATGGAGCCAAGCTATTTAGAGGCTAAGACTGATACCGCTGAAGCGATGCGCCGATTGCTCTTTGCGGGGCTAATTGCGGTGGCCGACGCAGCTGACGGTATCTCGCCAGAAGAACTTGAAATTTTCGAGAAATTCTTTGGCAAATATGCGTTTACCGATAAATTAGATATCCAGAAAATAAAGCAAACGGTCGACGGGCGTGCTGCCGAAGTTAAAGACAATGCATCTCAGACTCAAGGCATGCAAGTATTGCATGACATGTGTGTAATGGCTCAGGCCAATGGCGGGGTTCATGCAAGTGAGCGCGCCGTGTTAGAAAATGTGGCCCTGAGCTTGGGTGTTTCCTCTTCGTTTATCTGTCAAGTAGTTGATGCCGACAAAGACTTAGATTAGTTGCCAGGTGTTGATGGTGCTTTGTTCTTAGACTTAATGTGTATAAGTAAATAGATTAATATTCTTTTTTGTTTGGTAGGCATGACCCTATACTCGGGTGTATCGATACGAATATGTGATTAAATCAGGCGGCAAAAGATGAGTTTAGAACTAGTTGAAACACCTCAAACATTCCATTCGGGCGCAGATTTAATTGCCCTCAATGAACGATTTAAAGGCAGTAAGCCTAGCGAAATAATGGCCTTCACTGTAGAAAATGCCACCAATCCCGTGATTTTCACTAATTTTCGTCCATTGGCTGTCGCATTCTTGCACTTGGTGACTCGGCCGTTGAAAGATATCCCGGTTATTTGGGTCGATCATGGCTTTAATACGGCTGAAACCTATCGTCATATCGAGCGTGTCGTTGATCGCTTGAATTTAAACCTTCAGGTCTACTCGCCAAAAATGTCAGCGGCGCACTACACGGCTGTGTATGGCCCAATTCCGCCACTCGATACGCCCGAACACGATCGTTTTTCTGAAATCGTTAAACTCGAGCCATTCAATCGTGCGATGTCTGAACTCCAGCCTGATGTATGGCTTAATGGTATACGGCACGATCAAAACTCACACCGCAAAAATCTAGACGCGTTTACCTTTGGTAGCCACGGAACTGTTCGTGTGGCTCCAATGTTTCACTTAAACGAGCTTGATGTTGAGGAGTATATCTACGATCGAGAGCTTCCGGATAACAGCGATTACTTTGACCCTACTAAAGGTGAAGAGCATCGAGAATGTGGTTTGATGTTGCAGACTTAGTAATGTGATGTTGTGGCGCAGCCAGGAGTATTGATTTTTTAGTAAAGGCTTTTGCTTATTCATAATAAGCTGCCAGTATTCGTCTCTAACTCGCCAGCATGCAGGAGCCATGAGCCTAATCTTTTTGCTACACTAGGCTTATGCAAGATCAGAACACCTTAATACAGCTATTAAATCAACCTGGCGCGGTTTCCGGAACCTCGATAGGCGAGGCGCTGGGCATCTCGCGAATGGCGGTGCAGAAGCGAATCCAGGCCTTGGTTGAAAACGGTCTTCCCATTGATGCGGTTTCAGGCAAAGGCTACACCTTATCTCAAGGCGTAAGTTTATTAAGTGATAAGGATATCGGTCAGTATCTCGATCCAACCCTTTGCGAATCTGTCGAAGTGCTGCAGTCGGTGCAATCGACCAACTCATACTTGCTTGGTCAAGCGATACTCGCTAATAAAGCTAAAGTTTGTGTTACCGAAGCTCAAAGTGCAGGGCGTGGAAGGCGCGGAAATGACTGGCAGTCGGCGCCGTATCGCAACGTTATGCTTTCAATTAGTTGGGGCTTTGATCATTGGCCAGAGACGATCACGGGTCTGGGCTTGGCGGTAGCGCTGATTATCGTTGAAACAATTAATCACGAATATGACCTAGATGTGAAAATCAAATGGCCGAATGACTTGATGGTTGAGCAAAATAAGTTGGCCGGCGTTCTGATTGACGTGGCTGGTGAGTCGTCTGGTTCATGCAATGTAGTCATTGGTCTTGGCCTGAATGTGCATCAGCCCGACTGGTCGAGCTCTGATGCGGCCTATCGGTGGTTGGATTTAGAGTCGCTGGGAATTCATCCTGACCGCAATCAATTAATTGGTCTTATCTCAGCTAATTTAATTAAGATGTTGGCGCAGTTTTCGAGCGCGGGTTTTGCGCCGCTAGTTGATCGTTGGAATGCTTTGAGTAGTTATAGTGGCCGGCAAGTGCGTGTCGGCTCGGGCGAATCTTATACACAAGGACGAATGTTGTCGGTCGATGCGGTAGGTGCGTTGTTGATTGTGGACGACCAGGGCGTCGAGCATCGTTTTTCTGACAGTAATGTAAGCGTGCGTTTGGTGGCGGAGCAATGAGATTGTTGATCGACGCGGGCAATACCCGTATTAAATGGGCCGTTGCGCGCAATTCCGTGAATGACATTGTCGCGAGTGGCGTTGTTGATGATAATTGGTCTGAGCTGGCTGACTTTGTTGGCGTGATCGAATCTGCCTGCTTGTCGTGTGTTGCCAGCGAGTCAGTTTCAGATCGCCTTAGCGATCAGGTGCAGGCTCGTTTTGGGGTGACGTTAAAGGTCGTGTCTGTGTCGGCGAGTGCCGCGGGCATGATTAATAATTATGCTGACTTAGCCAGACTTGGCGTTGATCGCTGGGTTGCGGCATTGGGTGCTCGCTATTTGTTCCCTGAAGGAGCGTTGATTGTTATTGATGCAGGAACCGCGATAACAATCGATGTGATATCCCTCTCAAATCATTTTGAGGGTGGGGTTATTTTACCCGGCTTCGGGGCGATGCATGATGCTTTGCTTGGCCGTACGGCGGGTATAGATTCGAAGCGTCGAGAAGTGAGTTCGGTGATTGGAAGAAATACCCGAGACTGCGTTAATGCAGGCGTTCAGTATGGCTTGATCGGTGCGGTCGAGCGAGTGGTTGATGAGATGCGCTTAGTATTAGGGCAAGATTCTCCTAGAATTTTGCTTATGGGGGGTGACGCTCATGTAATTGTTGCCGATTCAAAACTCAAAGTTGAGTTACAATCAAGTTTGATTTTCTACGGGCTAATGCTTCATTAATAAAAATGATTCGCTTTCTTCTTATTCTAGCTGGGCTGCTGGTTTTGTCTAACGTCGCGCTTCTATTGTGGCCGGACAAAGTCAATTTCGCGCCGCATGTATATGCACCAAAAGATGATGTGAATCCGCATTTTGTCAGGCTTAATAAAGAAATTGAAGCACGTTTTTATAGTCGTCCTCTCGAGGTGCTTAGCGATGTCTCGAGTGCCGAGGGCGTATCTCCATCCTCAGTGGCTGAGCTCGAATCTGCATCGGAGGGTTGTTATCGTATCGGGCCATTTATGCATCAAGCAAATTATGAACTGGCCCAAGCGGTTCTATTTAATGCAGACGTGGACTATAAAAAATCGAAGCGTGAAAGTAAGGCGTCTAATGTGTTTCGTATTTACCTTGGCCCGTTTCAAGAGTCACCTGAAGTCGAGCGAGCGCGCATCGAATTGAGGTCAAAGAAAGTATTAGATCACTTTGTGCGCAAACAGGCTGATGGCTCATTGATGATTTCGTTGGGCATTTACAGCACGCCTGAGACCGCAAGTACCGCCTTGACCTTGTTTAAGGACAAGCTGGGCGATGTTAAGCAGCGAAGTGAAAATGTTGTATTACCTGACAGTTATTGGCTGCATTTCGGCGTTGATGAAGACGATCGGACGCTCGGGCAATTGAACGCAATAGACTGGGGTGAGCCGTCAGCCAAAATGGGCTTATTTAGCTGTGGCCTTTAGTCTTTAAATCACCTTACTATCGGGCATGGCCTAAAACGTAATTTTTTCACGATTTTTTTAAAAGAATCGTTGTATTTCAGATTAACTACACCTAAAATGCGCTCCCTGAACATGGCAGGCCTGCATAGCTCAGTAGGTAGAGCAACTGACTTGTAATCAGTAGGTCGTTGGTTCGATTCCGACTGCAGGCTCCAGTTCATTTACTTTTATTGGCCAAGTATTTTTGGTTAGTTTAAGAAGAGTAAATGGTCCGGTCATTTAAGTGCTTCTAGATATAGCTTTTGGAAGTATTTCAAGTGGTGTTGTTCAGATTGGTAATTGATGGTGGGGTGGCCGAGTGGTTAAAGGCGACGGACTGTAAATCCGTTCTCTCTGAGTACGCTGGTTCGAATCCAGCCCCCACCACCATTTTAATGTTGTTGGTAGTCAAGCTGATTTGAGTGAACAATTTACTTGTTTGTTTAGGTCTACAGCCTTGAGCCCAAGCTTGCTAACGCAAGCGCCGGGTAAAAAGCACAGCCTTGAGCCCAAGCTTGCTAGCGCAAGCGCCGGGTAAAAAGCACAGCCTTGAGCCCAAGCTTGCTAGCGCAAGCGCCGGGTAAAAAGCACAGCCTTGAGCCCAAGCTTGCTAAAGCAAGTGCCGGCTAAAGAGACGCGGGTGTAGTTCAACGGTAGAACCTGAGGTTTCCAACCTCATGGTGTGGGTTCGATTCCCATCACCCGCTCCAACTGCGCATTGGCCTAGTTTATCGGTTGTTTGTCCAAAGGTTGTTCGTTTTTAGTGGCGTGAATGTTTGGTCGCTAACGATGTTTAGGTAGTAAAGGCTGAGATATTCAGTCAGACAAGATTTTTAGCGCTGTTGCGAGTGTGGCAATCAGCGCTTTTTTAGTTTTAGCCCACGTAGCTCAGGGGTAGAGCACTCCCTTGGTAAGGGAGAGGCCATCGGTTCAATTCCGATCGTGGGCACCATGTCATTTCGGTTTTTATTTGTACGCAAGTAAGAAGCCTCTATCGCTTAATGCGATCATTGGTTCTAGATCTGGGTATGGTGATAGATTTGTCGCTAGGTTCTGTCATTACATTGGCATTGGATTCGGCGATAAGGCATTACTCATCGCGAGTTATGCAGAATGATTGCCGATTGGAGGTTGTCTTAAGTGATGACGTATCGGTATCGATTAAGTTGGTAATTGTTTAATAAATACATATTTAGGTACATATCATGTCTAAGGAAAAATTCGAAAGAACCAAGCCGCATGTCAATGTAGGTACTATCGGTCACGTTGACCACGGTAAGACTACACTGACCGCTGCTATCACAAAATGTTTGTCAGAAGCCTACGGCGGTGAAGCTGTAGATTTCGC
>JALZVW010000122.1 GCA_023301745.1 Arenicella sp. | reverse complement strand
TTTGCCGCCGGAGCGACATCACCCTCAATCATTTCAGAGTAATAGCTGCCGGGCATGCAATGATGGTCAACTTCGGCAACATAAGGAGGCAGCGTTAAGTCATCATCTAACTCAAGATCAGACGACGACTGACTGTACTCAGCGACCTTATCAGCTAAGGTTTGATTCTGCTTAAGAACAACATGCCGGCCCGTTTGTTGCCGTATCTCCATTAAATTGCGACGCAACGCACTCCACAAACTATGAAATGGATCTTGATTCATCGCTTGCCTGACTTCTTGTCGGCTAGCCGGGGGGCGTTGGTTTTTTGTTTCAAAATTCGGCTTAACTCGAGCACTGTAAACTTGCTCATTGCCCGGTGTTAGCACATTAGCGGTCATGCGATAGCACGCCATGATAAAATTCAAGCGAGCACGATCATCATGTTGCATCTGGGGGTAGAGCTGATGACGCTTTGCCGCTGTCACTGGTGGCGGCACATCAATTGACGCCACAGTTTGATTAATTGATTTAGATATATTTTGAGCCATAATTATTTCTCCGACAAAGCTCTTAGCGTAAAAGCGCTTTGAGCCTGAAAACCGCTAGCGTAAAAAACGTTAGCTTGAAAGAAACCTTAACCTTAAGAACGAATGAGTTCAAATCTTGGTTTAGTGGTCTTTCACATGAATACTTATCGTTTATTCGCTTCGATCAACTCAAGTAGCTCCCCTGAGCTACCACGCACAACAATGCTTCGGCAACCACCATATAGTTGCCCATCTGCGCGGATCGGTTGGTCACTAAGCTTGTTTTTCAGCGGCAAAGCGTCTAAGTCGTTGACCATTAGCGATACCATTGTATTACCGTGAGACAAATTACCTTCGCTCACATGACGAGGTGTCGCCCCTATAGGGTATTGATCTACTTCGATAATCGGATTTCGGCCATCCTGCACAAGAGTCAGCCGATGCTTAGTTTGAGGGTCAAGACCAAACGCGCGATTGATTAAACTGTACCTTAGCTCATGTGTTCCAGACTCTTGGCAAGCGAGTTGCCTAGTGTATTCGTCAACGGTGCCCTCGCGATCTTTTGACGCTAAAATTGCGATAAAAATTCTATCGACAGCACACTCAGCGATCGGTAAATCACTTTCGCTGTCAGAGGCGAGCACTTGATTGAGAAACAACACTTCTTGATCAGGGCCAACTACCTGCATTGGAATAACATTAGCAATATTATCAAGCCGCTTGGGCGACCCCACCACAGTAAAATCGGTACCTACTAATGATTCTGCTAAGGCAAAAACATCGGCAACGTTAATTTCAAATGCACACCAGCCAAAGGTCGTAGCATGAGGCGTCGGTGTGACAATATCGGGGCTTTGTATTAGCCGTAAATAGCTATGCGCTTTACTTTTGGGTTGCAATAGGCAAGTTTGCGCATTTGCCAACCGCGGCGCACCCCATGAGTCGGCAATCGTCGGACTAAGCTGGCCCAATTCAACAACTTCTTGCTCCAAAGCATCTCGATATAGCACGATTGACGCCTCGATATCATTGACTAATATCGAACCACATCTAATTTGAGTTTGTGTTGATTCCATTGTTTGATTCGCCACCTAAGCGCCTCGTTGAACTAGCCTAAATAAATACACACTCTCGTCGCCCAATGAGGATAATAAGCGATGAGGTTACCGACACTCGACGTTGCCAAAACAACATGCCAATATCAAACGCTCAACAAAACAAAAGTGTCATAAAAAAAGCAGTGCTTTAACTCAACATATCGAGTTAAAGCACTGGTTGAAACTAACAGAATCAATATATCATTAAATATATAGTTATACTATTATATCATTTACTTATTGCAAAGTTAAGGCTATGAAAATTATATAGAAAGAGTCGTTCTTCAAATTAGAATGTCTTGATCAATCACCTCCTGCTATTTTGTAAAATTTAAATATCAGTCTTTAATAAAAAAATAAAATGAACCAAAATACAATAATCATTCTTACTGTATTGGTGGTCTATAAACTTGCTCTAATCGGAGTCGGCCTATGGGCGCAGCGCCGCAGCGGAACAATTCAAGACTTTTTAATTGGTGACAGACAACTCGGCCCCGTAGTAGCCTCAATCAGCTACGCCGCAAGCTCGTCGTCGGCATGGACATTGCTCGGCATGAGTGGCATTGCATTCACACTAGGCTTGTCGGCAATATGGTTCGTTGTAGGCTCGATTGTCGGCATGACCGTCAGTTGGACATTCGTTGCGCCTAAACTAATGGAATTAAGTCACAAGCGTAAGCTCACTACCTTGACAGACATATTGATTCTTGATGTGACCGGCGCCTGGCGAAAACCGATTATATATGGAGCCTCACTAACAATAATCGCGTGTTTTAGCTTTTATGTGGCGGCACAATTACAAGGCGCTGGACAAACCTTTAACCATGCATTTGGGGTTGACCAACAGAACAGCATTATCATCGGCGCCGCGATTGTGCTTATTTACACCTTGCTAGGCGGCTTTTGGGCAGTCAGTGTTACTGACACAATCCAAGGCATATTAATGCTATTAGCGGCGATATTATTGCCTCTCACCGCCTATATCCACCTCGGAGGCTTCAGCGGTTTCTGGGCCGCTTATTCTGAGATAGCTCAACCATCTCAGCAGAGCTGGTTTAATAGCCGTTCAGGCCTGGCGGCGTTTGGCTTTATTGTCGGCATAGTCGGCATAAGCTTCGGAACATTTGGGCAACCACACTTACTAGTGCGCTTTATGGCATTGCGCAGCCCGAGAGCTCTGGCGCAGGCCCGCATTATCGCCCTGGTCTGGTTCGCGGTTGTCTTTGGCGGAATGTTCTTTCTAGGGCTGGCGGGCCGCGTGTTAGTGGGTGAGATAGACAACCCTGAGTCGGTCTTTATTGCATTAACCGAGACGCTGTTTTCACCGATAATGGCCGGCATCATCATCGCAGCATTACTCTCAGCGATTATGTCTACTGCCGACAGTCAACTACTTGCCGGCTCGGCCGCCATCTCACATGACTTAGGTATTGGCCAATACTTTAAAGGAAAAGAGATATTTGTCTCTCGATTGGCGATCACTTTTATGTTGGTTGTCTCCTGCATCATTGCCTTAAACATTCCGGCCACAATATTCAGTAGAGCCCTACTTTCCTGGAGCGCCTTAGGTTCGGCCTTTGGGCCGATAATCATAGCAAGAGTGCTTAACCTTAAGGCATCACCGAGGGCGCTATTCTTCGCAATGTCCACCGGCTTCTTAAGCGCGGTCTGGTTTCACTTTAACCCGAATAGCTTATCGTGGTTGATAGACACACAAATTATCGCCGGCTCGGTGCATGAGAGAGTTACATCGTTCTTTCTTGGCGTTATTATTTTGCTTGTATCTCACAAACAATGCACTAAATAATTGCTGACATTGAGACGCGAACAAACTGATCACACGTTATCAGAGCGAACTCTAGGTCTATAGAGTTCGCTCGGCCTGATCACTACGGTTTTTCCATCAAGCGATAAGATTATAGAGCCCAAAATCACATAGGCCTTCGCTCAATATGGCTATCGACCATGAATCGTTTTTCACCGACCGCCAAATCGAGCCAAGTCGGAGTTTTTGCTGTCACTTTTACACCCGCATCAAACTCGCGGCGAAGACAACATAAGCCTGACATATTTGAACTAAAGTTGACTCTGTACTTATCTATTTTGGCCGCTTGGTTTTTATCCTCATGTTGAATAGTTAACATGAAGTTTTTTGTACCGAAGCCTCCAGAACTATTAATAAACATATATTCGGGAATATCATCGCTATTTAAATCTTGTACGATTAAGCTACACGTTAACTCTTTATAGCATCCTTTAGATTTCAAATTATCTGCCAGATAAGTAAATATCGCCTCAGGAACCTTGGCATTTAACGGCACAATTCTGAGCTTTTTTCTACTCGCCTGGTCAGTGATGCTTTTTGCATAACGACTTTCGTAATTCCAACTCCAGTGTCTGGTTTTCACCTGTTCTATATTGTCCTGCAGTTCAGTTTGATCGGCGTAACCATCACTATTCTTTAGTGTTTCAAGTGCCATTTGTCCATAGCGACCAGACTTTCTCGCCAAGTAATACACGTCGATTTCAGAACTATCAATTAGACCTGTGGTGTAGCGTTGCACATGTTGATTGACCGTGATTTTCTCCAGATTCATCAAAGGTGTATTCAACAAGATACAAATAACGCCAACGATAACGGCGACTAAAGAGTTAGTTTTACGAAAAAAATATTGCCACCTTGAGCGAGACAAAAAATTACTCACGCTATAGGACACCGCATAACACAACAACGTTGCAGCAACGATCGCCGCGTGTGCCAGATTCACAGTCAAACCATATTGCGATACCCGGCTACTTAAACCATACCAAGCGAAAACCATATACACGACAAAAATGCCGAGCGAATAGCGAATCACTTTATTAAGCGTGGCACTGTAAGGGCTTTCGTCAGCCGACTGATACACCGCATTAAAAAGGAACAAACCAACGCCACTTGTAAGCAGCAATGTCGATGTACCTAATGCTCTTCTGCCTTCCCACAATACATCTATACCACCCAACACTAAGGTGGCCGCAAAGAGCACCGCCATAAAGAGCGTTAAAGGCAATAAAAACTGAAATAATGACGTCAATATTCGACGAATAATTCCAACCGCATCGACCTGTGACTTCAGTAGGTTAATAAAGTACGCTAAGGCAATGGTCGTTACCGGAATATAAAACCAGCTTAAACTAAAGAGCCGTAAAAAAAAATCAACCCCAAGCGCCTTGAATAGCACTGCCCACAAAGATAGCCCTCCCCACAATAGAGATAGAAAAAGGCTTGATAGGACAACCGTCAAAAAGTTATTCCATGAGTTATCGAACTGAGACTGGTAACTCGGCACTAAGCGTTTTTCTTGTAAGCAAGATTGGAAAAACAATAAAAAAATAAACCATGCGATTAGAAAAGTAACAAAGAAACTCGGCGCATTGAAATTCCATGAGCGATAGACAGCATCATCTTGTTTGAGACCAAA
>JALZVW010000121.1 GCA_023301745.1 Arenicella sp. | reverse complement strand
TTTCTCTGCGCGGTTTTTATGGTGTTACTGTACGCCAGATCACTGATGCGGCTAATCTAAGGCTAGCCAGCGTTAATTATTATTTTAAAACCAAAGAAGGCCTATTTCAGGCGGTGCTTGCTCGTCGGGCTGCACTCATTGTGAATGAACGGAAGTCTCGTTTATTGGCGATTGATTTCGATAAACTCTCGCGCGAAGAGGGTATTCGGGAGTTGGTAGTAGCGATTGTTGAGCCAATGTATCGCCGAATGTTTGATGAAGACTTGAGGTGGCATTCGTACATCAGTTTACTGGCAAATATTTCAACGATTGCACTAAGCCCTGAGGCCGATCTAACTCCGATGAACTCGCTAGACCTAGTTAGTGTTGAGTTTGTTGATGCGTTACAGAGCCTCTCTAGCACCAATAATGAGCACCAAGCGCATAATGTATTTCAATTTATTACCGGGACAACCCTTTATACCTTGTCTAACAACGGGCGCATTAATAAATTATCAAATGGGAAATTTCGCTCAGATGAATTCTCATTGATTTACCCAGATATGATTGATTATATTAGCCACGGGGCACTTTCGCTATTAACCTCAAAATAGAAACCAGGCGCAATAAATATTGTTTAACCGGCGATCGAATGCCAAAATGTCGGTATGAATAAAAAAATCATTAACACCGACAGAGCTCCAGCCGCGATAGGCGCGTATTCGCAAGCGATTAAAATTAATAACACTGTGTACCTGTCTGGGCAAATTCCGCTTGATCCCGTGACTAAAGCACTGGTTAGTGATGATTTTGTAGAACAAGGGCACCGAGTATTTGCTAATTTAGCGGCCGTTGCGAGCGCCTCTGACGGAAGTTTAAACGATGCAGTAAAGCTCACGGTTTATGTCACTGACTTAGCAAATTTTCCTTTACTTAACGAAGTGATGGCCGAGTATCTAAAGCAACCTTTTCCGGCACGAGCGACCGTTCAAGTATCTGCCTTGCCAATGGGGGCATTAGTTGAGATTGATGCGGTATTGTGTTTGTCATAGCGTTTTATTCGCCGATCTAGTTGCAAAAGGAGTTTGCCATGAAAATTAAACCATCAAGTATTGTGAGTGAAGAGCTAGTCACGTCGTTGTCTGGGGTGGGGCCTCAAATGGCACTCAAATTGGCCAAGGTTCATGTTCATACGGTTCAAGATGTGTTGTTTCATTTGCCTCATCGCTATGAAGATAGAACCACCGTGACTGACCTCGGTGCGTTATTACCGAACCTCTCAACCGTTGTCATCGGCCAAATCGACTTGTGCCAAGTTGTGTTTGGTCGGCGGCGCAGTCTAGTGGTTCGCATTAGCGACGGCACGGGGGCGCTTACTATTAGAATGTTCTACTTTAATCGCTCGCAAGAAAAGAGTTTTCAGCGAGGCCTTTGGGTTAAATGTTTTGGCGAAGTGCGGCTTGGTGCGAAAGGTTACGAAATGATTCACCCAGAATACCGGGTGAGTAAAAACGAGCCCAAAGGCGGCCTGGATACAAGTTTGACGCCGGTCTACCCGACCACCGAAGGCGTTAGCCAGGCCTTATGGCGTAAAATTACCGACCAAGCGCTGCAAACTCACTTACCACGATTGCAAGAATTCGTTGATGTTGATTGCCTGCCCCAAGAAATGCAAGGAGTCTATCAGTCGGCGAGCTTGCAACAAGCGATTAAGGCGCTTCATCGTCCAAGTTTAGGTGTTGATCTTGCTAACATGCAGCAAGCGACGAGCAGTGCGCATCAGCGATTAATTATGGAAGAGCTGCTGGCCCACCATTTTAGTTTGCGAAAGTCTCGTGATGCACGAGAACAAGAGCTCGCTCCAGTTCTCATTGTCGATGACTCGACGAATAACACGTTTTTGAACAATTTGGGGTTCACGCTGACCCGAGCGCAGACCCGCGTGTCGGCTGAGGTCGAGGCTGATCTCGCGCAGAGCACGCCAACCATGCGTTTGGTTCAAGGCGATGTGGGCTCTGGTAAAACAGTGGTCGCGGCGGCGGCGATGTTACAGGCCGCCAGTTCTGGTGTTCAGTGTGTTTTGATGGCACCAACCGAGTTGTTGGCCGAACAACATTTTAAAACGATCAGTGGCTGGTTTAATGCCGTAGGCTTTGAGGTAGGTTGGCTTGCTAGTAAAACCCCTGCTAAGCAAAAGAGAGACACAATGGAGCGCTTGGCTAACGGAGAATTACTGGTCGCGGTTGGCACTCATGCGGTGATTCAAGATGCCGTTAATTATAAGCACCTTGGTCTGGTGGTGATCGATGAGCAGCACCGATTTGGCGTTGAGCAACGGCTCGCGTTAAGAGCCAAAACACCAACAGGTCAGGTCCCTCATCAGTTGCTGATGACCGCGACACCCATACCTCGTACCTTGGCGATGACATTTTATGCTGATCTTGATGTATCGAGTATTGACGAATTGCCACCGGGCAGAAAAGTGGTTGAGACGGTTGTCATACCGGCCGAGACTAAGCGAGGTGAGGTCATCCAGCGCGTGATGGCGGCGTGCCAGGCTGGACGACAAGTGTATTGGGTATGTCCTTTGATTGATGAGTCCGAAGCACTTGAAGCGCAAGCGGCAACCGACACCGAACAAGAACTCAAAGACACTTTGCTGGGCTTACGTGTTGGTTTGGTTCATGGGCGTCTAAAGTCCAAAGAGAAAGAAACCGTTATGAATGAGTTTCGAAATGGCGATATCGACTTGTTGGTAGCAACAACGGTTATCGAGGTCGGGGTAGATGTGCCGAATGCGAGCCTAATGATTATCGAGAACGCAGAGCGAATGGGCTTAGCTCAACTTCACCAGCTACGTGGTAGAGTGGGCCGCGGTAGTGAACAGTCATTTTGTATATTGTTGTACCAAATGCCACTGAGCCAGCATGCCAAATTGCGTTTAAAAACCCTACGTGAAACTAACGATGGGTTTGTGATTGCTGAGAAAGATCTTGAAATACGCGGTGCAGGTGAATTATTGGGGACGCGACAAACTGGCAGTATCACGTTTAAGGTGGCCGACCTCGTTCGCGATCAACATTTGTTGCCGCTGATTGAGGCGAGTGCCAGCAAACTAGCGATTAAGACTCCGCAATTTATTGAGCCGCTCATCGACCGTTGGATTGGCAGTAAAGAAGAATACGTAAACGCTTAGGAAAACTAAGATTATTATGGCAAGTCACTTTAGATTGATAAACGATATACCGCACTATTTAGCATTGATGCGGTTCGAAAAGCCTATTGGGTCGCTATTGTTATTGTGGCCGACGTTGTGGGCTTTGTGGGTAGCCTCTAATGGCCAACCGTCGGCAAAATTTGTGTGGATATTTAGCCTTGGGGTGATTGTGATGCGTTCGGCCGGGTGTGTGATTAATGACTACGCTGACCGCAACATTGATGCGAATGTAGACCGAACTCAGTCTAGGCCTCTGGCGAGTGGTGCTTTGCAGCCAAAGAACGCACTGATTTTATTTGTCATACTTGGCTTGATCGCGATAGTGTTGCTGTTGTTATTGCCGATGCGAGTGTGGCCATGGGCGATTCCAGCGGCGGCGTTAACGATTGTCTATCCGTTCATGAAGCGCTTTTTTCAGGCCCCTCAATTGATTTTAGGCTTAGCATTTTCGTTTGCCATTCCAATGGTGTATGTGGCTCATGATAAAGCCTTTGACGCGGTTTTCTGGATTATGTTTATTGCCAATACCTGTTGGGTCGTGATGTTTGACACTCAATACGCCATGTCTGATCGGGAAGATGATTTGAAGATAGGCGTAAAATCAACCGCTATCTGGTTTGGCCGCCACGATATCTTGGTGATTGCGGTGCTGCAAACAGCCTGTGTCTGCGCGATGATGTTAATCATGATTATTCTTCACTTATCACATAGTTTTATGCTGAGTGTTTGCATTGTTGCTGGCTTGTTTATGTACCAACAGTGGCTAATTCGAAAGCGTGAGCGCCAAGCCTGTTTTCAAGCATTTTTGAATAATGGTTGGGTTGGCGCGGTTGTCTGGTTTGGCTTGCTAACGGCGTTTTAAGCGAGCTTAATCTAGCATTAAACTGGTCTCGCTAGTCGAGCTAAGCCTTGTATACGAGTGACGAGTAAAATCAGCACAAGGCTTGCTCCAAATAAGGGGAACAGCAAAGCCAGCAGAGCAATCATAGTTACGATAGTTAAGCCTACTTTAAAACTGGCCGGTGCCTTTGGTAGACCCCATTGGCCCTTAGGCTTGCGCATCAGATAGGATATCAGCGAGGCCGCTGTTGCGACAAAGAAAGTCAATGCGACAATCAGTACGATAATTAAATTCAACTTACCGTATTCGCCTTGGTGCAGGCGCATGAATATTTGGCGAAGCTCGACCAAAATGCCTACTTGTTCCCATTTCAGTGCTTTTATTACGTCACCCGAATATTGATCGACGTGAATGACTTGTTGGTCATCTAACCAGCGTGCTTGATTGGTAATGGTATAGACGCCTTTGCTACTAACGGGAAATTTGATCGACACTTTACCGTCGAGCCCACGGGCCTTGCTGATCGCTACTACCTGATCTAAGGGTATTGTTCCCGCTGAGCTTAGGTCAGCGTTTGAGCTCAAGCCTTTGGCGTCTCTCCAATGCGTTGGGTAGCCGGTATTGGTTTGTTCTTGCACCCACTTTAGATTGTCACCAAAGATCTCCGTCCAGGGCATGCCACCGGCTAAAATTACTAGCATTAATAGACTCATCCAGAAAGCCAACACCGAGTGCATATCTCGCCAGAACATGCGTCGACCCTGAGACCTTCGTACCACAAAAAAACCTTTAACTGAAAAACGCTTGGCCGGCCACCAAATGTAGATGCCAGTCAAGGCTAAGACAATAAACCAACTCGCGACTAGCTCCACAAATAGTGAGCCTGAACGGCCTAGTAACAGCTCGCCATGGAGTTTTCGTACCGTATACATAAACGTTTTTTCTTGCTGGTAAATACCGCTTACTTGACTAGTGTAAGGGTTCACATAGACCATGTTTTGAGAATGGCCTTTGGCGTGCCGTCTGAAGGCGGTCGCCTGTTCTGGAGAGCTTGGTAGCGTGACACTCATGATGCGATCATCACTCAAGGCTTTTACAGAATTGAGTTGATCGCTATATAGTCTTGGCTTAGCGTTTTCTGGAGCCGATACAAAGCGGGCATCGTGATAGAGGTAGTTGTTAACATTGCTCTTAAATAGGTAAATTGAGCCGGTAATGCACAATATGGCAATAAACGGCAGACATACCAGCCCAGCTATTACGTGCCATTTCCAGAGCCATTGATTTAAAGATTTTGATTTCGTCATAGTAACGCTTTTACCCGATATGCTTGCCGGCCCATGTCTAACAATCGGCCGGCAGCGCTAAATGCTGATTTAGAAATTGTAGGACACGCCAGCGTAGTAGCTTCGGCCATCAATCGTTCTAAAGCTTAAAGTGCCGCGACTGAATGTCGCGCGGTCTTCTAAGGTATCGCTGATATTTAAAACGTTAAGCCAAACGCGCCAATTCTCCTGCTCGTAAGTCAAGCGTAGATTAATACGCTCATCTCTGGTGAAGAGGCCAGCCTGCGAGTTTGCGTCGTCGGAGAAGTAACTAGAGTAAAAGTCGCCTTCAAGTTCGGCGGTGAAATTGCGAACCGGCTCCCAAGCAATGCGAGTATTCACATGGTGTTTTGGCGAACGCCTCAACTGATTACCGCTAAAGTCGTCAGCCGCTCCGGCGACACTTTGGATGAATGTATCGAACTTATTGTCAGCGTAGGTGTGAGTAACGCCGACACGCCAGCTCGCACCTTTGGGTGCGTATTCGATAACGGATTCAATCCCTTTGACCGTGACTTGCCCTGAATTCGTGGTGAGCTCAAACTCGTTGCCATTGTCGTCAAGTAGCTCTTGGGTGACTAAATAATTTTCAATTTCGTTGTGATAAAAAGAGCTGTCGTAAGCCCAGTTTCCCCACGATCCACGCACGCCAACTTCAATATTTTGTGCTTCTTCTTGATCAAGATTTGGGTTGCCATTGTCAGCATCAAATAAGTCGTCTAGATCTGGAGCGTAAAAACCATCTGAAATCGACGCCCAAATTTGAGTATGTTCGGAGACTCTATAGTTAAGCCCGAGCTTTGGTGCTAGCTCATCGAAATCGGCAAGCTGGTTGTCGGCAATATCCGACGATAAGCGAATATCTTCGTAACGAACACCCGCCGTTAGTGTCAGATCTTTACTTAGTTCAGTTTGGTATTGGGCAAAATAAGCGTCAATATCGAGTTGGCTATTGAATTGAGTGAATGACCCGGCGAGCTCTATATCATCACGGCCAAACGACTTGGTATCGACATCGCCACGATAAGTGTCTACGCCTATGGTAATCGAACCATTTGTTAGGTCATGGCGATAGTTAGCATTAATATTAACCGCGTCATCGGCTTCATCCTCAGGGCCGCTAAATCGTGATAGCCCGATAGTGTCTTTGACTCGATTTAGGATTACTGCGTTAAACTCACCGAACCCTAAGCTATGTTTTAGAGCAATTGACACAGTGTCTTGTTTTAGGTCGGTGGCCGAGCTCAAGCTGCCGGCTTGTCGGCGATCGGCTTGAATTTGTTCAGCGGTTAAATCACCTCTGAACTCAGTGACTTCATCGAACCTTTCTAAGCGAGTCGTGAGTCTTGTTGTGTCATTGAGCTGATAAACCAATTTAAGACTCGCGGCATCACGGTCATTCTGTGTACCTTGGCGCAACCCGTCCAAGCGTCGATTGTTAACGTTAAGTGAGTAGCCGAGCTGCCCCACTGTAGAGCCTAAATTAACGCCAAAACGCTGACGGTTGAAATTGCCTACCTCGGCGCTGACGTTAGCCGTTGCTTTTTCTGGAACATCGCGTGTGACCACATTTACCACGCCCCCAAATACGTTATTTGGGTAAAGCGCAGAAGCTTGTCCTTTAATCACTTCAACGCGCTGTATATCGAATGTATTTACGCGATCAAGTCGTTGCGTCGCGCCTGCGTATGGGCTTTCGATCGGCACACCATCGACAAAGGCAAGGGTATAACTTTTACCGCCGTCGGGAATGCGAAGGTTTCGTACTTGGGTTTCCCCTGGGATGCGGTCGAGCAGCTCATCGGGGTCAACAAAGCGAATGCGCTCTATTTCTGTTAGCCCAACCACGTGAGCGTTAAGTGGCAAGTCTTTGAAACTGATGCCCCCTAACGTGGCGTTTTCAGAGGTCGGTGCACCCAGCACAGTAATGGTTTCGATTGATCTGTCTAGGCGCGCAGAATTATCGGCCGCATAAGCCGAGCTTGCGATAAGTGAGCTGCTTAAGGCAGCCAAACTGATAAATTTGGTTTTCATAATACTCTGGAGGTCGCAGACCCAGATGCTTACTCACTACAAAGATGAGAGCGCATGTCAGCGTCGGCTAACCAAACAACAAGATTTAGACGGTCATCGCCCGAGAGGCAATGGCATGTAGACTAAAAAATAGTGTGAGTATTGACCGGCGGAGCCCGGCCTTGTGGTGTGAGTCTGGCAAGGCGTGGTTGCAAGACCTTGTGATAGAGTTCAGTGTTTTTGCTTTTAGCATCGCCCAACAATAGCGATAAATCAGCACCCGCTATGACTGGGTCGAAGGATTCGTCATTCGGCGGAAACAGGCAAAGCTTACAATGTTGTTGAGTTTGCTCGCTCGAGCTAGTGTCGCTCTCGACATTAACCCATTTATAACCGATTGACGTACATAGCAGCACTCCGTTTTTGCCTAAAGCGCTCCCTGCGTAGGCCGCCGACGAGCTGATTGCATTAAAGATCAATGCAAACATCACCAAATAAAAGGTGGCTAGTTGTCGACTGGAACGATTCACGGCTTAACTACTAAATAACAAGGAATGTTTGGCTAAAATTGATTATAAATAACGACTGATAATAAGAAAGAATGGAATTAAAAATCATTTATCAGTTTTTTTAAGTGTGCGTAATTTACTAGGAGACATTGTTTAACTCAATAGGCTAGGGTTAAAATTAATTAGGAATATCTGGTGTAGTTAAGATGCCTAGCCGACTTTCGAGACTCGTTTTGGCTGCGGTTAATAACTATCTGCTAGACGTTGAACATTGGGGTCATCAGAGTTGGCGGCAAACTCTTTTCCCAGTGCTAATTTTTCTGTATTTTCCCCAGATTGTAATAAACTGCCGATGAATCTGTCTTTATCTCTAGCTAGTCTTAGTCCTGCATAGGCACCTCGCAGTGCTTGAATATCGTCTATTTTTTCGATAAGGCTGTTGGCAAAATTTCGCTTATTGGAATTCTTAGACTTGAATAACTTTGTGACATCTAGCTGTTGTTGTTGAGTGAGTTCTATATTAGCAATGCCATACATTCCGAACTTGAAAATATCGTCATTTTGCGATTTAAGTATTTTATCAAAATTTCGAGTGAAAAATGGGCCTGCTAGTTTTGGCTCAGTCTGAAGAAACGTAAATAAATCGAATGACCTAGGTGTATCGCTAAATTCAGTTTCAGCGACATGCTGTTTCATAAACTCGGGGTCTTTCTCATAAATTTTACTATAAATATCGAGTTCTGAGCTTGTTCTCGAAACTGACGTGCCTGTTATCAATTGCTTCGCCCAACCAAGTGCTTCGGAGTCGTCTCTTTCTAATAACGTGCTAAGAAATTTTTGTCTTGCCCAACCGTCGTTGCCATCTTCGGAGTATAGGCCTTTTAGTTTTTCGTTAGAGAGTTGTTTATACTTACTACCTTGAGTAAGTTGATAAAGCGCCATACTTTTTTCATTAATGTTTTCAGATTCAAATGCCACTGCGTACAATTCATCGGCATTCATATTAACTAAACGCGCGCTTATCTCTTGGTTTCGTTTGCGAGATTTACGCTGCCAATCGGTAATGACCGCTGAAAATTGTTCGCTACGAACGTAATTTTCAAACTCTTGGGTTAAGTCAGTTTTGTCTTGTTGTTCGCTCGCGAGCGATGTTGCCGAGTTAGACGTTTTTTCATCGTCTGAGCGCTGCGCCTCACTCAACGTGATGCCGCCTCCATTGCTTGCCACGTCAATAGTGTCGTTTTTTTGTTCGGAAAAGTGACCAATGAACGAGAGTAACGCTAGATTGTTGAGGGCTAGAACTGTAATTACAGTGAGAACTATCTGATAAGGTTTCATTCAAATCTCCTTTAGTTTTTTAAGCCTAGGATTTCAAAGGCTTTGCACGTCTTATGCTAGTTGGCATCTCAGAATAATCTAACTGAGGTTTGCTAAGCTATTGATTGCTTTCTAGATTCATGTCTAATAATACCTAAATTAAGCTAAGGTGTTAGGTGATTATCAGAGTATTAATATCGTTGACGACCAGTTTCTGATCGGGCTTTAGGGCGTTTACTGACGACGGTTTAGGATGGTATAGAAAAAATTGAATCTATTTTTCAATAATCGGCATCTAAGTAATAAATGTATACGTGACTGTGCGTATTTACTTATTGGAGATTACTCATGAAAAAAATAGCTATCGTTGCCGTAACAGCCCTTATCGCCTTGACTACCGTTGTCTTGTCACAAGCAAAAACAGATTTAATCGAGAAATCGTTTACGGTCAATCAAGGTGGAACACTTTCTATTGATACCGACTCGGGCTCTATCGAAATTATCTCGCATGATCAAGAGACGGTCGATGTACGTGTAGAGAAGAAGGGTCGAAACTCAGAAGATTTCGTTGTGACTTTTTCTAACGATGGTGACGATGTGAAAATTGTTGGCGACCGTAAGGGCGTATTCAGTTGGGGGAACTCGAGCGCTCATTTTATCGTTAGCGTGCCGGAGCGTTACAATGTCGATTTGAAAACCAGTGGTGGGTCTATTGAGTTGTCGTCTTTAAACGGTCAAGTTGACGCTTATACATCGGGTGGGTCAATTAAGCTTGGTCAAATTAAGGGCGATGTTGATGTTAAAACATCGGGTGGCTCGATTCGAGTTGACGGTGTGACGGGCACAATTAATGCGCATACGTCTGGCGGCAGCATTAAAGCAATAATTTCTGAACAGCCGATTGGCGACAGTCGTTTAACGACATCAGGTGGCAGTGTCTCGGCACAGCTACTTAGCTCTATAGCGGTGGACTTAACCGCCAGCACCAGTGGAGGCCGAGTTCACAGTGAGTTCGAGGTTAATGGCACCGTAAAGAAAACTAAAATAGACGGTGAAATCAATGGCGGTGGTCCTAAGTTAATTCTTAAAACCAGCGGTGGAAGCGTGAAAATTAAAAAGCTTTAGGGTTTTAGCTGAAGGTTATATTAAACATCGATACGTTCTGCATCGACGATATAGCGCAGCGGGCCACCTGGAATAAAACCGTCAAAAGGGTAGCAGGTTATGAGTGTTAACCTGCTTTGGTCAAGACGTATTAAGTCTTCAGTCAGGGTATTGAGTATTCTCAACTCTCTTATTTTATAGCGTGCAATATTTGACTGGTGATCCGTCGTTTCAATTAGATCTCCAATTTTCAAACGCTGTAAAAATTTGAAATGCGAATCGCGGTGGCCTGCGATCATTACGTGGCCGGCGTTGGATATACCCGCACTGGCATTTAAATGCCCTGGGCCAAAAGCGAGTGATTCGCCTGATGCATCTTGCATTACAAATACCTGTTCATTCAAGCGAGTGACTTCAAGCTTTGCGATTGCTTTAGTGTCAGCCCACCACCATGGCGTTGGTGGTGGGCTGTCTGCGGTGCGTTGATGCCAAGAATGCGCAATCAAGGCTTGTGCGATGATCGCTTTTGCGTCCATGTAGAACCCTTGGCTCGATACAGCTACACCGCCTAAAAAGAGTGCGTTGGCGATTGTTCGCTTCCCAACGGTGTGCCGTAGAGCTACCCAACTCTGCCGAACACAATTGAAAAACGTAGAACGCCTTAAGCGACTCATACTTCCGCGCTCCGCTGAGATCTAACCCTAGAAAGAATACTCAGCGCAGTGGAAGGCTTTCGACTAAACAGTCTTTTAATAACAAGACTGAGTAGTACCATTAATACACCTAATAGATTTAACACGCTTGCGGGGGTTGCCGTTTGTGGGACTGACATCGTGCTCCCTTCAGGCATTATGTTCGGCACAGCGTGTTGTTTGGCTTTTGCGAATTCTGGCTTACTCGGTGTTTTTTCTACCGCCACGAAGGCGGTAAACTTGGTTAATAGTTGATGTTTGATTCCTAACGCGATGATCAATGGTTTGATCTGTTCTCGAGCTTGTTCGCCGGTATAAAGTTTGTCCATCAGATAGGCGATTTTTTGCCGGGCCCAAACAGTGTCTATGCTTTTGCTTTTGAGTTGATCTGACTTATCCATCGTCAGCGTTTTGGTCCATGGCGTATTAAGCATTGACCCAGTCACTTCGACCGTGTCGATAGGCGACGATGATTTAACTAATACGGTGAGTGGTTGGCCTGCATATAAGTCAGGTAAGTATTTCGGGTATTGTTCAACGGCGGTTGGCCATTTAATCTTCAGGTCGCGCAAGACCGGCTTGTTTATTTTTTCAAACAGTGTTGCGATTTTCCTTTGTACTTGGTTTAGATCACGGATAAATGTGTAACTTCCGCGGCCATACTTGGCGGCCTTGCTCATAAAGAAAGCGTTGGGTGCGCTGCCGATACCAACCGTGAATAGCCGAGTATCACCTAGATGCTGATTGATTAATTTGAATAGTTCGCTTTCATTGCTTATGGCGCCATCGGTAATGAAGATCACTTGCCTTAAGTAATTGCTGTCTTGCTTGCTGGTCAGTGCAAACCGCAGTGCGCCGGCCATTTCAGTACCCCCGTCGGCCGCCAAGTTATTAATCATCTGTTTGGCATTTTCTAAATGATCAAAATTTGCTTCTTGGCTTTGCGAGTACAGCGTTCG
>JALZVW010000120.1 GCA_023301745.1 Arenicella sp. | reverse complement strand
TAAGGTGACTAGTAAGGCTTTCGGGTTATGGCTGTTTAGTTGGGGCGCAAGAAACTTATGTTTACACTGGTCCTATAGAGTATAGATGATTCGGCGCATGTTAAGGTTTTAACCATTTGTGGTAATGTAACCTTGCGTAGTCGGGCCTTGGTATAATTAAAGAGAATAAAAAATGAAAATCGCTAAACATTTGGTTTCACTAGTAATCCTGTTGTCACTGCCTTTATTTGCGGCTGAAACGCCGAAAAATTTTAGTCCAGTTGATAAGCCTGCTCGGGTATCGACAAATGTGGCTGGTGTCGCTATTGACGGTTATGATCCGGTTGCGTATTTTGACCAAGAACGGGCTGTTAAAGGAAATACTGATCATACTTGTGAATATAATAACGTTACTTGGTATTTTTCTTCTGCCGAAAATCGAGATCGATTTCTAGACAACCCAGAAAAATTCTCACCGCAATATGGTGGCTATTGCGCGTATTCAATCGCAAACAACAAACTGATTGTTTCTGACCCCCAAGCCTTCACTATCAGAGACGATAAATTGTATCTTTATACAAAAGAAAAGCTTGGAGAAAGAGATGTCAAAAAAAGTGATATTTCATTTACTAAGGCAAAATCTAAACGTGACAATAACTGGCTAACCTACCAACAAGGTTTTTAATAAACCCTGTCTTTGGTAGGTTCTATTAACGCCGCACAGTTAATTATGCTTGAGGCTGATAAGCGGGTCAGCTTCACATTAAGCATGATAGTTAGTCTTTAGTCTGACAGTCTCTAGCCGCCGCCCAGCCTTTTAAGTACGATCGACGAGATTGCCCTCTGATAAATGCTGATAAACGTGCTTTCTCATGTTTTTTAGCGCCCGAGAGTGACTTGATAACGCTATTAAATGGGATGGTCGATTCAACTTGTTTGCCTATCGCTTTACCAAGATTGACGGTGGTCTTTTTGTTTTTTTCATCGGCCTTGTCGATCAAATCTTCGCCTAAAACTGAGTCTAACAATAATAGTTCTTGTTTATATTCAGCGCAGTCTTTGGGAGCCTGATATACCACTTTTAAGTCTTTTAGGGTTTCAGGAATTTCTTTTTTAATCAAATTAACGCTGTATATTGGTTGCTTAGAGGCTTCTAAGATATCACTCTTTTTTGTGCCGGAAACCGTCACCTTTCTTTTCTGAGAACAGGCGCTTATAAAAAGCAATGTAAGAGACAAGACTAGAATTAGTTTTAATTTCATTTTCAGAACCAGAGTGCGCATCAATACAATTAAGTAGTTTGAGAGGCAGGGCGGCCTTAGTCAACCGCGATTTAATCTAAACGGAGCCTGATCACTAAAAAGTAGGCGTCATTGAAGATTATTGTGATTAATATTGGCTCAGAGAATAAAAGGTAGGCGTCAAATTCTTATTTTTCGGTTGATACGTTGTTTTAACAGCCTTTGTTGTCTTTGGCGAGATTCACTGATCTGACCAAAAATATCCAAAGCGAATGATTTTCTAGTAGTCGAGCGGGTAGGAAAGCAATGCCAATTTTACTATAGTGGTCAACGGTAGATGAGTGAAATGATAAATTAGGAAGTGTGTTTTTTATTGCATCTCAGGTCTAAGTAAGAACAAGCTTCTTGTTGTTAGTTTGCGTCACGACTTGAGAACCTATTTATCTGTTGTAGCAGACAATCGTTGCTTCGTGGGGATTATCAGCCCGTAACCATTTTTGCTATGTATGAATATTCTCTGTAAACAGATGCGTAAAATATAAAAATGAATCAAACAAGCAATATAGTCACTCCAAAACTTAATAGTTTAGAACGGTTTATCAGCCTGTTCACTAAGGTTCGTGCCGGCGAGGGTTGGTCTATTGCGATCTACTTTATATACGCGTGTTTGATTGTGATTTCGTATTATATTTTTAAAACGATACGTGAGCCGCTTCTTATATCGTCTGGCTCAGCGGACGCAAAAGCCTACGCTACAGGGGTTGCTGCACTAGTGTTGCTCTTGTTTATGCCGATTTACAGCCGAATGTTTCAACGCTGCTCGCGTGAAAAGCTGGTTATGTCGCTGGCATTAATGTTCTCGGCCATGGGCTTTGGCTTTGCCTTGCTTTACAACATGAATGTTGCGATTGGTTACCCATACTATGTTTGGGTATCGATTTATGGCGTGATGATGGTGTCGCAGTTCTGGGTGTTTACCACCGGCTCCTTTAATGTAAAAAGTGGCAAACGTATATTTCCTGTGATTTTGATAGGTGCCTCTCTGGGTGGGTTGATTGGTTCTAAAATTGCGGGTGATGTCATCAGCATGATGGGGCTTGGTTCAGGTTTGTATTTGGCATCATTGGTTATTGGTGTCACCGCCGTATTGCCTTATGCGTCGCGTAAGCTAGTTCCAAATGAATCTAGGTGTGTTGATTGCGATATGCATAAACCCAAGAACAAGAGTCTATTGGGCAGTGTGAGCGTTGTTCTGAACTCCAAGTTTATGATTCTAATTGCCATTTATGCGCTGTTGTTGAATATCATAAACAGTACCGGCGAATATCTATTTGCCGAGTCCTTGCTGATTAAGGTCAATGAGCTTGGTCTGGTGAACCTAGATGAGCGAGAGCGTTATATCGGGGCGGTCTATGCCAACTTTGCTTTTTGGGTGACTGCGATCACTTTGTTTTTCCAAATGTTTTTTGTTAGTCGAATTCTTATCACATTTGGGATGAGTGTGGCGATTATGATTATGCCGGTGGTGATCACCGTGATTTATAGCTTGGGTGGTTTTTTCCCCATATTTACCCTAATTTACGTGGTAAAGACGATTGATAATTGTTTGGATTATTCAATTACAAACACGGTTCGTCAGACTCTATTCTTGCCCGTCACTCACCAAGAAAAATTTGAGGGCAAAACAGCGATAGATACCTTGTTTTGGAGAATGGGCGACCTAATCCAAGCTGGCCTTATTTACATTGCCTTGCATTGGTTGGGCTGGGGCATCAAAGAGCTGGCGCTTGTCTGCGGGGCACTAGGCGTAGTGTGGGTGATTTTTGCGCGTAAAGTCGCGGTTGAATATCAAGTTCGTTTAGACACCCAAACGCATGAAGCGCCTAAACTAAACCAACCGTTTGACATGGTTAGCGTAACGCCGGGGCGGGAGTTGAATTTCCGTGTGCCGACTGACACCTTTGTACCTGCTGACCCCAGTGACAATCTTGAGTTTGATGCCACCTTGAGCGATGGCAATGATCTACCAGGCTGGTTGAAGTTTATTAGTAAGCCTGATCTGTTATTTATCGGCCATGTTCCAGAACGTCATAGCGACCTTGAGGTAAAATTGATAGCCAGAGATAGCTCAGGGCTTAGTACTGAAAATAAATTCACCTTGAAGCAAACAACGTAATTAAATAAAAATACTATGAATATTGTTTTCTTCATGCGGCGAGCCGTTAGGTCGTTCTCTATTGTTTTTTTCGCGGCGTTGGCATTCTTGCAGCCACCGTTAGCACTCGCTCAACAGAGTTCTTCAAACGCTGCACCGAGTAATTTATCTGGGGTGACTTCCCTTAAATCATTGGGCGAGTTCCCCGCTGAGGCAGATAACACGCTTCAGAATATGCTCAATGAATCGGTGGCAGCAAATAAGTTGGCGAACTATATTAAGGGCAATAAGCTGTCAATTACCTTGGTCGATATTACGGACCTAAATAGTCCTAAGCTTGCACATGCTAATGGCGGAACTTCTTTTTATGCTGCCAGTTTACCGAAGCTTGCGATCATGCTTGCTGTGTTTGAAGAGGTGCATCAAGATAACTTAAGCTTAACGCCTGAAATTGATACAGCGCTGGTTAATATGATACGCCACTCATCGAATCGTGATGCGACCTATCTCTATGAGCTAGTGGGGGCCGAACGGATAGCCGAAATTCTACAGTCTGAACGTTATCAATTTTATGATAGAAACGCCGGAGGAGGGCTCTGGGTTGGCAAGCCTTATGGCAAGAAGCCTGCGTGGAAGCGAGACCCTCTTACCAACTTCAGTCATGCGGCAACCGGTATTCAGGTCGCGCGCTTTTATTATATGTTGCAACGCAATGAGTTAACCGATCCAGATTATTGCCCGTTAATCAAAGATATTTTGTCCGATTCGGCGATCGAACATAAGTTCGTCAAAGGCTTGAAAAGTGAAAATCCCACCGCTGAAATTTTTCGAAAATCAGGCACTTGGCGCACCTATCATTCCGACAGCGCTATTATTGAATCAGAAAATGGGCATAAATACATCGCTGTTGCGCTGTCTAATATGCCAAACGGCAGCGCTGTTTTAGAGCAAGTGATTAAGTACTTAGATCGAATAGTTGAAGAGTATCATTCTGCTGAATCTTGATGCAGTGACTTAATCAGTTTGTGTATCCGTGCCGCTATTGTTTGATGAGCAACCGCCGAATTTATTTTCAACACATTGGATTGAACCACGACCAGATAATGGTAATTTTTACCATCTTCTTGTGACTCTACGATGGCGACTGACGCCAACAAGTTCCGTTTATTACCCTTATATTTACCACAGGTGAAACCTTCTTCGGCTTGGCAACTGTAGAGAGAGCCCGACTTGAAATACACAGAATGTGGATTTAAGTTTGGGTGTGATGCATAGCGAATTCGCCTTTCGGTTAAATAGATAAGGCGCTTGAGCTCGGTGCTCGAGAACTCATCTACCAGTTTTCCTGTTTCCATTAAATAGAGTAGCTTGACTAGTTCCCGTGGGTTCCCATAGCTATTAGTGCCTAACACTCTATTCTTTCCGGTGCGGGTGAAAAAGCTCCCTTGGCGTAGCTTTTCGGTGTCAATGCCTGCGGCTTTTAGTGGAGCCACCATGGCCTCCAGAAAAAGTGTGCCAAGGTCTGTCTTAGAGGTTTGTTCGAGATATGATTGAGCAATCTCGTCATTGACAGGGTAGGCTTTGCCAAAATGGCTGAGTAATATCAACTCTCGCTGGAGCATTGCCGCGGCCGCGTTTGAGCTGGGCGAAAGTGCCCAATCCAAATATTCGTAGAGATTTCCTTGATCGCCGACATGTAAAGAGTGCCGCGTTAGCTGGCGTTTTTCGACATCCCAAAACCCTACCTTATGGTGATCGCTATTGACGAATTCGTCGGCGGTTACAACTGTGTTTTTGAGTATCTGGCGCCGTTTTTCCACGTCGTCTGGATAAAGCTCTTGTAACTTTGAGAACAAGGCAACCGCGACGAGTAATTTCCCGACGCTGCCGACATTGCTGCGATAATCACCATTGTGCTCAGCATAAATAGGCGTATCTGGGTTGCTTAAGTCAAGCACCGAAATACTATAACGGTGCGCCTGCTCAGGAATTAACGGTGCTAGCCGAGCGCTCACAGCTTTATTTAATTGTGGTAATTTAGCAGCGGTTTTTTTGTTGATCAGGCGTGGGCGAATGTCATCTGATAAGCGTTTGGCGCCTTCGTATAACGACTTACCTTTAATTTCACCGCTATCACTTAAGCGGTAATACTCGAGGCGACGAATACCCGTTTCGGGATAACCATCAATCGGGTAGGCTAGCGATACATTGCTACTCATTAGCAGGCTGATTACAACGCCTGTGTTAATCATCGCTCTAATAACATTTAGTGACATATTGCTTCGGCCTTTTTGAAGAGTTAAATTTAGGGATTGCATCGAGGACTTAATTTTCTGGCGCCAGACTAAGGTTGACCAATGTCGATGCATGTTCATTGAAGGCTCGGTCCATCTCAACTAGCCGAGGGTCCGAGCGCCCGACAGACGATTCAACCAATGGCCTTATTTGAAATAGCACAAATTCGTCATTCTTAAAGCCAAATTCAACATCGGCGATGGCATTTTTGTCATCACTAAACCAGCCTCCAACGTGCTCGCTGAACTCGATCAGGTCCCGTACGTTTTTGTCATTGAGTTGCCGCTCGGCGCCGCTTGCGGGAACCAATTGTGAGCCGCCTTGTTCTAACAATATTCGTTTAACGTCAGCCGTGGCGCTGGCCAGCAGGTCGATCTCGGCGGTAGCTCGATCAATTCTAACGCTCTCGGCCGATAGACCATCAACACCACCCGCGACCCCTTCATTTAATACCACGGACAGTTTGCCTTCTTGGGCATCGAAAATATCAGTGGTTACCAGAACACCTGATTTATCTGACTCGACACTCTTATGTAACAAGATGGCGGTGTATACATGTTCAGGTTTATCCATTCTTGCTTGACGCCAACCAAAGGCGCGCTTGCTAAAAGGCGAGGCCCACACTTTACGAATTGATTCGACAACCGCATCAAAACCAACGACATGAGGAACGGTTAGGTTTAATCCTGCTCCGGTAAATCCAGGTAGGTCTTCTACGTTAGTATCGCTGCGGACAAAAACGCCATAGCTACCATCATCGCCGAATTCCGAATGCATTTTTTCTCGCAAGTCAGCAATGAACTCAGGGGCGAGTTCGACCGTCAAAAACCAGGCTGATAACTCATTAAGAAACTTGTTCTGAAAATCGCTCAACTCAGCGCCTTTTAAAGAACTCATTCGAGAGTATTGGTCTTTAAGCCAGTCAAACATGGTCACACCACTTGGGTGTAAATTGTCGTCAAATAATTTTCTAAAGCTTCCAAAAGGAATTGCGATTCCTGGAGGAACTTTGCCTTTAAACTGCTTGCTGAGTTGCGCGACCTTAGCGGCTTTAGGGCCCACGGTTACCCCCGACGCGTTTGCGTCTAGGTTTGTGAGCGAAATCGATTTTGTTTGCGTCAGATCAAGCTTAGCTTGGTTAACTTTAATCAGAAAATCCGGCACTTGGTTCGCGGGCACTGGCTGAGTGTCACTGCTTCTTTGCTGTTGCTCATCGGCTAGCAGGATTACTGATACAACGCCGTTGCTGCTGGCCAAAATTTCGATTCGTTTGCCATAATATTTGGGAAGTTGATTAATCAGGTCTTGGGTCACGACGACGTTGGGAACGCCCAAATTTCGAGCAAGGAGCTGCACGTGCGACAACTGGTTTCCTTCAAACGCGGTAAGTATTCCTGTGACCGCGGGTAGATCCGCGAGTGTTTCGGGCACCACCAATACCAGTTCTTCTGGTTTAAGTTTAAGCGCTGCTAATGTTTCTGGAGTATGGAGTTCGCCGCGTGCGACACCTGAATTTAACACTCTAAAACCGTAGCTGATCGGTTCGTCAAAGAAGTTGTGCTGCACGCCAGACAGGGTAGCGGCATCTGCAGTAAGAGTTTTAAGAAGCTCGGTGTAGGTGAGCAATGGTGAGCCCCGTAAGCGATCGGGTACATAGGTATGGGTAAGCGGCTCGATGGCTGAAAAGCGTTTTACCTGAGCGCCAAAAAAGAATTGCACGCGTCGCTCTGACCAAACTGGAATGCGTTCTAAGTTGCGTAGCAGCGATTGATAACGGGCTAGCGTTAGCGGCGTTTCTGCGCGGCCATTGTTATCTATTTGGCCGAGAGTGGCTTCTACCCATTCATTAGCTTGAGAAAATTCGGCCTTGGTTAATAGACCGACGCCGTACAGCATTTTGTGGCTACTAATTAATGACGATAGTATCTTCTGTCGTGAAGTACCTGCGCTACCATTCAGCGGCTTTTGCTGGTAAGACTCACGTAGCAAGCTACCACTTGAAAATGCAGCTTGCTCCAGCTGTGCGACCAGCCCGAAGCCCTCAAAACGCGTTTGACTATTTTGAGTTACATACTCCCTCAACCAAAACAGGGCATCGGCTAAAGCGCTAAATTTTTGATCTTGGCTATCGCTCGATTGCCATTGTTCAAGGTGGCCTTGAAACTCGGCCGGGGCAAACTTAGCTAAATTAGATAAGGTTGTCTCGACGCTACTTGATGAGAATATCTGGTCTATATCGTTAGCCAGCTCGAGCATGCTGGCGTAACCCGGTAACTGTTTGTTGCTCGTGGCGTAAGCCCGCACTCGTGCCGCGTCGTCTGCGCTCAATTTTCCGTGAATGCTATTGCGCAACTTGCTAAACCCTTTGTCGGCATTATTCAAATTGCTGGCACTGGTACGTACTTTATTAACGAGTGATTGATCGCCAGAAGTTGACGGCAAGCGTTTAAACGCTTCAAGGGTTAATAAATAGCGGCGCTCAATCGGAATGCTCTTAGAGCTTAGGGCTTGGAGTATTCTGGTGCCCATCTCTTGTTCGTTTTCAATCTGAAAAGCGCCTCGATACGAGCGTGCCTTTCTAAGGATCCAGCCGTCATCGGCATCGATTAAAAATTGTTCTAGCAAAATTGCTTGGAGTTCGCCGTCGGGCGAATAATTATTGGCTAATTCTATCGGCTTGGTTGCCGCAAGAACATTGCCAATAATGAAACCGTGATCACGTAGTTCCATTGTCGCGTCACTCCATTGACCATGCTGGCGACCGCCGCCGTGGTCTCGGCATGCGCCACTTTTAGGTGGCAGAACTGTGCCGTCGACGCAGAACCACCTGAGACGTTTAAACGGGCCTCGCGATTGTTCTTTCATTTGTATTACTGAGGCTCGGTAGTCAGCCAGTTTTTCCGTATCAAATGCGTTTTCGTTGTCGCTTGCGGCGTGCAACACACTTGCGTTTGATATTAACGCCGCGAGACAAAATGATGCGATGTACCTAATTTTTACTGCGCTAGAGTTTAGCTTAACCATAGAGATTCATTATCCTCATTAATTTGTCTTATCGACTTAGGCTAAAAAAATAGCCGGTAAAAATTCATCTACTTTAATATACCGATTTTGTAAGGCGATTTAAGCTAACACTTTTTAGTAATCAACTTATCGTGCACTGTTTTGACACAAGCCTAGGTATTCTATTTGTTCTTCGAGTTCAGAGGCTAATTGGTGGAGTTGGCCAGCAATCACCTGGTTTGAAGCCGCGTAACCATCGGTGTCGATATGGCCAGTGAATGAAAATTCGCGTGTTTCCAATGTGCTGCCTTCAGTGCTAATAAACCAACGACCAGCGCTGACTACTTTACCGGCCGAGGTGGGTGACAGTTGGTTGATGCGTATTTTGATTTGCGCGCAGCTATCTGGGGTTTCATGGCTTGCTAGCACATGATGGCCTGTTTGGTTTTCAAGGCTGAGTTCTATCGCACGCCATAACACCTTGCTCGGCTGCTCCGCCCATAAGTCAGTAGCGCTATAGATAACTTGCCCAGAACTGTCTTTAACGTGCAAGTTGCTCGATTTTAAATAGTCACTTAACTCGATAGGGTGTAGAACTATTTTGTGTTCAGAGTTAATGACTGAGTCTGCTGCGGGGCTCTCGATTAAATAATAATTGCTGGTTTGAGGTGTGCTCGCACAAGCCATCGTCAGAGATATGATAAGGAACGTGAGGCACTTTATCGGTCGATTAGACATATTAGCCACCATCCGTTTTGGTCGCTTTTGGTGCGATGCCTGGTTTGTTTTTGCTATTAAAAATAAGCGCATTTGGTTTGTCTTTTAATTTTTTCAATAATAGATCTAAATTAGACAGCGACTGATTAAGAATAAAAACTGTTTGCTCAAGGTCTTGGTACAGAGGCTGGTCCGGAGAAAAACCGGCCAGAGTTTCTTCAAATTGAGATAGAGATTTATTGATGTTTGCCGGTAGCTCTGCGGTCGCAGGAGCCGCGAGCAATTGCTCTAATTTGATTGATGCGCTGTCTAAGTTTTTAACCAATTTGCTTGTATCGGTTACCAGGTCACTCAGTGGCAGTGTTTCAGCGCGGTTGAACATGCCCAACACCTTATCTTTTATTGAATCAAGCCCGCTGGAGTAGGTGGGGATCGACAGTAACCCGTCAGTATAGGCGGCCTTAGTTTTAGTACTTAGGGTTCTGCCTTGTAACTGAGCTGGAAAATTGAGCTCCACGAATTTCTTCCCAGTTAGTAGGTTGCCGGTTGTCAATGTCGCGTTAAGGCCGTTGCCAACCCAAGCTTCGATTTTCTTTTTTAATTCTGCGACACCGGTTTCTGAATCTTCAAGCCCAATTCGACCCGGTTCTAATCTAATTATGGCGCGAGATAAACCGTCGTCGGCGGTCACAGAACGCTCTTTATCAAGCTCGATCACACGGCCCATCTCCAATCCGCGAAACTCTACCGGCGCATCCAGTGCTAAGCCTCGTAGCGATGAATCAAAGCTCGCCGCAACATTCAAACCCTCAGAATAGGTTCTTGCGTAGGCGTCATCGCTGTTACGGAAGAGAGTGTACAGCTCGCCATCAGCGGGGATATCACCTTCTTCTACACCATCGGGCAAGCCAAATGTAATGCTGCCAGAGAGAATAGACTCGATTGAGTTCGCGTGCAGCATAAAGCCTTTTGTCGAAGACTCGAACGTCACGCCACTGACGTCCCAGAAACGTGTATTAGTTGACACTAATTCGTTGTACGGAGATTCAATAAAGACCTGATAATAGGTCGCATCGTCGTCAAGGTTAAGTTCAACCTTTTCTATGCTACCCGCGCGGAAGCCGCGATAATAGACTGACGTGCCCTCTGACAATAATTGGTTGCTATTTGACCGCAATGTTATTCGGCATCCAGCGACTTCACTGCCGGCCGGAGGAATTCCATCGGCACCAACAAATGAGCTTACTTTAGTATCACTATAGCCTGGAATTAGCCCAAGGTAAGCACCCGAGAGGAGGGTGTCTAGGCCTGAAATGCCACTGGCACCAATGCGCGGTTTGACAACCCAGAACTGAGAATCTTCAACCAGTAGATGCGAGACGCTTTGATCAAGTTGAGCGGTGGCAACAACACTGGTGTCATCGTCGGTTAAGGCAAGCGACGTTACTTTGCCGATGTCGATACTTAGGTATTTAATTCTGGTTTTACCGGCCACCAAGTTATCTGCATTCTTGAAAAATATTTGAACTTTGGGGCCTTGGTTAAAGTAGTGATTAATAAGCATTGCTGCGCCGATTAAGACAGCGAATAGTGGCACCAACCAAACCGTTGAGATTTTGGGCGCCTTATGTTCTTCTACTTTTGCGGTGTTAAGCGTACCCGCCGATTCAAAGTTGTTCTCATCGCTCATTATTTTTCTCCCATAGATCCCAGATTAAGCGAGTGTCGAATGACATTGTTGCTAACATTGTTGCTATAACCACCCCAGCGAATGCCATTACGGCTGCGCCAGGAGTAATACTCATGAGTCCATCAAGTTGTACTAAGCTCGATAAAAGAGCAACGACGAACACGTCAATCATAGACCAACGGCCAAACAACTCAGTTAGTCGATATAAACGCGTATTACTTAATGGTTGGCTCCACCGAGGCGTAATGGCACATATGCATAACCAAGACAACGCGGCTATTTTGCCAGTAGGCACAATAATACTGGCGGTAAAAACAATCAGCGCTAAGACGTAACTACCTTGGTCCATAAACATGATGATACTGCCGACGATGGTTTTTTCCATCGACCCTTCAACTCCTTCTGTCCGCAATATATTAAAGACATTGGCCGGAACGTATAAGAAGCAAGCCGTAATCAATAATGCGATTGTGCGCTGTAAGCTTGCTGGCATTCTCGAATGGAGCGCGCTATCGCATGCCGCACAATGACTTTCAGAATTGGGAGACAAACCATTACAAACAGGGCAACTCGTAATCGATTGGTTTTTTGCAATTAAGACGGGCGAAAAATGTTGATACTCAGGCATTAGACGGCCGCCTTATTGGTGACAAGCTTGTAGACGGTACGCCAGCTTTGTAATTTATCAATAGAGTTGATTGCGACGGATAAGGTGATGGCAAATAAAATATAAGACCAAAACCCAATTTCTAATTCTAGATCAGCCAGGCTTAGCACTTTCACCATGCTGATAAAGGCAGAAATCAAGAACACTTCGGCCATTGCCCATTCCTTTATCAGAAAGATAGCTTTGTAGGCTTGTATCAATAATGGGAAGGGTTTTGAAAAATAGATGGCGCTCAACATATATAAAAGCAGTATTAAAATAAGTAATGGAAATATTAAAATCATACTTAAAAAGATAAATGCAAAAAGATGTTCATCTATTTCAATTAATACCGATACCGACCCAATCAGAGAAATTGTGTTTGCGTTTAAGGCTGTACTGACTGTTAAAAAAGGGTAGAGATTAGCGATCAAGCAAAATGTAATCGCGGCCAGCGCATATGAAAAGCCTCGCGCTAAGGCAAACTTATGAAACCGAGTTATGACATAGTCTCACCTCGGGCACAAGACTGTCTTTACATTCCCAAGGTTCGGAAGTGTAATCTGCAAGTCACATTCGTGGCACGCGATTGTGGCCCCTTCTTTGAGGATTGCGACGAACTGCTCTTTATTTTGATAATGATTATCAGGCATGTTGCGCCTTATTTTATATAGATTCGCTCACTTTAACCAGTTAAGACTCAGCACTGTAAACGTAAACGTTATTTTAAGCTCGAAATCTCCACTAATTTCACTCAGCTTAACTGACTTCTTTGCTCCATAGGTAACTATCGTCGTTTGATGCAGATCGTCACCCGCGGCTAAACGACCTGGTATTGAAATCGTCGCTTGCGCTTATCGGTCGCACCAATGCGACGGTAAAATCGAACCGCGCTGTCATTCCATTCTGGAGTTTGCCATTGCAGCTCGCCTAGGCCTATTTTTTTTGCATGTACTACCGTCGTCTCAAATAAGCTCTCGCCTATTCTCAAGCCTCTCATCTGGCTCTTGATAAACAGGCAATCCATATGCAGGTACTCTTGCCCTTGCCAACTTGAAAACTCTTGAGTGACAGAGCAATAGCCGATTGCTTTATGCTTCACTTGGGCAATGAAAATCGTTAACCGAGGGGCGCGGCCTTGCATCGCGGCCACTAGTCTCGGCGCTAAAGATGTTGGGTCAAAGCGTGTTTTTTCGTAGAGAGCATGTTCTTCCATCAACAAAATCACGGCGTTTATGTCGGCCTCGCCTGCCTGGCGAATAGTAACTCCCAAACTTAGCTCGCAGACACAAGGCTAAAGCCTTCATCGATCCAGCCAGTGATGCCGCCAATCATTATTTTGACTGGTAAACCCAGGCCGGCTAAACGAACCGCCGCTTTATCGGCCGCGTTGCAATGTGGCCCAGCGCAATAGACGACAAACACCTTATCGCTTGGGTGTCGATTCATATACGAGGCAATCATCTTGCCGTGCGGTATGTTTATCGCACCCTTTATATGGCTTGCGGCAAACAACTCTGGTGAACGCACATCGACTAATAGAAAGTCTTGCTCGACCGCCTTTAAGCTTTCATTGGTATCCCAGCAATCAGTTTCAAATTTGAGTAAATTTGAAAAATGGGCAAGTGCGTCTTCAGAATTAGCGGCGGCGGTCTGTGTAATTGGAGTCGTCATTATGTTTTCATTGATTGGTTGATGGAGTCTGTATATTAAATAACGGCATTGAATCGCGATAGTGGCGTAAATGACAGATTGTGGTAATATTCCGCCAACTATGCAGACACGACAGAAAACAACTCACGGTGCCGCTCATTCAGTTGCGGTGTTAATCAGTGATGGCTTAGGGACTTTTGAATTCGGTATTGCCGTTGAAGTCTTCGGGCTCGCGAGGCCCGAGTTCGATTTCCCTTGGTATGACTTTAAGGTCGTCAATACTCAGGGTATGGCAGTCAGAGCAACTGGCGGCGTATGTATCACGGCTGATAGTGGCTTAGAAGCCCTTGAGCACGTAGATACGATCGTGGTACCCAGTTGGCGAAGCGTGGTGGATGATGACGCTAAAGAAGTCATTAAGGCGGTGCAAAAAGCGTCGCAACGTGGGGCACGGTTTTTGTCAATTTGTTCAGGTGTTTTTTTATTAGCATCGGCCGGTTTGCTTGATGGTAAAAAAGCCACTAGCCATTGGCGGCATATTCCCAAGCTGAAATCACTTTACCCAAAAATTGAGGTCGAGGAAGACACTCTCTATGTCGATCAGGGCAGTATTATTTGTTCGGCCGGCAGCGCTGCGGGAATTGATGCTTGCTTGCACTTAGTGCGTAAAGACTTCGGCGCAAAGATCGCAAATGATGTCGCTCGAAGGCTGGTGGCACACCCTCATCGCGACGGCGGTCAAGCTCAATTCATACCGAACCCGATTGAAAAAAACGAGCGGCACGCCATTAGTGAATCAATGGACTGGGCGTTGGCACGAATAACTGAGAAGGTCTCAGTTAAAAATATGGCTGAGCACGCACACATGAGTGAGCGCACATTTCTGCGTCGTTTTCGCGATGCCGTCGGAAATACTCCGATGGAATGGCTACAGCGAAACCGAGTGTTTAAAGCCCAAGAGTTACTAGAAAACACCCAATATTCGATGGAAAAGGTGGCCGAAAAAGCAGGTTATCAGTCAAGCGAAACATTCAGGGTTGCGTTTAAGCGGCTCGCTGGAGTCTCACCGGGAGTGTATCGCTCTCGATTTCAAGCCGATAAAGTCATTTGATTGATAGGGATCGAAAAGAGTGGCGATACTTTTATTAGAGGTGGGCTTTGGGCGTTGTTAAATGCGTGCCAGCAATCATATATAAGTCGTCATAGCGAATGCCGCCATTTCCATAAGGTTTGTCTATTGGGCCGGTATTGCAATTGGCTAAAAAGTAAATCAATGGCTGTTCACGTTGAATACGAAAATCAGCGCCTTGGAAAACTAATTGCTGTGTTTTGAACTCGCCGCCTCGCACATAAAGATCGTAGCGCTGCCCGCCATCAGAACGTGCACTGTTATTGACAACATACCAAAGCTCGTACCACAGGTTTTCTTGTAGCGGTAGAGCCGGTCTTTGTGCTTGCTGATTAACAATTTTTACGTAGTCTTTGCCCACTCTAACCATGAGAGTGCCATCGTTGCGATGGCCGCTTGATTCTTGTTTGTCTGTAATTCTGATGCTGGGTTCGAAAGCATTGTAATCGTGAAGGTCAATCTCATCTGGCCGAAGGTTGCTCAAGCCAAAGACATGGTTGTTGGGGAAGTATTCAACATTGACTCGTGTGTAAAACGTGGCGGTTTCACCAACGGCTACCGCAGCAGGAAGCCTTCGGTAGCTCAGTGCTTTTCGGTTGCCAACAATACCGTCAGCCGCCGGTTTTTTTAGCAAATAGTGATTGCCTGATGGCTCTGTTTCTATGATGGTAACCTGAGGCTTAGCGATCTTTGGTACCGTTTGATTCTTGGTGTCGCTCAGGGTCCAAGCATCGAGGTTGCTGGACTCAAACGTATCAATAGCAAGCCATGTTGATTGAGAATCAGAGCGTATTAGACTTTGGTTATCGGGCTTAGTGACGGGCGCACAGGCCGTTAATAACAACGTAAGGGCCGTCACTAACGTTGTTATTGTACTTATTCTATTCATCGCGTTAGACGATCAATAGGCCGTTGCATCACTCACGACTAATCGAGAAAACGTGGCTCTTGCGAAATCCCCATTTGCATGATCTGTCGCCCAGTCGCCGGTGCCAGCGCAGGCAGCATACCAAAAACCTTCAGTACTCTTGGTGCTGCATTGATCGTAAATGCCGGCTTTAAAGTACAACGAATCGCCGGTGTAACCAAGCGGGTTGTCTTGTGCGTCTACATTCCCATATGCGTCGGTATTATTTGAAAGGTCAATATCATAACGCACCGTATCGTGGTTTGAGGTTTCAAACGTGAGGGTCATAATATTCTGATACACATTCACCGTATAGCTGAACTCTTCGCCCAAGGCGATGCCTTTTGTGCCTGGGTCTTGTGTAAGGTCCCAAGTGTTGCCCCAAACCGGATAAGCAATATCTCGTCGCTGCGGATTTGCTTTCGCTAGGTTTCGTTCATAGGTCCAAAACACTGAGCCTTTCTCATGCCCAGGCCACTTTTTGTAAAAAATCTTTAGCGGCTCGTTCCCCCAACCGGCGGTTTCATGTGGGCCGCTGAATTTAACCGCATGAATTTGCCCGACCACCGCCGAGTATGCTGGAAATTTTTCAGGTTTATCGGCATTAAGTGCCACGGCATCAACATGCAAGGTCGCCTCCATTTTACTTCCTATTGACGCGAACGTGCCGGCCGTTGGGTGCGCTTGGAGTGAAAAATTGTTCTCAGGACTATGGCTTGGAACTTTGCTATTTTTATCACTGCTCATATAGCGCAGTTCACTACGCGTGTTACTCGAATTTTTGGTTGTCACGGCTTTATTGGGCGTGGTAAATACCATTCGACCTAGCGAATCTAGGTGAAAGAAGTCTGGGTGTGAATAATTCGCTAATTGAGATGCACTAATTGAGTCGACTTTTTGGTCGCCGTTAGCGTCAACCGGTACCGTGATTTTCCAATTATCTAAATTAAACCTATTGGCTGGAGCTTCAACCTTTTCAGGCGTGCTGGAGACACAACCTGAGATTAGAAACGTGGCAAGCGCGGCGGCGCTGACAGACCAAATTCGGGTTCGTCGAGAAGGCATAAAAACTCCGGGTTACTAAAATTTTATTCAATTGAGTGCTGTTTTAGGTGATTGATTTCGTTCCTTGCGTTTTACCGCTTTGGCTTTATCAACAGCATACGAACGGTAAGGCTAACCTAAAGTGCGTGTCTTTGTCTTTTAAAATGTTTGTCTTTTAAAAAATTTGGTCCAGTGTTTTTTAGTTGTAGTGGCCTAACTATCGGCTTTAACTAGAAGCTGGCAGAGCCACATGATTAACGTCAGGCTAGTTGTGAGTTCGGCCACCGATTTAATCACAGTGTTGTCATACGTTTTTACTAATAGCTTAAGCAACGTTAGGGCCGCAGGTAAATAGAGTGAGTCTTTTCAAGATAACGCAATGTTGCCTACGATAGGGCCGACATTATTCGGTATAAAGCACACTTTTTTGTTGTTTTTATCACAGCAGCCTTCGCGAAAATACGGAGTTGAGTTAACACTACGTAAATATGAATGTTATGGCGAAACTTTGCGATATTGTTGATTCATGAAATGTAAATGAGTATTTATTTTCATATCTCTCTCTTATTTTTATTTAAGTGCCGCTCGTTTGAGCGGCCTTTCTTTTACTTGAAATTCGTGGAGTGATGATTAAACAACTCAACAATCACTAGTCTTCAAAAAGCGCTTGCGATCTGGGTATTGAATATTTTAGCTTTGGGGTTTTCGAGCAAGCAAATATCTGAATAAAGCCCGATCAACCTTACGCAGCCGAACTTATCTAAACATTTGCTAAAGAACATTCGTTTTATTGGTTTGGTATCAACTCCCCACTGTCTTCGAAAGTATTGCCACTGACAACTTTATCGTCGCTATCGATTTGAAGTAAGCCAAAGCGGACCTCTTGGTCGATTTGCCCAAATTTATTGTTTCGCACGATTATGCCAGTCATATTGTTGTTGATAGGCAGCGAAAAGTTACCTCCAATTAACCAGTTGTTTTCGATGACAATACCGTCTATGCCGCTAAGGTCATTTTTTGCGTGCAGAAAAATGGTAGCGTTGGACTGGTATGGGTCTTCTAACTCATCGACGGCCATATCGAAAAAATTACCACGATAAACATGCTTTCTCCAACGCCCAGAATTGACTGTGCCTTGCACTCCATCAGCGTGAGAGTCTACCTTGGCTCCTAGGTCGTATACCCAGCAGCTCTCCATAGTGAAATCGCTGCCTTGAACTTTGACACCATCGCCACCACTTTCATGAATTGCGAGTCGCCTTAGAGTAACGCCGTCCTTTACTATGATGGGCGCACTAGTATTGGCACGCCCGCCTATGATTTCACCGTCTTCTATGACGACGTTGTACACACCATCGTAGTTGGTTTGTACAACGTATAGAGCATCTGCAGAGGCTCTAAAGTTGCGTACCCATACATTCGGCACCTCAATTTTCAATGACCCGGAGATATTCAGGTTTTCAACAATAAACGGATCTTCGGGGGTGCCTGAACCGCCATGGCTCCAATTCTCCCGCACGCGGACACTATCGCTATTTACCAGCAAGCTCTCTTGTGTCGGGCCTGTATTCAGTTGTCCGGGTTTGGCATAAGTTACTGTAGGTACGTTGAACTCCTTGGCTGGTTCATTGCTCAGAACCAAGTCGATTAGTGCCGGCATAGCTGATGATATTGATTGTGGAAATGCCACAGATGGCACAAGCACAAAAAATAGAGGGAGCGTCATTCTGACGATGTAGTTGTTTTTGTTCATTATTTTATTCATTGGCGGGAATAACTGAATTTTATAACTAATCAACTGCCTAGCGTCAATAACTCAATAATGAAAAATTTGTTGCGATTTTGTCCTGCCCCCTTGGTCAAGAGTCTTTCTATAACCTCAGCGTGACTTCTAACCCACCGTAGCCATGGACAGAGCCATGAACTCGGAGAATCACCATTTTTATCTCTTGAGTAATCAAAATATTAGCTAACGAACGTGTAAATAGCTGCTGTTTAACGTGAGGGTGCGCTAGCTCTCGCGTCGCTAGGACTTCGCCAGCCAGTGATAATACTTCCAAGCGATTCACGTAGTGCTGCCAACCTTGGTCCTTGTGCGCCACTTGAACACTGGATCTACATAGAGACGCTTGACTGTAGGGCGCTTGTACTTACAAAACGCTGGCTTGACCAGCCGTGGTGACCTTAAACGCGCAGGTCTGTGAAACCAAGGCGGCTATGGCGAAGGCTTTTAAGGTGTATCAAACACAGTGGGTGGTCTTACTGGTGGCGCATAATGTTTATCTGTAATAGAACATAGAATGAATCTATACTAAGTCATACTGGTTAATAATATGACTAATTCAATTTGAATGAATCGCGGTAAGATAATTGCAGCATTGTATTTTTTTGTCGTATAAAGTGCTAAAACCATAGACTTCGAACATGCTCAAGTTTGAGAGCAACGAAACTATTTCATAAGTCAAAAACCAACCTTTTAAAGGCCTATTTAAACCTTTAAGGAATTAAAGAGCTAATTCATGCCATCACCCTACCTTAGTTTATCTGAAAACCTTATCGCTGCTAGACAGTCATGTTCGCAATTAGATACGTTTCCTGGGGTGCTCCCCGAAACGCCCGAAGATGCTTATCACGTGCAGGACCTATGCATTGCAGGTTGGAACGATAAGTTAGTTGGGTGGAAAGTAGCCGGCCTAAAAACCGAATTACATGAGCAGTTCAAAGCCCAGCGTCAAAGTGGCCCAGTATTTGAAAAGGGTCTGCAATTTAGCACCGGTGAGGATCATGTCCTAGCACCGGTTTTTGCTAAAGGCTTCGCAGCGATTGAAGCCGAATTTGTTATTGAGTTAGCCGATGTGTCCACACTACCTACCAGTAATTTAACTCTTGAAGATGCACAAAAAGCGATTGCAAAAGTGTTTATCGGAATAGAAATTGCCAGCAGCCCAATGAAACACACACACTCGTATGGCACGTTCTCACCAATTAGCGATTTTGGTAACAATGCCGGCGTTATCGTTGGGCCTGAAATCACCAATTGGCGTGAACTTGATTTATCCAGTATTGGCGTGTCAGTTAAAGTAGCAAATGAAACTGTCGGCAGCGGGAAGGCGAAACCAGGTTTAGGCGGCCCATTAGGTGCGCTAAGCTATTTGATAGAGCATCTTGCTAAGCGAGGCCACACTATCGATGCCGGGACCTATGTTTCAAGTGGCGCAATTACTGGCGTACATCAAGCCGCCATTGGTGTTCCATGCGACGTTGCATTTGAGGGCATTGGTTCGATTAGTTTGGAGTTGGTTAGTAATAACCCCTAAAATGTCATGAATTTGATGACTCGGTTAAAACGTTAACGCACAAAGTTTTTTGTATATAGAATCGTTTCTAAGATTGCCTTATCTCTATTTGTTGCGAGGCGTTTTTTTTGAAGAATTCAATTTGGACATATTAATCGTGTCGAGAAGGCATAGGCTATCTAAGGCGTTATTCTTGAGGCGTCGTAACACAGGTAATAAACATGCATCGCTATGCTGATCTAAATAATAACTCTGGTGTTTCATCTTATGAAATTGGCGCTTCGTACATCAAGGTTTGGTTCAATCGTGATGCAGCGTCATACGTATACAGTTATTTGTCTGCCGGGGAGTATCATGTTGAACATCTTAAAAAGCTTGCCATTGGTGGGCGTGGACTAAATTTGTATATAAACAAGAATGTTAAGCGTGACTATGAGTAGCAAGAATAGCGAGTAGTAAGAATAACGAGTAGTAAGAATAACGAGTAGTAAGAATAACGAGTAGTAAGAATAACGAGCAGTCAGAATAACCGCTCTTAACACTCAGTGGCGGGCATAGGCGGCTTTGATTGCCGGGGGCCTCTAAATCACTCAGGATATTCTGTTTCAATGATTTCTTTTGAATCTACCGGCCACTCTAAGGTCGTGTCTGAAATTTTACGTGCAATCACAGCCGAGTGAATATAAGCGCCGCCATCTTTTACTCCGACACTACCTTCGTAAATACACTTAGGCACAATTGAAACTTGGTCAATCAAATCAGTTTTAATAATTTCAAACCCAGTTGCTTTGTTAAATAAAGAGTACCAAGCGTTGTCTGAAAAGCGGTAATAATCCCACGGAAGATCATGCAGCGGAAATGCGTGGTGAGTAAAAATCATTACCACGCCGCCTTTCTTCATTACTTTATTGAGCTCTAGTACCACTTTCCATGGCATCAATAAATGTTCAAATACATTTAATGAATAAACTAACTCGTAGTGATCGTGGCTTACGTGCTTAGATAATTCGTGCGCATCGCATACAACGTCAACGCCTTCACCTTCAAGCACATCGACACCGGTGAACTCTATATCTTCGGGTAAGTAAGTATCTCTGTTATTGACTCCCGAACGTGCCCGAGAGCCAACTTCTAGAGCTGTTTTCACGCCTTTTCCTTCAACAAAATCCTTAAAGAAGTTTGGTACATACTGCCGATAGGGGCCGCGTTCGATGCCGTGAATATGCAGATGCTCGCAAACTCGTTTTTGTGCTCCGATTAATGCCGACGTTTCGAATCGAAGCTTTAAAGACAAAATTTTCTCAGGAAGGCTATCAAATACTTTTAACTTGAATCTCGCTTTATTCGCGACTGGGTTATCGTACGCTTGAGCGACATCCTTACTCTCGGACACTTCGAACTCAACATATTTCCAACGCCCATTCTTGGTTTGATAAGCGATTCTGGCAATCGGTTCTTTGTCAAAAAAAGCCCATCCTGATACAAATCCGACGTCGTTATATTCGCTGAATTTTTCAATATTGTAGTGAAATTTTTGCTCGGGGAATAAGCTGTTTTTAATCTTTGTTTTTATTCTGTTAATCATGTTAAGCGAGCTGAGCAATGTTAATTTTTATACGCTAAATGATAATTGAGGCGCGTTGAAATTAATAGACACGTGCTGGTAATACATGATCAAAGATGAGTCTATTTTTGGTCATGTATTGCTCTGTTAACCATACTAATGACTCGCTTAGGGCGTTTTTAACTTTCAGCCGACAGCATCCATCGAGCAGCGATCGATTCGCGTGACATTTTTTCACAATTATGACCGTATTTTTCGGCACAAAACACACCACCTTGTTGTTTTTCAAACAGTGTTTGTCAGTTAAACGTAAAGATGAGTTAACACTCCGTAAATAAGTATTTTAATTTGAATGGTTGGGATATTCTTCTTACATGAAATATAAATGAGTATTTAGTTTCATATCTCTCTCTTCTTTTTGTTATTTTAAGTGCCGCTCATTTGAGCGGCCTTTTTTTTGCCTGCAGTTTGATTGGTTCTAGAAATCATTGTGCGGCGCGAGTGAATGACGGCTAATTGATGTGGCAATTAGCTAAGGAAAATTTCTTTATGCTAGGATTTAGTGACTGCCGTAAACGATTAAAGAAACGCTTGTGATTGACCGTAAACAAAAAGACACCCTATTTTATGATGGCCAATGCCCTATTTGTAATGCCGAAGTTACACGGCTAGAGGCGCAATCTGACGACGCCCTTGTTTGTGTCGACATTAATGTCGCGACTCACGTGCCAGCTGATAAACACGCATTATTTTCGCAATTACATTTATTGAAAGCAGATGGAACCTTACTGCTTGGTTTAGAGGCGAATGTCGCTGCTTGGCAACATACTCGGTGGCGAAGCGTCGCTAAGGTCTTGCTATGGCCTGTTGTACGTTGGCTTTCAGAGCTTGCTTATCAACTTTGGTTGTTATGGTATCAGCGCCAACGAGCAAAGCGAACGCCGCTGTAGAGCAATCAACAGCGCAATCAACGACAATGCGCTTTGCGTAACAATAATATGATCATCAGAATTGAGGCCTAAGCTCAAGACCATTACATGCTTAGACTTTATGGCTCTTTGGCTCGTCGTGCTATGTTCAATACACCAATGGTACGAGCGACAAAAGTGTGGCAACGAACAGTATTAAGAGCGGCCAGTTTTCTCGGAACTCGCGCATCGATTGAGTGACCAAAAGTAATGCCATTAATATAATTACTTCCAAGGCTAATTGCGGTGTAAATAAGGTGAACGCATAGGCCGAGAGTATACTTTTCATGGAGTCACCTTCGCAGGTGAACCCCGAGTACACACATCCGAACGCTACCACCATGATGGCGATACAATGATTGGCTATGCCCAGACGTAACCAGAAGCGCATAGTTTTCAATTTTCTTTCTAAAGTCATTATTTGTTAGCGTATAGATATCATATGAGCATATTGTAAATGCTCATCTTTGCGGGCCTGAGAATAGTTCTTCATAGATTAGTAATTGTTCAATGAATATAATAGAGTCACGTCTATATTCAATTACATCATTATAGGTTTTTCATCTGCTTAAATGGAGAAAATAGACAGTCATTTTTCTGCCGAGCTCGCGATGTTGCTTGCATCGCTTGAACAATTAAATGGGCAGAAGCTCAAATTAATTCTTCATGTGGGTACACCAAAAACCGGCACAACGAGTTTGCAAACCTACCTTGATAAGAAACAACGTAAGCTTAGAGGCAAAGGAATTCTTTATCCGCATAGCCTAGAAAAATTGCGACACCCTTCAGCACCAAAACATCAATGGTTCGAAAAGAATTTAGTCACGACACATACGCGCCACTTTCTTGAAAATTTCGAAAACATAATCTCGCAAATTAAAAAAGATACTCATACTGTGATCCTTTCGTCCGAGGGCATTTATAATTATTGGTGGGATTTTCCTGGTGAGTCAAAACGTATTTTAAGTCAACTAGGGGAACTCTTTGATGTGCAAGTTTGGGTATGGTTTCGTGAGCCGTTAGCGTTTATTGAAAGCTATTACAAGCAATGCATTCGCAACCCTCAAATCAAAAATAATCTGTGCTATGGAAAAGACTTGTCGTTTGCGCAAATGTTAGAAATTGACTGGTTTTCGAGACACTTGAATTATCAAGACTTTGTTTCAGAATGCCAAACACTGTTTGGTGACAACAGTGTTTTCGCCTTTAAGTACCAAGGTGATGTGGTGCAAGAACTTATTCAGAGATTAGATCTGGCAACACCTCATGACAACCCGACACCAAAACAAAATATAAGTCTCAATAGCGCGTCGATAGCGCTACTTAGATCAATCAATAAATACGATATGAAAGCCAAAGATAAAGAGCTTTTGATACCACCCTTAAAAAAGATCAATGAGGTCTTAAACGGTTACCAACACGAGTCGTTGATTGATGACGATTCTAGAAAAAAAGTATTGGAGTTATCCCAACCGGTACTCTTCGCTGAAACGTGATCATTGGCAAGTTAATCAATTCTAATTATATGCGGGGTAGGCCGCGACTCGTATTGACGCTCGTAATTGATCAATGCCGAAACGATAATGATTAAATGTATAATTTTTGACTGTGACGGCACCTTGGTCGATAGCGAACATTTATTTAATCGAGCGCTGTCTGAAAAGTTGGTGGCATTAGGCATCTATTTAGGGCCCGAGATTTTGCTCCAGCGTTTTCGCGGAATTAAATTTCGCAATGTACTTAACGTACTCGAAGAGGAGTATTCAGTGACCTTAGATGATGAATTTACAAAAGACTATCGCCTAGCCGTGGACGCTCTTTTTGTTGATCAACTTGTTGCCTGTAGTGGCGTAGTCGAGACGTTGGCGCGTATTGACTTAGCCGTTTGTGTGGCATCAAACGGGCCGCTAAAAAAAATCAAGTTGGCATTATCAGTTACAGGATTAGCTGATTATTTTGGCGGTAATGTCTTTAGTGCGTATGAGGTGAATGCTTGGAAACCCGAGCCAGAATTATTTCTTTACGCGGCTAAAAAAATGAGCGTGACGCCCACTGAATGCCTGGTTGTAGAAGACAGTTTGGTTGGGGTCGAGGCCGCTCTAACAGCCGGCATGAAGGCGGTTTTATATGACCCCCAAGAAATTCACACAAAGATAAATGGTGTTAAAAAAATAAAGTATTTTTCAGAAGTGCTGAATCATTGTTAGTAAACATAATCTTAGCCCTTATTACTAACAATGATGCTTTTAGAGGCTTGCTGAAAGTGCTTTGACGACGCCACGTATTTCGGCCAAACCTTTTAAGCGGCCAATACCTGAATAACCCGGGTTAATCTTTTTATTAATGTCGCCCATCATTTGATGACCATGGTCTGGGCGAATGAAAATATCATTATCGCCGTCACTAGCCGCTTGGCGGCGGTGCTGTTCCTCTTCTAACAGTCGGCGGATCACCATGACCATATCAATGTCGCTATCGAGGTGGTTCGCTTCATAGAACGAGCGTTGTTCGTCTTGGTCGCGGCTAACCCCTCGTAGGTGCGCAAAATGAATTCGCTTACCAAACTGTTTCGCCATGGCGGGCAAATCATTGTCTGGCCTGCTGCCGTATGTGCCTACGCAGAGCGTTATTCCGTTAGAAGGGCTCGGTAGGTGTTCAAATAAAGTCTCCAAATTGTCAGCGGTGCAGATAACCCGGGGTAAACCAAATAGATCCCAAGGTGGATCATCAGGGTGAATGGCCAATTTCACACCCAGTTGCTCAGCGCGGGGTAATACCTGCTCTAAAAACGAGTAGAGATTCGCTCTGAGCGTTGCATGATCTATGTCTTTGTAAGCGGCTAGTGCCTCACGAAAATCGTCTAGGTGATAGGCCGAGGTCATTTTTCCCGGCAAACCTGCAATGATGTTTTTCGTCAGCTGAGCAATTTCTTGTTCTGACATTGCGGCATATGTTTGTTCTGCCTCGCTTACCTCTTCGCGTGAATAGTCAGCCTGAGCATTGTCTCTTTGTAAAATAAATAGATCAAACGCAGTGAATCTTTTTTGGTCAAAGCGCAAGGCATAAGCACCGCTTGGTAGTTTGTATTTTAGATCAGTACGAGTCCAGTCAATCACTGGCATGAAGTTATAGCAGATGGTCTTAATACCGTTCGCCGCCAAATTTTCTAAGGATTTAATCCAAGCATCAACATATTTTTGATGCCCTGGCTTAGCCAATTTGATGTCTTCATGCACTGGAATGCTTTCAACTACAGACCATGTTAATGGAGACATGGACTCATCAGTGGTTTCTATTATCGCCTTATAATCGGCAATTGCGTCTATGCTCCAGATGTCACCGGTTGGCACCGTGTGCAAGGCGCTGACTATATCAGTCGCTCCTGTTTGGCGAATTTCTTCTAGCGTGACCGGGTCGTTTGGCCCAAACCATCTCCATGACTCTCGCATGCTTACCTCTTAGTTGATATTTGTTATTGTCAATGATCCGCGATGGTCGCGTAATACCTGAGTGTTTATGAGCCGTTAATCATGCCGAGTACTCCGTTAATCCCCATCGCGCTGGTAATAATTGAAAAGGCGAAAATGCCAATTAGGATCGCGTTAGTTACCACTGAATACTTATGTTCGCCCATAATGTGTGACTGGTTGCCTAGGATGAAGATGCAGGCAACGGTGACCGGCAGTAGCACTGAATTGAATGCCTGAGAGACAATCATAACCACTAATGGACGCGCTTCAAAAATAGGCACGACTAAGCCTAATAATGATATGAAGAAAACCATAATGCGGTATTTTGCTAAGGTCATTTCACGCTTGGAATTATTATAGTCACAAAGCAACCAGGGCAGCATTAAAATGTTAGGGAACTGCGATGAAACCCCTGCAGCTATAATGCCAATGGCAAAAATAGAGGCCGCAAATGCACCTGCAAGCGGCTCTAAAAGGCCGATCATTTGCGTGGCTTTTGATAAGCCAATACCTTGAGTAAAGAGGGTTCCGGCCGCAGCCGCCATTATTGAGGCGCTAATAATAAACATTAATGCCACGGCCACTTTCGCATCGCGACGTTGCTGCTTGTCGTCTTTGAGCGTCCATCCAGACTCTTTGACTAAGGTTGTGCGTATGATGAACAGCCCTGAAAATAACGTGGTTCCAACCATTGACGCAATGAGCAAGAATGGCCCTCTTGACTCACCAACGGCAACTTCGGGTATATTGGGAATCAGGCCAGAAATAATTTCAACAGGAGGCGGCATCAGTATCAAAAAATTTAAAATAAAGCACGCTGCCATAATCGCAACAATCACGGCCAGCGCTCGTTCAAAAAACTTAGTCTGGCCATTCCAAAAAATAAAATAGACCAGCAATATAAAAAATATCGCAAAATAGAGCGGCTCTATGCCTCCTTCGATAAAGGCCTTGGACCACTCGGAACTCATGTCGGCTACAATACCCATCACTCCCATTACGCTACCAGCCACTCCAGCGGTCAGCGCGACGATGAAAAACAAACCAACCCAAGGATGAATATGTTTGCGAAACGCTTGCAGCGCCGTTTCACCGGTAATCAGTGTGTATCGGCCATAAAGAACGATCATGAAGTAGGTCGCTAGACACGATATCAAAACGGTCCACAATAACGACATGCCGTAGGTTGCACCTGCTTTTGCCATTGTGGTGACGCTGCCGGTGCCGATGTTAAAACCAAGCAGAAAAATACCAGGTAAGAACATGGTGATAAAAGCCGAAATACGACCTGGTGATTCCTTATTCATGCGGCTTCTTTATTTTTATAATTAGATCCATTTAATATAGCATGTTAATTGGCGGCTTATTTCTGGCCTATTGAGCCTATCCAATGACCTGCGTCGGGTTCAATTTCAGCAAACGAGACATGTTGATATACGCCATGCTTTGCATAGGGGTCGTTGCTTAGCAACTTATGGGCAATGGCGATGTCGTTGGTGTCGTAGATGAAAAAGCTGCTATCGTATTGCTTTTTTTCGATTGCATGAGCGCCTTGTCTCATTGGCCCAGAAACACAAATCATGGGAGCCACCTTGCTTATATAGTCCATGTGGGTGTGCTGGTGTTGTGCCCTGAGAGTGGTGCCGTTGGGGCCGTCGTGACAGATAACAAGAATTGGCATGACTGAATCTCCGTTCCCAATTGTGATAATTAATTATATTTTAAAAGTCAGATAATTAAAATAAGTATTAAGCGGAGCCGGAGTGAAATTAATAAGTTGGTTAATCTATAAGTCGCCAAGCTAAACTTCTACGCCTCACTATTGAGGGGTAGAAGCTGTTACCTATAAAGCGCTAAATTGGATAAGGCTGGTCGGATAATATTTTTGCTAAGCCATCCACCAAACGGTAAAGAACCCATAGCCAAGTGATTGCCCATATAGCGTAACCAATGAAAAATATTGCAAGGATCGCTCCGACGATAGTCCAAAACAGGCTCCACCAAAATACTCGAGTGGCGTTAACTAGATGGCTATGGTAAATGCTACCGTAGGCGCCTTTCTTCTGAATCATTGCCCAAATCGCGCCAAACAATAATGGAATTGCCGTAAACATACCAATTGCCAGTAGGATATAAGAAACCAGCGCATGCGTTTTATATTCATTGCTACCGATGTTAGAAGTGGTCGTGATCAGCGCGCTCATAGAGTTGTCCTCGTGTTAGTTTCAACATTAATTTAGTGTTCTTATAAGCTTAGATACAATTTTCGCGCTTTTGGATTCAATTTCTGAACTTTATTATTATCCTGGGTTGCGCAGATGCGATTCTACTTCATCATCAATCTTCACCCAAGGCTGAGCTGTTTCACACCAAAATTGCATGGTTGGTTTTAGCCATGACTTGTCGTTCAAGGTGCCGGCCTTTATCAGTTCTAGACCTAAAGATGACTCAACAATAGACACGATTGGTGAGCCACAATTGTTGCAAAATTTTCGACCGACCGCGCGGCCACTTTCGCCATGATCTACGTACTCAGTAAGTGTTGAATCGCTTTCAAAAACAATTGAACCGATTGGCACACCAACAATGATAGAAAAGGCTGTTCCTGTTTGACGTTGACAATTTTCGCAATGGCAGACAGCCGTCATCAACGGCTCTTCGTTGCAGGAGTATTTAACTGATTTGCAGAGGCAATTTCCTGTGATCTTTGACATGTATGTTTCTCCGTACCGTAGTTATGTTGCCTGAGCTAGTATATAGCAGGCCCAGGGTTAGGGGCTCTCATGCAAATAGCCGAGAGCTTGCTATCGTAAAGTGTGCCTAAGATACCCAAATCTTAGCTGGGAAGGTGTCTAGTCCAAGCGCCGAGACGAATGGCGATAGCCGTAACCAAGCAATAAGCGACCATCGAGAGGCTAATTAACCAAAAGAAGTCTTCAGCCGTTGTCGTAGTTTGTGTTGACAGAATTAGGCCGCCAATGGCGATCACTAAGAGTCTAGCAACGGACCCCATGACCGGCCATAGCATACGCCTTGCTCCTTGAGAGCCGAAATATAGACATAAGCCCATGCCGAAAAAAGCATAAAAAGGGCCGACAATTTGTAGATAGCTACGGCACGCTTGTCGCACAGTTTCCACGTCTGAAAATAAATTGGCCCACGCCGATGGAAATATTGCCATGGTGATGCCGACGCCGCCGGCTAACGCTGCGGCCGTGAAGCTCGATACCCAACCAATTTTTACACCACGTTGGTAGTCTCCCGCGCCGAAGTTTGCGCCAACCATTGTAATTGAGGCTGAACCAATACCGAATACTATTGGAATCATCAAGAACTCGAGGCGAGCACCAACGCCATACCCGGCAAGAATATCAACGCCCAATCTCGCCATCATCGCGGTAATAAATATAACGGTTGCGACGGAGGACAAGGGCGACACCGCAGAGATCATTGCTATCTTGAGAATATCCCAAAATCCTTGAAACTTAATTGGAATGCCTCGCAAGCGTAAGCGTAAGACTGATGATACGCGCATTAAGTACCATAGCTGAACGGCTCCCGAAACGGCGAATCCAGCAACATTGCCAACGGCGGCACCGGCAATTCCAAGCGCAGGCGCAGGACCTAGTCCAAAGATAAATATGGCAGAGGCTACAATTTGTATACAAGAGCCGGCCATCATGGTTGCCGCCGCTACCTTCATTTGACCCGTGGCACGAATTATACTGTTAAGGGCACTAGTGACCCAGATCGCAATGCTTCCCATGAAAAAGACATTTGAGTAACGTAAAGCTTCACTGAGTACCTCACCTGTTCCGCCTAGTTTCGCGTAAAACGCTTTACCGAGTATGAGAAATATAAGCGAAAACGCCAATGCCAAAATAATTGTCAGTAGAATTGAATGCAGTGCGATCGACTCCGCTGCGGCTTTGTTTTCAGCGCCAAGCTGTTGCGCTATGGCGCCAGAAATAGTGCCGCCAATTGACCCTCCAGCCATCGTCATGGTTAACATTACTATCGGAAATGCGAGGGCTAAGCCTGCAAGAGGGGCGAGGCCTAATTGACCGACATAGAATGCTTCGGCCATTGAGGTTAGCAGTGCAACGAACATGGCAATGATATTTGGGGTTGCGAGCTTAGCTAGCGTGGGGCCAATCGGGTCAGAGAGAAGGTTTGCTTGCATAATTTTTTCGTAGTAAGACAGCTTGCCGATGTTTCGAACGACCAGCTCTCGAATTCATTAATCGTTATGCATACCCGATTATTGATCAAGCCTATCAGCGAGTGATAACTCATGATGATAGAGTTAAATGTATCTAGTGATTGTGTTTCTATTCTTTATAGCTATGGGCTTGGCCACCCATTAGGTACGTTTATCTCAAATATTAGTGATCAAACGAGTATAGCGACTTAGGTGCAGACCTGGGCCTGTTAATAGAGATAGCGCCCGTTGATACAGTAATAGTTAACTTGTGCTTTTGCGTTTGCCGATACTGCACTGAGGCCGAACATTACTAGGACGATAGGTAAAGCACAAAAAATTAACGTTACTGATGAAGTGAATAACATCAACCAACAGCAGCGGCGTTGATTGATTATTGTGATTGGCCAGCGAAGCTACCAAACTCGATTTTTCGATTTCTTGCTTTGACTAACTGCGCTCTATTTCTCTTCGGAATAATGTTGTTGTTTTTGTTAAAGGGTTTCATGTTGACTCAATTAGGAAAAATACTAGAAAGCTTGAATTATTATTACTAAAGCGGTCGCTCTGACAACTCAAATCACCTGTTTCGCAGTTCATGTCAGAGCAATATTCAAGCATGGTACTCATGTCGCATTGAGGCGTTAAGCTATATGCACAAAGCGACCCCTTTCTAGATTAGCCCTCGTCAGAGCAGTTATTTAATTGGCCTTGCAGTCAGTTGTGCGGGCTTGACCTAAACTTGCACGCGATAGAGTAGTCTCTGACGATCTATTAAGTCGCAATAATGTACACAGAGAGTTGATATGAAGTTTACTGAGTTTGCCAAGTCGCGAAAAAGCGCACGGGGTTTTTTGAATAAACCAATTTCTAAGCAAACAGTCGATGATATTATCGATGCAGCCAAGTGGGCGCCGTCATCCTACAACACACAAACATGGCGAGTTCACGCGGTGGCCGGTGAGGCCTTAGATAAAATCCGAGAAGGGAACACAAACAACACACTTGCGGGCAAGCCTCATGTACGAGATTTTCCATACAAGGAACAATACGATGGTGTGAATCGACAACGTCAAATTGATGTGGCAATTCAGCTGTTCGAGGTTATGGGAATCGAGCGAGACGACAAAGAAAAACGAACCGAGTGGATGTTGCGTGGCTTTCGTCAGTTTGATGCGCCTGTTTCCTTGGTGCTCACTTACCATAAATCACTAGAGCCGGCGGCGATTAGTCAATTTTCACTTGGCTCTTTAGCGTATGGCATTGTTCTGGCCGCGTGGGAGCGTGGAATTGGTTGTGTGATTAACGGGCAGGGCATTATGCAGTCTGATGTAGTGCATCAATATGCCAATATTCCGGATGACGAAGCAATCATGATTTGTATTGCGATGGGTTATCCTGACGACGACTTCCAAGCCAACGACGTTCGTTCGACCCGAGCTGAAAACGCTGAATTTGTTTCCTATGTTGGGTTTGATGACTAAAGTGAAATGTCATCGTTTAGTCATTTTCAGGAGCAATATTTGACACTCTTTGTGGTCTATTTTGTCAGCAAGCTTATTGGCGGTGACATTCTTTGTAAGCTAAAGACAAAATTTGTTTTTTAGACCAATAGGCAATTTAACGGTATGGTTTGTTTATGGACAGACACAGCCAAAACGAAATGACACATATACTTTATTCTAGTGGAACACTATTGGCGACCGCTATTGAACGGTCGGCTATTGAGCAGATAGCATCAATGACGAGCAAAACTAAGGAGCAGATCAAACGACGACTGCTCAGTGGTCAGCGCAAGCGCGTTAAGAGTAGCGCATCGCTAAGCAAGCTCATACGGCTCGAAATTAAGCTCAGAGCGGCGGGTTTTGATGTGTATATAGATAAACGCTGAAGCAGATATAAAAAGAGTGTGGCAAGAGCCCTAGTGGCTTTATTTTAGCCTTACGCGATGATGATTTTAATTAGGGGCCGGTTAAGTAACTCGCCTCGTATCGGTCACAAATCGCCGTCTGCTATGTGATACGACGACCCACTCATTGAGGATAGGTATTGTCTCAAATAATATCCAATATTCCGACTAATCATCAATTGATCATTTTTAGATATAAAGTTGATGTTTAGATCATGTTCGCTTTTGTAGTACCGACTGACGATTTTTTGAAACCTGTTCAATGACGATATCATTGTGATTGGTGTGCTTGGCAAATGTTCAGTGACTATATCCACCGACTTATGCTGCCCAGTAATTCTGTAATTTGTTTTAACCAGTTGATCGTGCGAAGTGCCGTCTTTTGTATCGGGTATGTTGCAATCTAAAACAGCCAATAAAATGCCTTTATAGACGCTTACGGCCTTTTCAAGCGTACTAATATTGCTCACCTTCAATATTTTAATATCTTTTAATTTTTGCGACTGTTGATCGGTAGTATTGTCATCCTCGATCAGGGATTGGATCTCACTTAGCGCAAAGCTAACTAATAACTCCATCTGATCTGGGTCATCTTCAACAATAAGAATGGCTTGATTATTATTTGAGCTCGTCATTTTCTAGGTACTTCGTCTAACCGAGTTAGTCGTACTTAATGTCACAATTTGAGCCAGTTTAATCGTTTAGCTTAAATTTTCCAGTATATTTAAAAAGTGTACCAAATAGTGGGTGCGTAAGAGTCATTTTCATTGAAAAGTAATGTTCATCGATCGGGCGTTCCTCAACATAGACCTCACCCATCAGCCACCGCCCAGGGATTGGTAACTTAAATCCAAATAGCCTCCATAGATAAGCCGTATCTCGAAAGACTAAGGCACCATTTTCGGCTGTAACGGCCAAGCGGATGCCGACCCCAAAACGAACGAACTCAATAACTTCGTTCTTTTTGACTGGTTCCATATGCGATTTAAAATGAAAGTCGCCATGGCTAAACTTAAAGACTCGATCCCAATAAATATTTAGATTGTTCGGATTTGAGTTGTAATGAACATCTGTCGGAATGTTTTGCCCTTGAAATGGCACGATCGCTCCGAATAATAAGCCAAATGGAATTAACGCTTTGGCGATAAGCGAATGGCTTATTTCAGACATTTCGCCAGATACACAAACGTAATCGTTAGATTTAGGTTTCAAAAAATAGTGGCGTTGAATGATAGGGCCTAGGTTGGCCCAGTCATCACCTAAGACTATTTGAAATACAGACTGTTCACTCACGATTATGATCGACTCTAGCTTTGATAAGGCATGACATAAGCTGAGTATGGCTTATAGGTGGCCTATTTAAAAATAAATTCACGCACTCTTATTTGCACTAATATATTAAATGAATGCAAGCCGTGTTAACTTTTTCGCTTTTTCACAGTGACCAATCAAATAAAGTCAGTCAAATAAAATAGTGATCAGCCAATAAAAAGCCGATGATTTTTGATCACCGGCGATGCGAAACCTTGTCTTCTTATATGACTAAGCGCGGGTACGGCGCCAACCGTGAGCTTGTGCCGCTTAATCCTAATGCACTTAGCGGTTTATTTCTGGCCGCTAAGCCGCGCGCATGGGTTACATGGGGTTGTTTGGTGCATATCGAGCATACATTCCTGTCTCAACTAATTGCACTCGATGAATTAGAGCTTTACCAACTGCCTGGTATTCATCTTTAAATGAATCTTGTGAAAAGAAAACGTCGATAGGTTGTTCGTACTTCTTACAAAAATTAATCAGAGCGTTAGACCAATAATTAACTTCTTTTCGAAATTTTCTCATTGATGTCAACGATTTAGAATTACTCTTCATCTGTTGTTCGAGATAACAAAAAAGTTTTACATTCTCTTTAATAATGTGGTTTTGAAGTAGCACCTTGAATTCACTCAGTTGAGTGCATAAAAGCGTAAAGTCTTGAGATTCGAAGCCAGTTTTTAATGCGGTACCAAAATTTTCGACTAATACTTCGTGCTGTCTTTCAAGGCTATCGATTAAAGTATCATCGTAGGCGATTTTTGGTTTTTTAACGATACCGCTTGTTTTTGCAATAGGCTCATGATCAAAATCATATGAAGCATATTCGTATTCAGGACGATCGTTAAAAAGTTGTTGGTCAAAATTGGTCATATTATCTCCCCCCAGAGTTTATATGAACTGATTACTACTTGCCTCTCACCTTAACGAGCGGCTCCATATTACTGAAAAAAAGGGGCCAACTACCTACTCATCCAATCGAGTAGTACCTTAATTCCCAGCAGAGTCATCCTAATACAGGCAATTAGTAATCGCAAGCGCGGTGATGTGAAAGCTTGTTTGAAATGGCTTTCGAAGAGGAATAATTATTTTAAAATCAATAAGTTGAGAGTCTTATTCTTTTAAGTGTTGTAAATTCGCACACCTATGATTCATAGTGATGCTGAATTTGATAGAACGTGATGATGGTTGTTAGGTATTGATAGTATCGACATCGTAGGAGACTCGTACGGCTAGGCCCGCGGCGACTAGAATCGCGACTAACGATGCCATCTGTGCGCCAAGTTGTGAGATTGAGGCGATCACTATAGAGGTAAGCATGAGCGCATAAGCGTTACTGCTAACTTATTCTATAGGTAGCAAGTAGGCTTTCGACTAAGTAGCCGCACTCTGCTAAAGGAAAGGCGTTATGATGTGGCTCACTAAATTTGAGGGTCAAGATAATGACGCGCATGAGTTCTAAAGAAAAAGCCGAGTTTCGTAAATCAATGGCAGATAAAGGTTATTCACGTATTCCGGTTTATGCGCCTACCAACGCTAAGGAGTTGCGAGCCGAAATTATTGAAGTTACCCGCAAAATGGTAGAAGACTACGAAGAGCGTAACCAATAATTGAATTGCCGTTTTTGATGGACCAAGAGCTCAATTTTTCAATAAAAGGTCGCGCTAATACGAATACAGTACTCGACTAATTGTGGCCCTAATTAGCGTCGCCATTACTCTTTTTTGTTAAAGCTTGCAAAACGGGCCGTTGATGGCGAAAGGTCTAAACTAAGATTAGACCTTAGCCTGTTGCTCGAACAATAAATGTGTGATGTAATATATTTATCTTACTGGGGGGTATGATAAATGGAAGTAAAACTTAGTCAAAATGACTTTAAAATAAGTCTCTTATCGAACAAAGCCGTTGCTTTAGTGTCAGAATTTGCATTGATACTTTATCGACAGCAGGGAATTCTGATCGATGTTAATTCTAGTGATGTGATTCTTCGTATTTTTCAAAATACGGCCGCCTATAGCGACCGACGTTTACGAGCAATCTGTTTGCATATTAAGACCGAGTTGACGATGAGCGCTGTCAACGAGTTCGACTACAAATCAATTGCAGCATGATGTGATTGATTTTTTGAACTGTCTCGAGTTGTTTGTTAGATAACGCTATTGCTGATTGTCTGCAATGAATACATTGCGGATTTTTTAATATGGTTTATCGGCACCTTCTCGAGTAAAGTCGGCTTGTGGGTAGATCAAATACTTGCGGTCAGAACAATTGAACGTGTCTTGAATTAGTGAAGGTGCTGCGGCATATTGTTTCTCATTAGCCCAAAGGGCTGACTGTGCCTGCAAACCAACAATCAATGAGTGAACCACTGTCATGCATAGTGAAATCGTCAAAGTTAATAGAACCTTGATTGTTTTCACGTGTGTGTTACTTAGCTGCTTTTTATTATTTGGGGCATCGCAGCAAAAGATCGCGAACCGCTTGTTTGCTGATTTCTTGCTTCTTCTATCGATTAGTTAGTTAGCGCCAATGGTCGGTTGAGCGCACAGCGAGCCAAGGTTCCTCAGATAACACCGCTTGATGTTGATCTGAAGTTGTATAACGGGCGCTATTGGAGTGAGGAGTTGAGCACACAATACGAGATCAAAATGCA
>JALZVW010000119.1 GCA_023301745.1 Arenicella sp. | reverse complement strand
GAATAATGGTCAAATTCACTCCTAACCTTCTAAATATGTATCCTGACGACCCAGAAATAGCTGATTGGGTTAAAAAGTATTCATTTTTTGAAGTTCAAGTTCCCGGCGTTTATCGTGAAAAAGAAATTTTACGTAACCAAGGCAGCGAAAAAATTCTTACCGTCGTCGGTCGTCTAGACAATGAGATATCAAGCTTAATGCTAAAAGGGCTAGGTGACGAACTATTTACAATGATTGGCCAGGCGTTGCGAGCGAGAGACGACTTTTCAGTGGTCGTTGTCGGCGATGGTAAGCGGCTAGACTACTATCGAGAACAAATGTCTGAGTTCTCTGACCGGGTCATTTTTCGAGGTTGGCAAGCTACTTTTGATACCGAATTGTCACGCGCTGCGATTGTCATCGGTGGCAGCGGAATGAATGGGGTGATCATGGATACTGTTCCATACGGCATTCCCGTTTTGATATCTGAAAACCTCACAGGCAGTTTGTGGCAGGATCAACGCAATTGCTTCGTGTATGACCCTAGCGACGTTGAGGCTTGGGAGCGGGTTGTTCATAAGGCATTAGATAATCCCCAATTACTCAGTGAATTTGCATTACAGGCTAAGTTAGACTTACAAAAATTTGCTCTACCAACGAGCCATGCTGGTGAGAAGTGGGCAGATGAATTGGAGCGGTTTGTTCAATTAAAAAAATAATTTTATTGGCTCGTTAATACTAAATTATTGAGTTTCACCAACCTGCTTTTTTAAGGCAGCTATTCAAAGATAGTCTCGCTGGCGCTAGTTTTCCGACATTCTTTGAATCGACGATCTTAGCGATTGAATATAACGTTTTTCATTTTCTTTTGACTCGGCTAATGTGTCGATATTTTCCTCTACGCGTTTTAACGATGCTTTAGCGTTCTCGGCTTTACCTGCGTTTATCCAGTGAATTGTTTCTGCCATCGCGTACTTTGCATCTTGCGTGCTATTAAACGCTCTATTTGAATACTTGGCTGCATTAATATGGTCTTTCTTTTGCTGGTACAGGAATGCCAATGCAGAATAGGTTTCTGATTGAAACCCCTCGTGTGTCGCTAATTTAGGGTTTTCACCAATATTGTTTGAAATATCCAGCACTGTTTGATAACTCAAGCCGTCGCAATTGTTATTGAATACGGCGACTCCTAAGGCTCTTAGAGCATGAGGGACAGAATAGTCAAGCTCGCCGATTTTTCCGTTTTTTAGTAATTTAGAAACTGTTTCTGGGTTTATAGATTTGCTCAAGCACTCTAGTTGAACCAGTTGAAGGCTTATTGAGAGTAGGTTTGGCTGATGTCTCGATACCGTTTTTAATGCCGTATGCGCTTGATTCATATTGCCCTCTTCTACCCACAGTCTAGCGGCATGTAGGGCGGCGCGTGAGGATTTTGGGTGTTCAATACGCCAGATTTCAGCTTGTTCGAGGGGGTTGGTCCAAAGTGTTATTGATGAAGCGGTGGTTGTAATACAGATTACCGCAAAGACATATGGAACTAGCTTATACCACCTAGAGGGGCTCAGCTTTTCAATGGCCAGAACAATGCCAAACAACAAGCCCATAAGCGGTAAGTAATTACGGTGCTCGAATTTTAGTTCAAGTGGAATAACCGACCCTTCAATTAAGTGGGCGATAAAAAACCATGCCAATGCAAAGCATATAAAGGAGTAGCGTTTAAAGAAAAAGGTGATCGATGCAATTAGCCCTATAACAATCATAGTTGCTGGCAGCGTAGTTATAGGCGACAGTAAGGTTCTTGACACCTCAATGTCATCCTGAAAAATACCTGAGCCTACTCGTCCTGGGATTAATGAGCTGTTGAGATAACCTAATAGAACTCTTGATTGTGTTAACAGGCGTTCAACTAAATCAAAGCCACGAACTTGTGATGAGAACGCATAATACTCTGTGTTAAAGGCGAGCCACACAGCAAGTGCTAAAGGGGTTGAGATGAGCATCAGCGCGATCAGTGCGCGCCTTATTTTATCGGGCGTTATATCTGAGTTGCTGAGAATCAATATTTCAATCAAGGCGATTAGTGACAATATAACAGCACTATTTTCTTTCGCGGCTAAGGCCAATATCACTGGGATCGCTAATAACACCGAAGCGCCCAGTAATCGCGTAGCCTTGTTTGAGTAAAACCAAGTTCTAACTTTGAGAAATACGATGAAACTTAATAGGCTCAGAATGCTTGATAATATCGCCATTCGTTGAATAGCATAGAGGTAAGTAGAAGTAAGTAGTGGGTGAAACAACCAAATTGTTGTCACGAGCATCGATACTCTAAACGCTTGCTCTTTTGATAAGCCTATTTGTTGACTCAATAACAAGCAAAACCAAAGCAAGCAAAGGCCTGTGGCAATGTGTAATAAAACATTGGTTCTAATTAAGCGATTAACCGGCAATGGCCATGTATGCCCATCGACGAGAAATGATGCCATCGAGACAGGTCTACCGAGCGCCCCCGATTGATTATCAAACACGACTAGTCTTATTGTTTCCCAGGTAGGTGATTCTGAAATTTTTTGCAAGGGTGCAAGGTTGTAGCGATCGTCAAGTAATAATTGATCATGAATGCCTTGCGATAGAACTTGCCAACTAATCAGAACTAATATTGCTATAACAGCGGCGTGGAGTAGGCTTTTATTGATTGGCAAAATGATTTAGCGTCTCTTTGGAATTCAAACTTAGAATGTAGTCATAGTTTTGCTGTTTCAGAGAGGTGACAATACAAATTCAAATGAGAGTCAACTCAGCTTGGTTTTTGGAATAAAAAAACTCCCGAAGCCTTATTGGCCCCGAGAGTTTATGTTCACTCGCCGCTAACATGCGGCAAGAGAGTCCGACGTTCTATCTGCACTCAGCAGGCACTTGAGCCGGACTAAGTGTTTCAGCTCCGCCGGCCACGATTGCACAGGTCCAGCTAAAGCTTCCAACATTATCCATTGGAGTCAGCGTAATAGCTGAGCCAGCAACAACACCGCCGCCAAGTGCGCCATAAAGAATATTTATTACGCCGCCAGCAGAAACTGTAACGCTAGTTGTGTGGTTACCAGTAATTGATAATGGTGCTGCAATATTTGCCGTAGGATTATCGCCTGCTAGAACACCTGTATCTTGAAACACTTCTACGATTGATACTTTTGCCGATGAAGCAAGGTTTAGGCCTTCAGAAACCTTTGCACGCACTGTGTAATCTTGATACGCAGGGATCGCGATCGCGGCCAAAATACCGATAATCGCTACAACGATCATCAATTCGATAAGAGTAAAACCCTTTGCGTTTGCATGCATTTTTTGAATGTTTTTCATTTGTCTATATTCCTAATTTTATTTAAGTAAAAAATAAAAGGCCCGAAACTTAAACTCTATGCCGTTATGGCAATGGGTTGTTTACAACCTTATATCTGTTGGATGAATCAATTGTCTATCTAACGGCGTTAACCAAGAAAGATAAACATGTCTATATAAAGCGTTTGGCTTTCTCTGCCGTGGAACCATTTATACCTAATAAATTAAAAGTTACCAGCGCTAAATTGACAACAATTGTTAAACAGATTTTTATTCTTAAGTTATTGAATTTAAAGGAATATTTTTAATGTTGATGATCAATATTGTGCGTGACAATTATTGTCATGCTATGTCATATTTGGTCAATTTGTAGCGAAAAGACCTAAAGGTCATTCCAAGCAGTTTTGCCGCTTCGGTTTTGTTTCCGTTGGTGCTTTCAAGTGCTGTTTTGAGTGCCGCTTTTTCTTCTCTGACTAAATAATCTTCAATTGACTCATTGCCGGGAACAAAAGCTTGCAGTTCTGCGCGGCGCAGGCGGCTGGCAATATAAGAGATACACCAGGCAATAAACATGAGCGCCAAGCAATAAAGAGCCAGTGTGTCGAATTTAGTGGCAATAACCGAATTTGCTTTCAGTGAGCTGTATAAATGTTCGTACAGCATCACTATGGTGGCGCCCGATGCTAGCGCGATTGCGGGTATTCTTCTCAGAACAACGCTGCCAGTGGTGACTATAATGAAAAACAGCAGAGTGAAATTACTTGAAATACTGCCTGCGGCGTACACTAATGCCCCTGCCAGTGCGATATCAACACTGAATTGGCCAATTAAGATGTGTTTCAATTCAAAAATGCGCTTGCTGGTGAATATGGTGAAACAAACCGCTGAGACAAGTAGGGCAATCGCACTGAACTTGAATAGGGCTGGGTGAATGAGGTTCTTGGTTGAATAGATAGTCTCCAGAACGGTGGGGAATACAATCATCGCGATTAAAAATAGGGCTAGGCCATACCTAAATACATTCAGTACTAATACCGCTCGCCACCGGTCTTGATCGAAGGTGGCTGATCTGGCTGGCTTAGAGGGCGACTGGTCTTGCGCTGTTTTAGCCTTTGATGACGCATCGCCATCGTCGTTTAATTTTTGTGCAAGCGACGGGTTTGCAATCGCAATCAGCCCTGCAGGGTTTGGTCTTTTCTCTGGTGTTGCCATATTGGCGGGTTCCTTTGGATTCGTTAAATCATTGTTTTTAATGATATTTGTGCGCAGATTTAATATAAGTCAACTGACTAATAAACGACTATAGCGTGTGCGCTATTCCCCATACCTGTACGTAGTCTACACCGTTTTTTTTCAAAATTTTAGCAATTTCTTCAGCGGTTGAACCGGTTGTAACCACATCGTCAATGATTGCAACGCTTTTGGCGTTGATGATTTTCTTCAATTCGAAGCTCCCTTTTAGGTTCTTGCGCCGTTGTTTTAGGCTCAGTCGGGCTTGAGGTGTGGTTTTTCTCAGTTTCGTCAAAGCATTATCTAGTGTTGGTATATTGAGCGTTTTACTTAAATTTTGAGCAATGAGGGCCGAGTGGTTGTAACCACGGGTTCTGAGCCGGCTTACGTGCATTGGCACAGCAATAAGCGCATCGGGTGAGTCGATGTTATTGTCGATGAGCTCGCGTGCGAGCAGTGACGCCCCGACTTTAGCCAATTCTGGGTGCTCCCTGTATTTGAGCTTACATATTAGTTCTTTAATGGTTGATTCGTATTTGAATGGGCAAAAACAATAATCGAACGCAGGCGGTGTTTTAATGCAATGCCCGCAATAGTCTGTGTTTGCCGAGAAATTTTGGCCGCATCGAGTGCAATAATGATCTTGAAATGGAAGTTCAGGGTGGCATGTTTTACAAATAGGGCCTCGATCATCATCGAGTGGCTTGGCGCATTGAAAGCATCGTTTAGGCAATAGCCAATTAAGTGCTTGGCGGCGCATGTTGTAAAGTGTAAAATTCATTTTGGTTTACAAGTCCTTTTTAATAGGTTAATTAAGTAGTCGTTAACTAAGTAGTCGTTAATTAAGTCGTTCAGCCTGATTTGCCGTTAGGCTAATGCAGTTGAGGTTCAACAGAGCGCTGATTGTGAGAGGGGCATCAATGTTTCCTCTACTATTAATACAGCTTCTACTGCAAGAGTTTCGACTAGAGTTTCGACCATAATTATTTAATAGCGCTTCGGCCATCATTCCTTTGAAGCCATCAAACACAGAATCATCTTATGCCAAGCAATCAAGTAACTCAAGCCGCGGTTAATCAACATGAGCCGTCAAATGACATGACTTCTAGCGTAGCTACTATATCTAAGGTAGCTACTATAGTAGTTGAGAAAGTGAATGCGTTGCCGAGCGAAACTATTCGTTGGCCACTTGAGCAAGTCGAAGCCTTATTCGACTTACCGTTCAATGACTTATTGTTTCGCGCGCAGCAAGTGCATCGCGAGCACTTTAACCCCAATGAGCTTCAGCTTAGCAGTCTGTTGAGCATCAAAACCGGTGCCTGCCCTGAAGACTGTAAGTATTGCCCGCAGAGCGCACGATATAATACGGGTCTTGAGGTCGAAAGGTTGATGCGTGTCGAGGCAATTGTCGAGGCAGCCAAGAAAGCCAAGCACAGTGGCGCTAGCCGCTTTTGCATGGGGGCCGCGTGGCGAAGCCCTAAAGATAAAGATTTACGCGTGGTTGAAGAGGCCGTGCGACAGGTAAGCGAACTCGGCTTAGAAACGTGTGCCACATTGGGCATGTTGAATAGCGAGCAAGCGGCGAGCTTGAAAACAGCGGGTCTAGATTACTACAATCACAATCTAGATACCTCTGAAGACTATTATAAAGAAGTCATCACAACCCGAACCTACCAAGAGCGCTTAGATACCCTTGAGCATGTACGCAGCGCCGGTATGAATGTCTGTAGCGGCGGCATTGTTGGTATGGGTGAAACCCGAACTGATCGCGCTGGTTTGATCGCTAACCTGGCTAACCTGCCTGAGCCACCACAGAGTGTGCCTATTAATAACCTGGTTCAAGTGCCGGGCACGCCGATGGATAATGTTGAGCCAATCGACGAGTTTGAATTTATTCGCACCATCGCGGTGGCTAGAATCACTATGCCGGGTTCGTATGTAAGGTTATCGGCCGGCAGAGAAGAGATGAATGACCAGATGCAGGCGCTATGCTTTATGGCCGGAGCAAATTCAGTGTTCTATGGCGAAGAGTTACTCACTACTAATAATGCCTCAGTAGAGCATGACCGCTCGCTGATGGCGACGCTTGGCATCAAGCCTCAGTCGCTTTCCTAGGATAATAAGCCCCGTTGGTCGGGCGCCACTGATTGAAATCATTGCTTTTGGCTACGTTTGTGTGACTTGTCGCCTTACTAGTAGGGCTCGCACGGCGATTAATAGGGCGCGTTCTTCGGTTAATAGACCGCGCTCGGCGATTAATAGGCCGCGCTCGGCGATTTTCACCGCCAATTCGCAATGCTCGCTGAGTAACATTGGCGGTAGATTGAAAATCCAGTCAAGGGTAAACTTTTCTTAACAATCAGAGCCTTAATTGTTGAAGCTCAGTGGCCCGTGTGATACCTTTCGTGCGCCTCAACTTGGGCTGAATACTCAATAGTATTAATCATGCTTACGACCTTCACAGCAGTGAATTTCTCAGTGATAGATCGTGTTAAAGTAGTCGAGTTAAATCGAAATCTCAGACTTTGATTTAATTTATTCTCAAGTTGTTGAATTTAATGGTTTTTCTACGAATTTAAGTTTTAATTGGAGTACCTCTAATTATGGTGTTATCTCAACACATAAAGTCTTTCGCTAAGATATCTGCGTTTGGCTCATTCCTTATAGCCACTTTGTTTAGTGGTTTAGCTCAGGCTGAGTACCGTCTGAACTTTCAGGACCCAGTTACTGAAGTCGCTCGCGATATTTTCGGTTTGCACATGCTTATCTTCTGGATTTGCGTTGTCATTTTTGTCGCCGTGTTTGGTGTGATGTTCTATTCAATTTTTGCTCATCGCAAGAGCAAGAATTACGAGCCGTCACAATTTAGCCATAGCACCTCTGTTGAGATCGTGTGGACCATCGTCCCATTCATAATTTTGGTTGCAATGGCGGTGCCGGCAACTCAAGTGTTGATCAAAATGGAAGACACCACTAAATCTGACCTCACCATTAAAATCACTGGCTATCAGTGGAAATGGGGCTATGACTATTTAGGCTTAGATCAGGACATCAGCTTTTATGCGACGCTGTCTACGCCACGCGAACAAATTGACCAGTTCAATAAAGAGACCGCACAACCGCAAGGCGAAAACTACTTGCTTGAGACCGATAAGGTTTTGGTTGTTCCGTCTGATCGCAAAGTGCGTGCTCTTATAACCGCTAACGACGTTATCCACGCTTGGTGGATTCCGGCCTTTGGCACCAAAAAAGACGCGATCCCAGGCTACATCAATGAGCTTTGGTTTAAAGTTGATAAAGGTAAAGAGGGTATTTACCGTGGCCAATGTGCTGAATTATGTGGCAAAGACCATGCGTTCATGCCAATCGTTGTGCAGGTTGTGACCGGCGAAGAATTTGATGCATGGGTTGCCGCTGGCGGCTCTTTTGAAGGCGCTGACGTAGCGCTCGCGACAGCGGCTGAACAAGCGCCTGTTGCGACTAAGCCTCAAGAAAAGGTCATCTCTGTTATAGAAGCGATTGTTCCAGCAGCGCAAGCGGCTCAAGAGCCTGCTGCAGAGGCATCAGCTAAAACCTGGACTAAAGAAGACTTGATGGCTAAAGGCGAATCAGTCTCGGCCAGCTGCTCAGCCTGTCATGGCGCAGATGGCAACGGCATACCGGGTGTCTTCCCGGCGATTGCCGGCAGTGCAATTGCCACTGGCCCAGTAGACGAGCATTTAAGAATAGTGATGTTTGGCAAAGCCGGTACCGCGATGCAAGCATTTGCAGGTCAACTGAGTGACGAAGAAATCGCAGCTGTTGTTACCTATCAACGTAATTCTTTCGGTAACGACACTGGCGATATAGTTTTGCCAGCCGACGTTAAAGCGAAACGCAACTAATAGAACAGGAGATTATTCATGTCACATGCAGCGACCGCTGGCGATCACGGCCACGACGATCACGACCATAAGCCTCCGTTTTTTCAACGTTGGTTCATGTCAACAAACCATAAAGATATTGGTACCTTATATCTAATATTTTCATTAACTATGTTGTTTGTAGGCGGTGCAATGGCGTTGGTCATTCGTGCTGAGCTATGGCAGCCGGGCTTACAATTTGTAGACCCTCACTTTTTCAACCAAATGACCACAGTGCACGCACTGATCATGGTATTTGGGGCCGTAATGCCAGGCTTTGTTGGTTTTGCTAACTGGATGCTGCCACTTATGATTGGCGCGCCAGATATGGCTTTGCCTCGTATGAATAACTGGAGTTTCTGGATTCTTCCATTTGCCTTCACTATTTTGCTATCGAGCTTCTTCGTGCCCGGCGGTGCCCCCGCCTCTGGTTGGACTCTGTATGCCCCACTAACGATCCAAGGCGGCATGAGTGTTGACATGGGTATCGTAGCGATTCACATGATGGGCATCTCTTCGATCATGGGCGCGATCAATGTGATTGTAACGGTATTGAACATGCGTGCCCCTGGCATGACATTAATGAAAATGCCTATGTTCGTGTGGACATGGCTGATCACCGCTTTCTTGCTTATCGCCGTAATGCCTGTATTTGCTGGCGCAGTAACCATGTTGCTGACTGATCGCCATTTTGGCACTGCGTTCTTTAACCCAGCAGGCGGTGGTGATCCGGTATTGTATCAACACATTTTCTGGTTCTTTGGTCACCCAGAAGTCTACATTATGATTTTGCCGGCTTTTGGCATCATCTCGCACATCATTCCTACCTTTGCGCGTAAGCCTTTGTTTGGTTACAGCTCAATGGTATTCGCCACCGCAGCGATCGCCTTCTTGTCGTTCATTGTGTGGGCGCATCACATGTTTACTGTGGGCATGCCGCTACAAGGCGAGCTGTTCTTCATGTATGCAACCATGTTGATTTCAGTGCCAACTGGTGTGAAAGTCTTTAACTGGGTGACCACAATGTGGCGCGGTTCAATGACCTTTGAAACACCTATGTTGTATGCCATTGGTGTGGTGTTCTTGTTCACATTAGGCGGCTTGTCTGGCTTGATGTTGGCGATTACGCCAGCTGACTTTCAGTATCACGACACCTACTTTGTAGTGGCTCACTTTCACTATGTGCTGTTTTCTGGCGCGGTAATGGCGATGATGGGCGGCGCGTTCTTCTGGCTACCGAAATGGACTGGCCACATGTATAACGAAAGCCTTGGCAAGATTCATTTCTGGCTAACGTCGATTTTCTTTAACATTACGTTCTTCCCGCAGCACTTTTTAGGCCTTGCCGGTATGCCGCGTCGTTACGCCGATTACCCGGTTCAGTTTACTGAGTTTAATCAATGGTCGTCGTTTGGCGCGTTTGGTTTGGGCTTGTCGCAGCTTCTATTCGTTTACATTATTGTAGCGACGGTGCGTGGCGGTAAAAAAGCCACGGCCGAAGTGTGGGAAAACCCAGAAGGTTTAGAATGGACAGTTCCATCTCCTGCGCCGTTCCATACGTTTGACGAGCCGCCTGTTATAAAATAGGCAGCGAAATTCAAATACGAATACAGGTTGAATAAAAAATGACTGACGAACATAACGATAATGGTAAAAAAATGAGCAATGCTAAAGTGGCGTTGTTTATCACCATGATTCCGGTAATGTTATTTATTGCGTCATTTTTTATTAAGATGGGTTAACGCCGTTGTTAGCCCGTCTTAAATTACCGAGCGCTTAATGTGGCGGTCGCATTTGTAGGTCTTAAATGAATAATCTTGTAGGTAAGCTAGTTGTAATTACCGTCATCATGTTTGGCTTCGGCTACGCATTGGTGCCGTTGTATGAAGCTTTTTGTAAAGTAACTGGCTTTGGTGGCAAGACCGATATCATTGAAGAAGCGGCGGCAAATTCAGCCGAGATTATAGATCGAGATGTGGCGGTAACGTTTACTTCTCACACAAACTCTAATCTCCCTTGGGAATTCAAACCGATAACACGAGGTTTAAACGTAAAAGTAGGCGATGTACAAGAAGCTATCTTTTATGTGAAAAATTATTCAGATCGTCCGATTACGGGTATGGCCACATTCAATGTGACACCACCAAGAGCGGGCTTTCATTTTAAAAAGACTGAATGTTTTTGCTTTTCAAAACAGGTGTTACTGCCTGGTGAAGAGAAAGAAATGGCGGTTAGGTTCTTGCTTGATTCTGAAATGCCAGATGATGTACATGAACTAACATTGTCCTACACGTTTTTCGATAATGAAAAATACGCAGGCCAATAAACAAATACCAAAGACGGTTTATTAACGAGGAAACCAATATGTCTGCACACTCTAAAGACCATTATTTCGTTCCAGATGCGAGTGCTTACCCGTTTCTGGCCTCAATTGCATTGTTTTGCATTGCAATGGGCGGCGCGAGCTATCTAAACGGTTACGCCTACGCGCCTAAATTGATGAGCGCCGGCTTTCTTGCGATGGCGGTTTTGCTTTTCATCTGGTTTCGTAAGGTCATCATAGAAAGCCCCGATTACAATATGGATGTTGATAAGTCATTCCGTATGGGCATGACGTGGTTCATCTTTTCAGAAGTCATGTTCTTCGCGGCCTTCTTTGGCGCCTTGTACTACATTCGTACCTTGGCTATTCCTTGGTTGGCTGATACCGAGTTGTTGTGGCCTGGCTTTGAGGCATCATGGCCATCGACCGGCCCCCAAGGCGCTGAGCTGCTTGCTGGTATTCACCCAAGCGCCACATCCATTGCCGAAGGCACAGAGTTTGCCGTTGTAGATCCTTGGCATCTGCCGCTTTACAATACCTTATTGTTGCTAGCATCAAGTGTCACACTGACGATTGCGCATCATGCTTTACGTGCTAACAATCGAGTGCAATTGATCATCTGGTTGGCGATCACGGTTATTCTTGGCGCACTGTTCTTGTTCTTGCAGGTTGAAGAGTATATCGAAGCTTATACCGAACTAGGCTTAACTCTAGGCACGGGTGTATATGGTTCGACCTTCTTCTTACTAACGGGTTTTCATGGTTTTCATGTATGTTTAGGCGCGTTTATTTTGCTGGTGGTGCTGATTCGCTGCATCAAAGGTCATTTCACAGCCGAACGTCACTTCGCGTTTGAAGCCGGCGCATGGTATTGGCATTTCGTTGATACCGTATGGGTTGGTCTATTCATCTTCGTTTATATTCTGTAATTCAGAAACCAGAAGTGTAATAGAAAAAAGGCGTCCAATTGGACGCCTTTTTTGTGCTTGGCTGTTGGCTTTTTTTGGTGGCTGTTACGCTAGGCCGTGAGTCTAAATCTTGATGTTCTAGCGTTCTATTTAGTAGCTACTTGTTAGCCTTTTTGTTTATCAATACGTTCTTGTTGCGCTTCATTGAATTTTTGTGGGTGAACCGAATTACTTGGCGTTATCCAACCCATTTTCATCGCCAAGACAATGAAACCAAAGAGAACCACCCAAATGCCAATGCGCCAGGTCAGCGCTGTGACGAGCTGGCCTCCTTTATCTCGTTCATCTGGTGACTTAAGCAGGTGGAAAAGGCCAACACCCAAGCTGGCTAGCATGGCTAGGAGAAGTACAACAATAACGATGGTGATCATAGTGGGCCTATTTAGGAAGTCAGTTTTGAGTATACGCCGCTAGGCTTAGCCAGAATTACAGTGTCTGTGCTATGGTGCGCGAAGTTTACCTTATTTGAGTCAACGAGTTGCGAATGAGCGATGAATTACCCATTGTTGTGCCGGTCTGGCGCAAGCCGTTATTGTGCATTGTTGGCATAGGCTTGGTCATGTGTATGCTGAGCTTGGGCTGGTGGCAGCTCGATCGAGCTGATCAAAAACGCGAACTCGTTCGCCAGCTTGAATCTAGAGCGCAACAAGCGTCAGTGCCCTTATCTAGCTTGGCCCTTGATTCCGATTCCGATTCCGATTCCGATGTCGAGGGTTTGCGCTTTCGCCAAGTATCACTCAATGGCCAATATCTTACCGAGAGTGATATTTTCGTCGACAACCAAGTCGTCAACGGCCAAGTGGGTTATCAAGTCTTTACTCCGTTTCAAATAGCCAACAGCGAGTTACTTGTAATGGTTGGCCGGGGTTGGGTCTCGGTTGGTCAGTCTCGTGAGGTGGTGCCTGATATTGCGACTAGCCCAGCTCAAGTCACGCTAACGGGGCGATTAAACAAAGCCCCGGCTAAACCGCCATTATGGAACGACAAATACTCAGTGGCCGATGGCTCGGTTTGGCAGTATTTGCCGATATCAGACGTTGCTAGTGTTTTAGCGGCGCAAGTATTTCCATTAGTGGTAGAATTGGCGCCCGACGCTGGTGATAACAACGGCTTAGTGCGAAAGTGGCCCCAGATCAGTGATCAATGGGTAGCGAAACACCAAGGCTATGCCTTTCAATGGTTTGCCATGGCGGCGGCCTTTTTTATTGCGTGTTTAGTGCTTCTTTTTAGAGGCTCTTTTAAGAAACGCTGAGGCTATTGTAAAATAAGCTGAGGCTCTGTAGTTAAAAAGCTGAGGCTCTATAATTAGTAAGCTGAGGCTCTCGAATAAATAGATTTAAATATTATGACCGATAATAATCAAAACGCAGACCCGAGTAATAGCGCTTCATCGAGCAAAACACTGCTGTGGAATCGTGTGCAAATGATTCTGGTGTTTGTGGTGTTTGCCGCGCCAGTCGCGGGCGCATTTTTGTATAAGCCGACAAGTTTTAATAACTATGGCGACTTGTATCGCCCGGCACGACCGGTCGAGAATCTCGAGATGATAAGCCCTGATGGGCCTGTTGAGCTCGACTCTTTTCGTCGGCAATGGGTATTAATGGTCAAGGCCGATGGCGAATGCTCAACGGCGTGTGAAGACAATATATTGAAAATTCGTCAATTGCGTTTCATGCAAAATAACAATATGACTCGCTTGCGCACGGTGTTTATTCACACTGGCTTGAGTGACTCAGTGGCTAAAGATCTTGATGCCAAGTACAGCCCAATTGAAACCTACGCGATTGAGAAGCTGAACTTTGATAAATGGACTCAAGTTTTGAAGTTAGACGACGCGCCAATTGAGGCCGAAAAAGATCGTTTCTACATTATCGACCCGGCGGGTAACTTGATGATCAGTTACCCTGCGACCGCCGATCCAGGCGCGATTCAAAAAGACATCAAGCGTTTGCTGAAGACCTCTCAAATAGGCTAGCCCAGTTACAGTTCATAACCCCTGTATAATGAAAAATCATGTCTGAAACCGATACTCTAAATAAATCATTAAGTGGCGCAATACAGCAATACTACGACCTGACTAAGCCTAGGGTTGTAATGCTGATTGTGTTCACGGCCTTTGTCGGCATGTTGCTCGCGGTGCAAGGCATGCCTGATTTGTTCACCGTGCTAATGGCCTCACTAGGCATTGGTTTAGCGGCGTCTTCGGGTGCTGCTATGAATCAGATTATCGACATGCGAGCCGACGCGATTATGGCGCGCACTCAGAATCGGCCGTTGGCAACCGGTGGTCTGAATGTATGGCAGGCTATCATCTTCGCCGCATTGCTATGCTTCTTGGGTATGTTGGTATTGGTTCGCTGGGTCAATGACTTAACGGCAATCTTAACCTTCATCTCGATGGTCGGATACGGCATCATTTACACGGTCTTTTTGAAACCAGCGAGCCCACAGAATATTGTGATTGGTGGTGCCGCCGGTGCCGCCCCACCTCTTCTAGGTTGGGTTGCAATGACTGGCTCGATTACCGCCGAAGGTTGTCTGTTGTTTCTGATTATCTTCGCGTGGACTCCGCCACATTTCTGGGCCTTAGCCTTGTATCGCCGTGAAGAGTACGCCGCCGCCGGCGTGCCTATGTTGCCAGTCACGCATGGCGAAGAGTTTACTCGGCTGCAAATACTGCTCTATACCTACATATTGGTCGCGGTCACGCTGATGCCATTTAGTATTCATATGTTTGGCGGTATCTACTTGATCGGCGCGCTTTATTTAAATGCACGATTTATGTATTACGTGCTTAAGCTTTACAAAAACTATAGTGACGAGCTTTCGAGAACCACGTTTGTTTACTCGATTAAGTACCTGATGTACCTATTTGCCGTGATGCTGGTTGACCACTATGCATGGGACCGACTACGGCTCGCTATTGGCTAGAGACTGCTTGCTTGCTCTCAACCCGTAAAAAGCTTTCGAGAAATACGGCGAATCCATTGGCCAAAACCTTTGATCGCCATGCCGGGCCTACCGGCAATGTCCTCTGCAACAATATCCGTATCGGTGATTAATTCTTTTGCCACGCGGCTTTTAATTTTTGTAATAGCCGACAAATCTACTTGAGAGAATTTATTAAACATCCAACGGTTCGGCAAGTTCCAAGCCTGACCTTGGCAGAAACACGCCACTAGATCGACCAGTACTGGGTCGCCGTTGGGTGTGACCAAGGTGTTTGTTGGGTTGCGTAAATCATTATGTGCGACACCGGCGGCATGAATTTCATCGATTGCCGACTTAAGTTTGTCAAAAAACTCAGGCCATTCTGGGTGAAATTTCTCGAGCCGGGTAATCTGTTCGGACTCGTGGTAGGTCATCAAAAAAGAACGAGAGGTTGGCTTGCTTAGAAGGTTGGGCACGCAGCTAACCGCGTTTAGCTTATTAAGTGCTTTGCATTCGCGCCAATTGAGCAATGGCCCAACTAATAAAGCGAACATCTTGTCTGCGCCACCTTGGTCTTTTAATACCGCTTTTTCACCGTCAATTTCGATCAATAAAACGTCTGGGCGAGATCCGCCGCCTTGACGAAATGTGACCGTGGCGTGGGTTCTTAGCTGTTCTAGAGAATAGTTGGACCAGTTAACTGACATCGAATTTCAAGCCTTATTAGTAGCCTAAGTATGGTAACATCTCGCCTTCGAAATAGTCACACTTTCACATTTTAGCGTTTATCTACCATGCTTGATTTAGAACTCTCAGCGACCACGGCACTAACACCATTAGACGGCCGTTACGGCAGTAAAGTAAAAGCTCTTCGGCCCATCTTTAGTGAATTCGGTTTAATTAAATACCGGTCACTCGTCGAAGTGCGTTGGCTACAGGCATTGGCTCAAGAAGCCAATATTGCCGAAGTGCCTGCATTCTCAGACGATGCAAATGCGCAGCTAGATGCGATCATTGACAACTTCTCTGTTGAAGACGCCGAATCGGTTAAACGCATCGAAGCGACCACCAATCATGATGTTAAAGCGGTTGAATACTTTTTAAAGCAAAGTTCAGACTCAATAGCCGAAGTTAAAGCCGTCAGTGAGTTTTTCCACTTTGCTTGCACATCAGAAGACATTAATAACTTGTCTTACGCCTTGATGTTGCACGATGCCCGTGAACAGGTCGTTTTGCCCACATTCTTGCAGGTTGTCGAGGCGATAAATACCTTGGCCAATGACAATGCTGGCTTGTCTATGTTGGCGCGCACCCATGGTCAACCAGCATCACCGACCACACTCGGTAAAGAAATGCGTAACGTGGTGGCTCGTTTAGAGCGTCAAATTGAGCAGATAAAGTCGGTTTCTATTTTAGGTAAAATCAATGGCGCGACGGGCAACTACAATGCCCACGTTGTTGCCTATCCAGAAGTAAACTGGGAGTCATTCTCGAACAATTTCGTTGAGTCACTAGGCTTAACGTGGAACCCATTAACGACCCAAATTGAGCCGCACGATTACATGGCTGAGTTATTTCATGCGGTGGCCCGATTCAACACCATATTGCTCGATTTCGATCGCGACATCTGGAGCTATATTTCAATTGGCTATTTCAAGCAAAAAGTGATCGCAGGTGAAGTCGGCTCATCGACGATGCCACACAAAGTTAACCCAATTGACTTTGAAAACTCGGAAGGTAACTTAGGCTTGGCGAACGCCATGTTTGATCACCTAGCACTTAAATTGCCAATCAGTCGTTGGCAGCGTGACCTAACCGACTCGACCGTGTTGCGTAATATCGGTGTGGGCTTTGGTTACACCATATTGGCCTGCGCCGCGACCCTAAAAGGTATTAGTAAACTCGATGTTAATGCAGCGGCCTTGGCGGCTGACCTCGATAAAAATTGGGCCGTATTAGGTGAAGCCATTCAAACGGTGATGCGCCGTTATGATATCCCTGAGCCCTATGAGAAACTCAAAGAACTAACTCGTGGTAAAGACGGTATCGATCAAGCGGCGCTTGAAATCTTTATCGAGAATTTAGAAGTGCCTGATGCCGTTAAAGTCGAGTTAAAGAAACTCACGCCAGCAAACTATATTGGTTTGGCTGCTGAGTTAGCGAAAAACTAATGTCTGATCCGGTTCGTCTTTCAAAACTGATGTCGCAACGCGGCTTGTGCTCGCGTCGTGAAGCCGATAAATTGATCGAGCAAGGCTTGGTCAGGGTGAACGGCGAGCTGGTAAATACCTTAGGTATTAAATTTCCTGAAGACGTTAAAATTGAGCTGACGCAACGCGCTCAAGCAATGCAAAACGAGCGCATGACCATCATGATCAACAAGCCGGTTGGTTATGTGTCGGGTCAGGCTGAAGACGATTACATTCCAGCGGTTCGTTTGATCACCCAAGAATCGCATTCTGACACCGACCAATCAGGTGGAAAATTTAAGCCTGCCATTTTTAAGGGTTTGGCACCGGCAGGGCGTTTGGATATCGACTCGCAAGGCTTGTTAGTGTTGACCCAAGACGGGCGAATCGCCAAGCAATTGATTGGTGAGAACACTGAACTCGAGAAAGAATACTTAGTACGCATAGATGTAGACGTTACTGAAGAACAAATTGAGCAACTCACCTTTGGTCTTGAGTTAGATGGCAAGCCACTAAAACGAGCTAAGGTTAAACAACTCAATGAAGACCAGCTACAAATCATTCTACGCGAAGGCAAGAAGCGACAAATTCGCCGTATGTGTGAGGCCGTAGGTTTGCACGTAAGCGGCTTAAAGCGGGTTCGTGTTGGTGAGCTGCGCCTAGGTAAATTAGAAGAAGGCCAGTGGCGTTTTGTTTTGCCTGAAGAGTTTAGTCACCGGGATGCGCGTGGGCCAGAACGTGCTCCCTCTGGCAAGGTAGTTTCCAGAGAAGACCGAGTGCCGCCAAGGCACCCTAAAATCAAAGGCAAAAGTCTCTACGGGCAAGGTGCAAGGCGCTCTAAGAGTGAGAAAATTAGCGACGATAAGTCGTAGTTAAAATTAAGTTGTGTCTGAGCTGAGTAAAAATTGCCATAATTGCGCGGCGAGTTGTTGCCGCTTTGAAGTGTTTCTGATTACTGACACCGGCGTGCCAGAAGAACACATCGACACTCACGACGATGGCACTCAAACTATGTTGCGCCTAGATGATGGTTGGTGTTCGGCGTTGAACCGCGACACAATGATGTGCTCGATTTATCAAGTTCGCCCGTGGTTGTGCCGAGAATTTGAAATGGGCTCGAGTGACTGCCTTGAGACTTGGAAAAAAAAGCCTGAAGCACTAAAAGAACGTTAATTTTCTTGTCTAGCGGTTAATGCCCAAACCCCAGCCGCGATCATCATTAACCCGCCGGCCACATCAAATTTCTTTTTAGCGCGATTCGAAGAAACCAATTGATTAGCGTTACTGGCCAATAAGGCGTAGGCCAGTGTGTTGAGCGCCGCTAGCACTATAAAGGTAATACTAAGAACCATTAGCTGAGGGGCAATTGGATGTTCGGTTCGAACAAACTGAGGTAAGAAGGCGCTGAAAAAAATGATGCCCTTAGGGTTTAGTGCAGTTACTAACCAAGTATTAAAAAATAGCTTGGAAGTTTGAACGTTTGATAGCGGGGGCTCATTAAATGGCGGCTCGGTAAGGCTAGAATTTACAGCCGAGTAAATCATCTTAAGCCCTAGAAATAGCAGGTACACGCCACCGATAATTTTGACCAAAGTAAACGCAGTAGCCGAGGTTGCGAGCAAGCTACCTAAGCCGAGTACAGAAAGGGATATAACCGATAGATCACCTAATGACACCGCAGCAACAAGTAGTAACGTTGCAGATCGACCGTGCAAACTGGCATAAGAAATAACCGTGAGTATCGTCGGCCCAGGGATCACCAGCAGTACCGCTGATGCGGCCGCGAATGCCAGCCATAGCTCGAATGATATAAGTTCGAATGATATAAGTTCGAATGGCATAATCATTACGCGCTATTTGCAATTGTTATCTAGAAAGTTCAATGTCGAGTTGATGAGCTGCTCTCGAGAATTTGAAAAGCTATGATCATCATCAATGAGTTCATACGATGCCTTGCTTGAATGTTGGCTGAGTGCTTCATGCAAGGGTTTAATATGGGTGTCGATGGGGATCACATCGGTGTCGGCAGCAATTAAATGCACGGCTCGTTGATTGATGCCTTTAGCGCGGCCGACTAAGTCTAATTGAGTGCCTCGTTGTGAAATTTCGGCAACCGCTTTCTTGCCTGACCAGCCGTTAAGCATAAAAAGCGTATCACTATAGTCACTCCAAAGTTGTGTGCTCTGTTCATCACTGAACAAGCCTGTGCCTCCGGCGCCCATATTTGCTCCATCATGCGCTACCGCACATTTGATGCTCTGATTATCTAGAATGCCAGCGACAGCCATGTGACCACCCATGCTATGGCCAACTAGAGATAGTTTGTCTGGGTTTATGCGTAAACGTTTCGCAGTTTCGCTTTGCTGCGCATAATCAATGACAACTTGAACATCTTGTTCAGCACCACTAAACGAGAATTCACCTTCGCTACCCCAGGCGCCACGGTAATGAAAAAACAGTGCGTTCCAACCAGCTTTACGTAACGCCTGAGCGACATCCAGATTTTTTTCATTACCAGGGTAACCATGCAGCATGATAGCGGTCGGGTGAGGGCCTTTGCCTGACGCTTGATATAAGTGGCCAGGCATTCGTTTTCCGTCAGATATGATGGTTAGCTCGGTAATACTAGCGGGTACTAGTTCTGGTGATTGGCTTGTTTCAGCGATAGACATGCCGATGTTCAAACAAAGAGCCAGAGTCGTTACGAACCTAGCTTTTGATGCGAATAGAGATAGAGCTTTCATAGTGTGATGTCCCTTAGTAATCGGTCTATGATAGTAGTTGATCTATCAACTATAATTGACATCGAGCTTCAATGTCTCTGTCATTAACTGGTTTAACTTTCGAAAAGTTTCCAATGGCATCATCACAACTTGATCTTTGCCTGCGCCGTTTATGGTTATTGGTGTATCACCCTCACAGACTTGGCGCATTGTTTTAGCCAGTTTTGATTGGGCTTCTAAGTAATCTATTTTTTGCATCAGTTTTTCTCTTCACCTAGAACGATTGAAAGCGCCTAAAGCTGCCGATTACTACGCCCCATATTACCAGCTCAGCCTCTGATTCAATTTGAATCTCGGGGTAGGCGGGGTTTTCAGGCAAGAGCTTAACGAGGCCCCCTCGTTGGTAGAGACGCTTCACGGTTAGTTCACCATCAATAGCGGCGATAACAATTTTTTTATGAGAGGCTTTTAATGAGCGATCAACCACCAAAATATCATTAGGCATGATGCCTGCGTTTTTCATTGACTCGCCTTCTACGCGCAGCATGAACGTGCTGTCTGGGCGCTGCACCATGTATTCGTTTAGATCGAGCGTATCTTCAACGTGATCTTCGGCTGGTGACGGGTAGCCCGCGGCCACGGTAGAACTAAACAATGGTATTTCTAAGCGAACAATATTATCTGTGTTTGGCTTTCGCGAGGCCACGGTACCGATTTCGGTGACGTCGGGGTAGCTCTCTAGAAATTCTTTAATATAGCTAATGCTGCCTTCGGGAACCCGAATGGCTTTAGTTTGTTCTTTGTATTTTCCGGTGCCCTTGGGGCGGCCTGCGCCAGGCCTTGCGCCGCCATGATTTTTATCGATTGTGCTCATTTGATTAGTGTACAACTAATCAAATGAGCTTGTCTAGGGCGGTTTAGAAATGAATGATTAATGGGCCTTTGCTATTCGCTACTTGCAAACACGGCTTCGCCGTTGATGACCGTTTTAAGCACTTTGGTATTTAAGATTTCTTGTTCTGGAACCGTCATAATATCGTTTGATAGCACCACAAAGTCAGCAAATTTGCCAACATTGATAGACCCTAATTGGTCTTCTTGAAAGGCCGAATAGGCGGCCCCTAAGGTAAATCCATGTAATGCTTGTTGGCGAGTTAACTTTTCTTGCGGGTACCAACCTCCCTGCGGCCAGCCTTTGGCATCTTGGCGAGCAACGGCGGCATAAAAACCTAATAAGGGAGCAGGTTTTTCAACTGGAAAGTCTGAACCAAGCGCTAGTGGAATGCCAAGGTTGATAAATTTTTGCCAAGCATAGGCGCCCTTGATTCTTTCGCTGCCGACACGGTCTTCAGCCCAATACATATCACTCGTAGCATGCGTTGGCTGCACTGAGGCAATCAGCTTTAGATCTTTAAAACGTTGGAAGTCTGCAGCGGCGATAACTTGTGAATGTTCAATTCTGTGACGGCCTGGGTTGCGGCTATTAGTGTTATTGGTATCATTAGCGGCTTCAAGCACATTCAAGGTCACACGATTACCTCGGTCGCCAATTGCATGAATATTCACTTGTAAGCCACAGCCTGAAGCGCGTTTTGAATGTGTGGTTAAGGTTTCTTCGCTTTCGATCAGCAAGCCAACATTCTTCGGGTCATCACTGTACTCACTTAAGAGTGCCGCGCCGCGTGAGCCCAGCGCACCATCGCTATAGAGTTTAACCGAACGAGACGTCAGCATGGCATCAGGGTCAACCTTCAGCCCGTTGTCGCACAGGTAGCCAAGCATTTCATTGGCGCCGTCGGCCATGGCATACACCCTTACCTTTAAGGCGTCGGTTTGTTTCAGTTCTTCAAGTAAGCGCCACACTCTCAAACTTGTGCCGGCGTCATGCATCCCGGTTAGGCCAACGCTTGCGGTCTTCTGCATAGCCAGTTTTAAGGCATTGCTTAATTCAGCATCGGTTTCAGTGGGAACGTGCGCTTGAATTAAATTAACCGCGTTATCGACAAACACGCCGCTTGGTTGCTTGTTTTTATCACGGGTGATTTCACCGCCATCGGGCTGCCATGTGCCGCTTAAGTCTTCGGTGGCTACCGACATGGCTTTGGTGTTGGCCCAGCCGGCATGGCCATCAACACGTTCTAACCACACCGGGCGATTCGGGAAGGCGTCATCAAGGTCGGCGGCGGTTGGCAGTTCAATAACGTCCCAATCGTTTTGATCCCAGCCTCGGCCGAGTAGCCATTGGCCATCGAGCATTGTTTTGGCTCGTAATTTTAGTGCCTCTAAAACGTCAGCCTTACTGCCAGTGCCTCTTAAATCGACATTCACCAAACTTTGGCCTAGACCCAGCAGGTGACCGTGTGCGTCAATAATACCGGGAACCACGGTGGCGCCATTAAGGTCTTCATTTTGTGCGCCAGGGTAGGCCTGTTGCAACTCATCGAATGAACCGGTGGCGATGAATTTACCGCCTTGGTGTGCAAATGCTTGCACCGTAGGCGCGGCTTTATCCGAGGTGTAAATGGTGGCATTGTGCACAATCGACACATCACTCAATGGCGTAGCTGTCGGTGAGACCTTAGCGTTTTGTGTATCAGAGGTTGTTGATGGTGCGGCGGGTTGCTCTTGGCATGCACTTAAAATCAGTGAAAGAGACAGTAGGGTAAGTAATTTTTTCATCAAGCGACTATATCGCTTAAATTTCAACTCGGCAATCTTAAGTGTTTGAACCTAATTGAGGTAGGTGACAGTCAGCACCTGAGAAGCGCTAAATAAAGGGTGACTAGTGATGGTGTTGGGTAGAGCAATTGCCATCATCGCAGGTGGTATTTTGACAGGCGCGGTAATTCAAGTAATGAGACAAGGCTAATACCACGCCACCAATAGACGTAGCCACTTTTTCACCAGCAATACCAAGCCAATCGTGCCCCCAAAAGGCCACGGCGACTAAAATACTAATGCCAATAATGCCGGTAGCGGCAATCAAAAACTGCTTATGCTTACGACAGCCTAAGAACAGTGCGATAACGCTGGTTGGTAAAACCGCCCACAACATTAATTGGTGAAATAAAAGGTCTTCGACAAATGCTGAAGATGAAATAATCGGCAGCAAGGTAATCAGTATTGGGGTCAATAAGCAATGCAGCAAACACACTCCCGACAAAAGGATAGCGAATTTATCTAAGGTGTTTGAGTTGAGCATTATTAGCAGTTTAACGAAATTTGGCTTGTTATGTAATAATATAACACTTATGACTTATATTTGAAACGTCAAGACGATGTTTTGAGATTTTTTACAGTTTAGTGCAAGCCTTTGCTTGCTTGGTACTCATCGTAACTGCCTTCATAAACGATCATCTTTTTGTCTTTGATTTCGAGTATGCGGTTAGCCAATGTCGAAACGAATTGGCGATCATGGCTGACAAAAATCAAGGTGCCTTCGTAGACTTTCAATGCATTGTTTAGGGCCTCGATGGCTTCCATGTCCATGTGGTTAGTCGGCTCATCTAAAATCAGAACATTGGTGTCTTGCATCATTAGCTTGCCAAACAGTAGGCGATTTTTCTCACCACCCGAACAGACACGGGCCTTTTTATTGAAGTCGTCTTCAGTAAACAATAAGTTTCCGAGTAAGCCACGAACCTTCAAGTCATCATGCTTAGGCGTTCGCCATTGCATCATCCAGTCAAACAAGCTCATGTCGTTATTAAAATCAGCGGTATTGTCTTGTGGGCAATAGCCAACTACCGCGTTCTCAGACCATTTATAACTGCCGCCATTGGGTGTGAGTTGGTCTAACAGGCAGCGCAACAATGTTGTTTTGCCAGTGCCGTTTTCGCCTAATACGGCGAAGCGTGACCCGGCGTCGAGAATGACATCATTGGTGGTAAATAATGTGTCGCCTTTAAAGCCGTGTGACAAGTTTTCGAGCACTACGGCATTGCGGTGTAATTTCTTATGCTGTTTAAAGTTAAGCTTGGGGGTCATTCGGCTCGACGACTTAACATCGTCTAACTTAATTTTGTCGAGCTTTTTAGCACGCGAACTGGCTTGTTTCGCCTTAGACGCGTTGGCACCAAAGCGGTTAACAAAGTCTTGCAGCTCGTCAATTTCAGCGCTCTTGCGGCTATTGCCAGCAAGCAACTGCTCGCGTATCAAGCTTGATGCGGCTAAGAAATACTCATAATTACCTGGGTAGATTCGCAGCTCGCCATAATCAATGTCGGCCATGTGCGTGCAAACTGAATTCAAAAAATACCGATCGTGCGAGATAATAATCATGGTGCACGTGCGTTTATTTAACTCAGTGGTCAACCAGTTAATGGTGTCGATGTCTAAGTTGTTGGTCGGCTCATCGAGTAATAAAATATCGGGGTTAGCGAACAAGGCTTGTGCCAGTAAAACTCGTAATTTTCGGCCAGGCGCGACGTCACTCATTAAACCAAAATGCAGGGCTTCTTCGATACCCGCATCGAGTAAGATATCACCGGCACGGCTCTCGGCGGTATAGCCATCTAGGTCAGCAAACTCAGCTTCAAGGTTACCCACTTTCATGCCATCAGCTTCAGACATGTCAGGCAGGCTATAAATGCGCTCGCGCTCTCGTTTTATGTCCCAGAGCTGCTTATCACCCATAATCACAGCATCAATAACGCTGTATTGTTCAAAGGCAAACTGGTCTTGGCTCAAGGTGCCCAGCTTGTCGCCCGGTGTCACCGAAATATTGCCAGAGCTTGGCTCTAATTCACCGCTCATGATCTTCATCAGCGTCGATTTGCCGCAACCATTAGCACCGATTAAACCGTATCGATTACCTTTATCAAATTTAGCTGAAATGTTTTCAAATAAAGGCTCTGAGCCAAACTGCATGGTGATGTTTGCTAGGGAGATCAAAACTGAGGCCGAACAGGGTTAAGAATTAAGGTTGCGCAGTCTACAGACTAATTGTTTTTGAGTATACGGCGTGATTTGCTAAAAAATTAATTAGTGGGCGGTGGTGTGTCGACTCGAAATGGACGTTTGTTAGTAATTAAGGGTTAACTCTATTTTTTTATTTAGAAAGTGAGGCCGACTAAGGGCTATTCGGTAAGCTGGGCTGCACAGCTGGTAAACAGCTGAGTTAGAGAAAACTGTCAAATGATTGAGTTTTAGGCATCCTATATAGTGATGTTTGAGTGCTTGAAGCCCGCAAAGTAAAGTAGCGTAAGCGAAAGAATGATTTGAAATCATCAACCGTCTATAGAATACTCAAAGTGTTGATTTAAGTAGGGCATAATCGTTTTCCCTTAGAAGGAATTTCAAAACAAATATGATAGTCCAGATAAATATCCCGACACATTGCCGGATAACAAGCTGTTAGGGCAACTAATGGTCGTACTGCGCATTCTTGTCTTTACTACACTTCTTACCTTGATTGGATGTCATAGATATACACCTCCAATATTGTCCGAAATACGGATGATTCAAGTAAAGGTGATCGACGTTGAAAGTAATGATCCAATTCATGGCGTAAAGGTTAGTGTTAGAAAAAATTATATTCATAAACCGTATTTACCTTTAGCGTCTAGTGTTTCACTCGCGGAATATTTTTCTGACCAAAGCGGTGAAGTACATGCCCCGTTGAGCTTAAAGGGTTCATATACGTTTGAGGTTGGGAATATAGGCTCTATAAAGTGTTTTGGTCGAAAAATATTTAACCCAGATGAAAATAAAGAGAACCAAATAATCTTTAAGATTAGCCGTAAATGAAAAGAGTTATAACAAGAATCTAAAGTTCGCCTACGGCGGGCGCGTAGAAAACGCGCGCGCCTTTATTAGGCATTATGCACCAGGAGTTTTAAAGTGATTAATGGTTATCGAATTAGTTCTGATCAGAGTGAAATGGATGTCGAGTCGATTCATAAATTTATATCGCAATCCTATTGGGCTAAAGGCATTCCTATTGAAACATTAAAGAAGGCAATTGATAATTCTCTTTGTTTTGGAGTATTCAATAGTGAAGGGTCGCAAGTCGGTTTCGCTCGTATGATCACAGATTTAGCTACTTACGCATATCTAGCCGATGTCTACGTGCTTGAAGAGCATCGTGGTAAAGGTCTAAGCAAATTGCTCATGCAAGAAATCATGTCACACCCAGACTTACAAGGGCTTAGAAGAATGACTCTTGCAACTCTTGATGCCCATGGGCTCTATGAAAAGTATGGGTTTTCGGAGTTGGCAAAGCCCGAAACATTCATGGAAAATTGTGACCCAGAAGTATATAGAAATGCATAATAAGGCAAAACACCATCACTCACTGCGTTCCTTCAAACGCGCAAAAAGCGCGCACCCGTTTTAAGGGCGCTGGCATGAAGATGGATAGAGACATAGGTATATATATATTTGACTGTAACGAAACTATTCTAAGCGATTGGTTTAAGTCAAAGTTCGGCTTACCCCAAAAGGTTGTGGAAATAGTCGGTGGCAGCAAATTTTACACTTATAGCCGTTGCTGTGTTGTCTTAACACAGATCCCGCAATACTCAATAGAAGTAACCGTTTCGCCGTCGACTAAAGATTGGCCGGAATCCGTTTTTCTAGGTAGAAGTATTTCAAGCGAACTTGGCGTTAAAGGTTTGTGTGAGCCTGGGGCTGAATACCCAAATTTTGATCCATTAGGAGACGAGCTTTTAGAAATTTTTAATGGTAGAGAGACCATTGTTTTTGTTGATCAAGGCGATGCATAGCAGTATACAAAAGTGCGTCTGTACCACATAGGCTCTGAGTGAGGCTTAAGCTGAGAACATACCCTTGTGCTAGCAGGTAAAACCTAAGCCCAACGCGTCTAAAAATTTAAGCCAAAGACCTCTTTTTCCACCATTTCTATCGGCTTTCATTAACGCTTTCTGAGTGAACTTAATGCCAAGCCAACGAAATGGTTCGGGGGCCCAGGGGATCGCCTTTTTAGTGATAAACTTCATCTTTAATACATCGGAGGGTTGGTAACCAAGGAGTTCAATTCCGATGCGACCACCAAATCTAGAAGCAGCGACTCCTTGGCCAGTATACCCTACTGACCAGGCTAAACGGCCGTTATAGGCGGTATTAGGAACCATGCAAAAGCGTGTTGATGTTGCAATAATTCCTCCCCATTTATTAGAGAACTTTACGTCGTGTAACTGTGGGAATGTGCTGAAGAATTCGTCAGCTAGTTGTGCGTAACGTTCTGGTTGGTCGGCGAATTTTTTGTCTATACCTCGATTAAAAAAGTAACGAACGGCACCACCACCACCGTAAGTGATGCGGTTGTCTTTGGTTAATCTAAAATAATGGAACATATTATTAAAGTCTGACAGAGCATGTCGTGAATGTGGCAAACCCCAGCGAATTTTTTCAAGCTGCTCTGGAGTCAATGGTTCAGTGGCAATTTGGTAGTCCCACACAGGAACAATAGAACGATTTACCTTCCTCTCAGAGCTGGTGTATGCGTTGGTAGCTATCAATACTTTTTTGCTGTTTATTTGCCCTTTCTCAGCATAGGTAACCATGCCGTCTGCCCCAACTGGTTCGATGTTGTTGATCTTGGTATCTTCGAAGATCCGCACCCCTAGCTTTAATAAAACTTCTTTCAAGCCCCAACACAACCGAGCCGGGTCAATAACACCGTCTTGACCACTTCGGTCCCATAGGCCGCCGTAAAATGACGAGGAGTTAGCTTGTTCGCGAATGCTCGCTTTATCAAACCAAATAACATCTTTGCCTGAGGCTTTGTATTCCTCGTACTCTTTTTTTAATTCTTGTGCGGCTTCTGGGTTTAACGCAACACTAGTTTGCCCAGTTTTCTCGTAGCGAGCATCAATTCCATAACGTTCTAGAGTCTCAATGTATTCAGCAAGGTTTTGATCACCTAGCTCTATAAGGCGGTCAGCCTCGCCAGGGAAGTGAGCATCAACGTTGGTCTCACCATGCGCAAGGCTAGCATTTAAGAAACCACCGCACCTGCCTGACGCACCATCACCGACAAAGGTTTGCTCAGTTAAAATGATATCAACATTTGGCTCACGCTCTTTTAATTGCAACGCGGCCCAAAGGCCGGTGAATCCACCTCCTACAATGAGCAGCTCACAGTTGACCTCGTCGCTAAGAGCGGGTTGCATTGCTGGCATAACGTCTGGGTCATGCCATAGAGGTTGAAGCTTGGCATTTTTTAGTGCTTCTTGGGCTGGGTTCATAACTTTCTCAGGTTTTTTTAGCGCGACCTAATAAATTACAAGGTCACGCGTAATAGTCTTTTTATAGGGTTAAACAAGAACCGACTTTATTTAAGGTACCAGCCCCAAGGTTTATCGGAATCGTAGCGGGTAACCTGTTTAGTCTCTAGGTAGTTATTGAGGCCCCATTCGCCTAATTCTCGGCCAATACCTGATTGTTTATAACCGCCCCATGGGGCTTCGACAAAGGTTGGTTGAGAGCAATTTATCCAAACAATGCCTGCGCGCAAATTTGCGGCGACACGATCACATCGCTCGTCGTCCGAAGACATTACCGCAGCGGCTAGGCCAAAGCGCGAATTGTTTGCCATTGCGACCGCTTCTTCCTCGGTTTCAAATGGTTTTACGCATAACACGGGGCCAAAAATTTCTTCATTCCAAACCCAACTATCTTCTTGCATGTCACTGAGGATAGTCGGGCTGATGTAGTAACCTTTGTCTAGGTGTGTTGGCCGGTGGCCACCACAAACAAGTGTTGCGCCGTCGCTAACCCCACGTTCGATGGCACTTAACACCTTGTTGTATTGCGTTGCGTTGACCAAGGGCCCCATTAGTACTCCATCATCGTTTCCATTGCCAATGATGATTTTTTTAGCTTCTTCGCTAAGGCGATCAAGTAATTTTTTGTAGAGTGGTTTATGCACTAGAGCTCTAGAAGTGCCGGAGCAAACTTGGCCTTGGTTCCAGAAAATTCCAAACATAATCCATTCAACAGCTTTCTCTATGTCACAGTCTTCAAACACAATAATTGGCGATTTTCCGCCTAGCTCTAAACTAATGTTTTTTATATCGCGGGCCGCTGCCTGCATAATTTTTGAGCCAGTAGGAACCGAGCCGGTGAATGCTAATTTATCGATGCCTGGGTGTTTGGTGAGCGCTTGTCCGACATCTGAGCCTAGTCCTGTGACTATATTGAACACTCCTTCGGGCAGGCCAACATCTATCGCAATTTGTGCCATTGCCAGAGCCGTCAATGAAGTTACTTCAGAGGGTTTCAGAACGACAGTGCAACCGGCGGCTAAGGCGGGGGCTACTTTCCATGCAGCCATGAGCATTGGAAAGTTCCACGGAATAATCGCGCCGGCAACGCCTATTGGCTCTTTCACCGCCTTCGATTTAAACCCGGGTTCGGATAACGGTATTTCTTGTTCGGAGTTGCCGTCGAGTTCTTCGGCTAAACCGGCGTAAAAGTTGAAGCATGCGGCCGTGTCTTCAATGTCCCAGGTTGCTTCTGGATAAGGCTTGCCATTATCTTGAACTTCAAGCCGAGAAAGAAAGCCTAATTGGTCATTGATTTTTTGAGCTATTTTACGTAAGTAAACAGCACGTTCTGCTCCGCTCATTTTTGGCCAAGGACCATGGTCAAAAGCACTTCTGGCGGCGTTAACGGCGTCGTCAATATCGTTCTCATTGCCGGCGCTGAGCTTGCCAATCAACTGTTCAGAGGCTGGATCAATGGAGTCAAAAAAATTCTTCGAATCGGGCTCTGCCCATTTGCCGTTGATATAGTGTTTGCCGTAGGTAAGTTTCATTGAATCAATTCTCATACGTAATTACTGGTATTTAGTCTCTTAGCTCTAGTGATAAAGATTAATGCACGTACTTTAAGCATGAGTTACACGGAAAGTGATGCAGTGATGAGCGAAGCATGGTGCTCTATGTGCGCGCGGCATTCGGTGCCCTTAACAATAAAAAAGCATCTCCGGCCACAAAGGTGTGATGAAGCTGTTGTTTGTCCACAATATTGATACTGCCTTCTCGGACAATTGAGAGTTGGTGACGAGGAAATGGCTGCAGTTCAGATTCGAATGTTGTCGATTCCCAACTGCTTACCTGAAATTTGCCACTTACACTCTGGTAGTTTATGAATTCTCGTAGAGCCACTGATTTGCTCGAACGGAACGGGTTAGAACTTGTGGCGGCGTTCAACTGTGAATCGTTTGTTAACGATTTTCGGTCAACTTCGGGCAGCACCACGCGATTGTACGTCGGTGTTACTGGAATAGGCTCTGTTGGGTTACATGAGATGAAGAAAAATTTTCGGAGGTAGCCTTGCTGAATCCATTGGCAATCATAGCCCTTTGGTAGTACAAATGTTTCACCAGCATTGATCGTAGTCTGTTTATTACTACAATTATCTTTAATAATCGCTTGGCCTTCGAGCACTAGCATGAATTCATCCATACCGTAGGGCTCAGCCGCTTCAATCATATCGTCGGTATCCCATACACCTACATATAAGCCTAACTCATCATTACTGTAGTATTCGTGGGTATGTTGAATTGGCTCGCCGGTAGTGCCGCAAACGCAAGGATCAACGATGTTGCCGAAGTTAGGAGGGTTTGTGCTTAATTTTATTATATTCTCATTCATTAAGTGAATCTCCTAATCTTGCTATTTTGATAGCTAAGCATTTAAAGATTGATCTTGGTCGATATGCTCGCTAAAAAATGAATGATAATTCGGTTTTAGGCAAAGGTCAAATCAAAGTGGATTTCCTATTAAGTCGAAGTAAAGAGCCAATAATCCTAATTCAGGGCTCGGTTATGACATGGCTCTCGTTAGTATTTTTTAGGTAATATCGATATTGGCTTTTTTCAATTCGTCCATCATTGGGGTGAGATGCTGTTGGTATTTCTTCCAACGTCCGACTGATCGAGTGTGCGCTGGCGTGCGAACTTGTACTGTGCTGGCGGTTGCTACGGCCGAACGGCGGTTGTAAAAGTTAAGGCATGCATCTTCCCACGGCAGGTCAAGGTAATCGATTAGGCGGCGTGCGTGCTGCTCTATATCGCTTGTTATGTCCTCATAAGCAATATCGAAGAAGCGATTTGGAAACCGTTCTCTCCAAATAGACATCAATTTATGGTAACGAGCGTGATGGCGAGCCATTTCTCGTTGGTCATATGAGTGTGGGTAAGCATCCGCGAATAATTGTTTGTAATTTGCGAAGCACGCATCCATGGGGTGGCGGACAACATGAACAATTTTAGCATTGGGGAGGGCGTTTAATATCAATGGAATGTAATGAAAATTTGGGGGCATTTTGTCAACGAATCTTGGTGAGTTGCCGCGCACCTTTTGCGAGGTATGTAAGTACATATCACCGATTAATTTGCCATCCAGTTTTGCCGACTGTGCGATGAAATCTTCGCAAAACCACTCAGGTTCGCTGTAATTCAGTAATCGTCTAAGGGCCATAGAGAACTGCCGAAGCTCCCCAGCCGATTCGACTTGCGAGTGGCTGGTGATGATTCGTTCTATTAGTGTTGTGCCAGTCCTAGGTTGGCCAAGAACAAAAATAGGTGAATCATCTTGGCACCCTGGTGTTTGCTCTGTTAACCATTGACGGGTAAAATGCTTCTCGAGAGCTATGTAGGCACTCTCTTGCACTTGCTCTGGGTACAGTAAAGTGCTGCGTTTAGAGGTAGCACCTTGCGAAAAAGCGCTAAAGGCTTCCTCCCATTGCTCTTGGTCTTCGAGTTCTTTGCCTAAAGCATAATTTAAAAAACTGTTTTCAATCTTTTCGAGACTTGTCGTAGGGCTTTCTTTCTCCTTGAGTAAACTTTTGAGTTGATCAATGTGCTCATAGTTTTCGGCCTTGCGCGATGTAGATAAAATAAAATGGCCTTGTGCATTTTCTGGCGCGTATTGAAATATGTCATCTAGTTTATCGGTAAGAGCTTTGTCTTTTCCCATATACAGTAAGCTGTTGGCGTGATTTACATTGTAAGAAAGCTTGTATGGCAGATGTATGCAGGCTTTGGCTTGCCAAATTTCTGCATTTTTATAGTCTCCTAATTTACTAAACAAATTTCCAATCAAGTGTTGAATATGATGGTTGCTGGATTCGTATTTAACGGCATTGTTAAGAGCATCTTCAGCGCGGACTACTTGGCCAGAATTAACTAACTCATAAGCCAGGTGAGCCCATGCGGGCCCATGTCGTTGATCGAGTGTTGTGACGGAGCCAAAAGCTTGGATGGCTGTTTTTCGGTCGCCAAGCTCTAACGCAATCAGCCCAACGAGGAAATGTGCTTGTGGAAAGTTAGGTTTTTTTTGTATGATTTTTTTGCAACATGCAGAAGCGTAGTCGGTGTCGTTATTTTTTAATGCCGTAAAACCTTCAGACAAAAGCTGTTGTATCCACCGAGATGTATGATCGTGTATCTCTGATTTCATTCTGCTTCCTCGCAATTAAATTATTTTTTGTTTGCAAAACTTGTGACGTAACTTATATCTTGAGACCTCAGCATAACTCTAGCCCAAGATAAAATGGCTAATAGGTTCCCATATTTCTCTCAAAATATCGTGCAATAGC
>JALZVW010000118.1 GCA_023301745.1 Arenicella sp. | reverse complement strand
CAACCAAGCCTAGAATGGATATATAGAGAAGAGATTCGAGTTGTTTCACTTGATGTTGCCGTATATCAGTGGTTGTCGATAAAGGTAGTTACTGGCCACTACTATTGTGCACCCGTAACGCCAAGAGGATAACTGTCTTGGCTATAGAGTAATACATCACAGATCGCTCGCACAGCTCCCTGTCCACCTGTTAATGGAGAGACCCAATCGGCGATATCGCGAACAATGAAATGGCCGTTGGCAACCGAAAATTTCAAACCGCACTGCGTCATGACTGGCAAGTCGATCACGTCATCGCCAGCAAAACAACAATCATCTCCAGTCAAATTCAACTCTTTTAGCAATTGATCAAACACGGCTCGTTTATCGTTGACGCCTAAGTAGCAATGGATAATGCCGAGGTCATTCAAGCGTGTTTGTAGCGCTAAAGACTTACGCGCTGAAATAACGCCGACATCAATGCCGGCCGATTTTAGCATTTTTAAACCGTGGCCATCTAATGCGTGGAACACCTTTACTTGTTCGCCATCGGCACTGTAATGCAGTTTGCCGTCAGTCAGTACACCATCGACGTCAAATAAAGCTAACTTAACGGCCGATGCCTTGGCCATCACCTCGTCAGACACGTCGTAAGGTAGTGGAGGGAGTGTGATCATAAAACACCTGCTCTTAGTAAGTCTTGCATATTTAGTGCGCCGACAACGCCCGAATCATCAACAACCATGACACCGCTAATGCTTTTTTCTTTCATTAAGCGAATCAACTCAGCGGCAAGTATGGTCGGTTTAGCGGTGACAGGCTTCGCGGTCATTACCTTTGAAATAGGTGTATCGATACTTATTCGATCCGCTAATGTGCGTCTTAGGTCGCCATCAGTGTAGATGCCAAGCAAGTTATTGTTAGTGTCGATAATGCCGGTCATGCCCAGACCTTTGCTAGACATCTCGACTAATGCATCTGACAGTAGGGCGGTTTCTTTGACAAGTGGCACTTCGTCTCCTTTGCGCATGATATCTTCGACGTAGAGCAATAAACGACGGCCAAGTGAGCCACCAGGGTGTGAGCGTGCAAAGTCACTTTCATCGAAGTCACGCGCATTTAATACCGCGATCGCGAGTGCGTCGCCTACCGCTAAGGTTGCCGTAGTGCTTGCGGTTGGTGCTAAATTCATCGGGCAGGCCTCGTGCTCCACCGGAATGTTTATATAGACATCAGATAAGTTCGCTAAGGTCGAACTTGGCACACTGGCGAGCCCGATTAGGCCGACCCCCATGCGTTTGATGATAGGCAGTATCGATAGTACTTCTGAGGTTTCGCCTGAGTTTGAAATTGCCAAGACTAAATCTTTTGGCGTAATCATGCCTAGGTCACCATGGCTTGCTTCGCCGGGGTGAACAAAGAACGCTGGCGTTCCCGTGCTCGCTAAGGTCGCCGCAATTTTGCTCGCGATATGACCGGATTTTCCCATGCCAGTCACGACCACTCGACCCTCACAGTCGAGAATGCTCTGGCAGGCTTGTTCGAAGGTGTGATCGAGTTGGTCAATCTGTCGAGTGATCGCCTCGGCTTCAATGCTCAATACCTTATAGGCAGAGTCGAGAAATGCAGTTTTTTTCATGATCGAAGGGTATCGCCGTCGAGGCAAAAGATCAAACTGAGACTGATATTAAATATCCAATGTAAGCGAGGTAACCAGTAAGTAGTATTGCACCTTGTGTCCGCCCAAAGCGGCCTTTGGTGAGCGCAAAGATAAGCATAAGTATCGTAAACGCAAACATAACCGGAAAGTCACGCCACAATGCACTTGTGTCTATTTCGGTCGCTTGGAGCGCACCCGTCAGCCCAAGTACGCCAAGTGTATTAAATACATTTGAGCCAATAATGTTACCGATTATCATCTCGTGAACACCTTTTCGTGCAGCCGCAATTGCGGCCGCGAGTTCAGGCAGGCTGGTGCCGATGGCGACAATTGTTAGGCCGATGATTAGCTCGCCGACACCAAAGTATTCAGCAATGGTAACCGCGCCGGTAACGAGTATCTTTGAGGCGACCATCAATATGACAATACTGAAAATCGTTAACACCGCATAAAACGCGGTCGATTTTTTATTGTCAGAGTTTACCGCATTCGCAGCTGGGTCACTGGCGCTAGGTGTGGACTGTTGATTTTGCTGAGTTGTGGATGACCATACTAAATAGCCGATCAATACTCCGAGCATTAGTATGCCGTCTAAAAAAGAGAGTAAGCCATCTAGAATCAGGAGTATCGCCAGTACGCCGGCGAGTAAAACAATTGGCAGGTCTCGAGTCGCCGTTGATCGGCTCACTGGAAGCGTTCGAACCAGCGCCGCACAACCTAATACCATGCCTATATTGGTAATATTTGAACCTAAGGCATTGCCCAACGCGAGATTTCCTTTACCTTCTAACGATGCCATCGCAGACACAAATAATTCTGGTGCTGACGTACCAAAACCAACGACTACAATGCCGACTAAGAACGTAGATATGCCAAGATTTCCTGCCAGCTCAGAGGCATTGTCGACCAGTAGGTCAGCACTCCAAATGAGCAAGAAAAACCCCACTAAAACGAGGGCGGCGGCGATTTCGATTTGCATTAAATTAAAAAGAGTCCCTGAGTAACTTGAGCGTTACATTCTGTATGACACAAGTGTGTTATTTTCGTCAATCAATTGCAACTATAACCGACCCAATCTGAGTTGAATTAACAAAATATTAAACTTGATCGAAAGAACCTGTTTCTAGAATGAAAGTGGCCTTGTATCTCTGGTGGCGAGATATACTGTCTATCTTAGTATTTGAACTTCTGTTGGTGATCCCTTGTGTTAGAAAAAATCAGTGATTTTTTGAAAGAACCTCTACCCCGTAAAGTGTTATTTTTTGATGACATGTTAACGCCGAACTTAATTCGCACACTCTATTGGCTAGGCTTAGTGGCCGTCATTTGGACCGGGTTAGGCCATTTTTTCTCAAATGGTTTTTTCGGCCTATTTGAAGCCGTTGTCTACCTGCTTGGCGGTGTTATTGCGTTGAGAGTGATGGCCGAATTAGTGATGTTGCTGTTTAAGATAAATCAGAACCTTGAGAAAATTGTAGATAATTCAGATTCGAATGCAGAGTGAATCTAAAAAAAATCTAATAATATTTAAGTTATCACGGTCTTTATAGGCAGATTATCTTAACTGGGTAGGGCAATGTGATTATTTAGTTTAAAATCTAACTTGTTTTTGTGTAACTTATCCCTACCTAGACAGTCTTAATATTAAACGTGTGTGGTCAAGCCAGCACAAAGTGTCTGACACACTCTGTAACCATTCATTAATCTGGGGTTAAGCTAACGTTTGCTATCCTCACTACTTTATTGCAATGCTGTGCCTTTATTTTGAGGCAGTAGCGTAAATGACTTTTGTAAGGAGACCGCAATGACATTGATAAAACAATCTATTGGCCAGGTAGCGCTATTGATCGCTGCGTTATATATAGGCTTGAGCTCTGCGCAGGCTATGCAGAGCCCGCAGGACGTTGTTCGCCAAACGGTTGACGATATGGTCGCTAAGCTTCACGATAATCGAGATGCATATAAAGCGGACAATCAAGCTTTATATGACATGTTGGACGAAACCTTGATTCCTGTTTTACACGTACCACGTATGGCGGACTTGATTCTCGGTAAAAAGGTCGCAAGCAAAGCCACGGCCGAGCAAAAGAGTGCGTTTGTCGAAGAATTCAAAACGTTTTTACTACAGAGCTATGCTACTGGCTTATTGAACGCGACCGGCAAAGAACAGGTGTTGTATGAACCTGTCAACCTAGCTCCAGGAGCCGACAAGGTTAAAATTAAAGCTAAGCTAGTATCGGCGTCGGGTGAAGAATATTCGATCGTTTTATCAATGAGTAATCGCCGAGATACTCGCTGGAGAGCCTATAATTTAGATGTTGCTGGCATTGATTTTATACGTACTTACCGCTCAAGCTTTGCCTTGACGCTTAAAGAGAAAGGTATAGATGGTTTGACTGATGACCTTCGCGGTAAAAACGCGCGTTAAGCGTTATACTTCACCGTAGTATCTCGAAAGGCGAGCTTGGCTCGCCTTTTTTGTGTCCATTTTTGCGCATATTTCTTGTTTCGAACAACGTGAATTCGATCAAGGCGCGCTCTTTGGCGGCGCTTTATATAATGATTAAACCATTCTGAGAATAATCTTGGTTCAAGAAATGAAATCTAGTGATGACGGCTCCCTTGCGATCTCGCTGCGCGGTGTCAGTAAAAATTATGGCGACCTGCAAGCGTTAAAAGACGTTAGTTTTGATATCCACAAAGGGGAGTTTTTTGGCCTTCTAGGGCCTAATGGTGCGGGTAAATCGACGCTGATAAGCGCGATTGCCGGCTTATTAAAGGTCAATGGAGGAAGTATTTCAATTCTTGGCTCTGATGTTGAGAAAGATTACCGCCAAGCGCGTATGAACCTCGGGGTTGTACCACAAGAAATTGTAATGGACCCCTTTTTTACGGTTCGCGAAACCTTGGTGTTCCAATCTGGGTACTTTGGCATACGCAATAACGATCAATGGATCAACGAGTTGCTTGATCAGCTAGGCCTGAGTGATAAAGCTGACTCAAATATGCGTAAACTGTCTGGCGGCATGAAGCGCCGAGTGTTGATCGCCCAAGCCTTAGTTCATAAACCCCAAGTGTTGGTTCTCGATGAACCTACCGCTGGCGTTGATGTTGAGCTGAGACAATCGATGTGGCGTTTTGTTCGCCGCCTTCATAATGAAGGGCATACGATCGTGCTTACTACGCATTATTTAGAAGAAGCCGAAGAGCTATGTGACCGCATTGCGATTATCGATAAAGGCCAACTGTTAGCCTTAGAAACCAAGGAAGACTTGTTGGCCCGAGGCCTTGGTAGTAAATTATTAGTTCGAGCGACGCATCCTATCGAGACTATTCCGCTTGAATATCAAGACCGAGTGGCCCGTTTAGAGGGCAATGAAGTCGAGCTGACTATTCGCCGAGACAGTGATTCTGTCATGGAGATATTAGATCGGCTAAGAGCCGCCTCAATTAGTATCGATTATGTCTCGGTGCTCAGTGATAGTTTGGAGGACGTGTTTGTTCGAATGACCGGCGCGCAACAAGGAGGCCAGTCATGAATTGGGTGGCAACGTATACTTTACTGGGTAAAGAAGTGACCCGTTGGCGTAAGGTTTGGATGCAAACCGTATTAGCCCCGGTGGTCACCGCATTATTGTATTTACTGGTCTTTGGTCATGTATTAGAGGGGCGGGTTGAAGTCTTTCCGGGCGTGAAATACACCGCATTCCTAATTCCAGGCTTGCTGATGATGGCGGTCATACAAAATGCCTTCGCGAATACCTCGTCGAGCTTGATTCAATCAAAAGTAATGGGGAGCATTGTGTTTATCCTGTTGCCACCATTCTCGGCCTTAGAGATGTTTCTAGCCTATGTTGGCGCGGCTGTTTTAAGAGGCTTAGCTGTCGGTGTTGGGGTGTTTTTGTTGGCGTACTTTTATGTTGAAGTGCCCGTTGAAAATATCTTTGTGGTGATTGCCTTCGCTATTTTAGGCAGTTACGTAATGGCTAGCTTGGGCTTAATTGCCGGGATGTGGGCTGAGAAGTTCGACCAAATTGCTGCTTTTCAAAGCTTCTTGATTGTGCCGTTAACGTTCTTGAGTGGCGTATTCTATTCAATTAAATCATTGCCGCCGTTTTGGTATGAAATATCTAAAGCTAACCCGTTTTTCTATATGATTGATGGTTTTCGTTATGGTTTCTTTGGACAATCAGATCAATCAATTTTGTTGAGTCTCGCGGTGATGACGAGCGCGGCAGGGGCGTTGACCGTGATTTGTGTCTCAATGCTCAAAAGCGGTTATAAACTGCGAGATTCTTAGCCTGGTTTAGTCTCAAATAGCCGAGGCCCACATAAGCAAATATTAATCTCGCAATCACCTGCTGGAACTGGCTGAAACATTGGCTTTCGGGTATTCTATCGCCCATTAATTCTTCTACTAGAGAAAAACGAACTATGGTTACTCCTGAGCAACTAAAAAATTGGATTGAGTCTGGCTTCGACGGCGCGCAAGTAACGGTTGAAGGCGATGGGCATCATTTCGAAGCCAACATTGTGGCCGCCGAATTTGAAGGTAAGTCGCGTATTCAACGTCACCAATTGGTGTATGCCGCGCTGGGCGACAAGATGAAAGCAGAGGTACACGCCTTATCGATGAAAACCTTGACCCCGTCAGAGGCTTAAGATGACCCCGTCAGAGGCTTAAGATTTTTTGTAAATCGTCGGCTCGGGCGAAAGATTACTGTTTCTAGACCATTATATCGCGTATATATCTGATTCGTTAAATTGAGATTTAGACGCCTGATTTATTTTTAACCCCTAAGTTTTTAACGCCTATTTTTAACGCCTAAGAGAGGTAAACAAAATGACTGAACAAACAAGCATGCAAGATCAAATTAAGCAAACCGTAACTGACAACAAAGTTGTGTTGTTCATGAAGGGCAATGCCAATTTCCCACAATGTGGTTTCTCTGGCAAATCGGTACAAATTTTAACGGCTTTAGATGCTGAATTCGTAACCGTTGACGTGCTCAGTAACGACCAAATACGTGACGGCATTAAGCAATACTCAAACTGGCCGACTATCCCTCAGTTGTATATTAACGGCGAATTTATTGGCGGCTGCGATATCATCACTGAGATGTATGAAGCAGGCGAGCTTAAAGATACTCTTGGCCAAAGCGCCTAATCAATACGCTTAATGCGTTTTTACTGAAGGAACTCCAGAGACATGGACAAACTGATCGTAACCGGTGCGGGCCCGCTTGACGGCGAAGTAATCATTTCCGGCGCTAAAAATGCCGCACTGCCGATTTTGATTTCGTCATTGCTGGTTGATGGCAAGTTGACACTCAGCAATGTGCCACACCTGCAAGACATCACCACCACTATGAGCTTGCTTTCGTACTTGGGTGTCGAGATGGAAATCGACGAGCGCATGAAAATCTGTGCTGATGCGAGTGGTTTGAACCAAAGTCGAGCGCCATACGATTTAGTCAAAACCATGCGCGCCTCTATTTTAGTGTTAGGGCCGTTAGTGGCTCGCTTAGGTCATGCTGAAGTCTCATTGCCCGGCGGCTGTGCTATTGGCTCTCGCCCGGTGAACCTTCACATTAAAGGCTTAGAAGCGATGGGCGCCAAGGTGGTTATCGAAGACGGTTACATCAAAGCGACTTGTGATCGCTTGCAAGGTGCACGCATTTTTATGGATATGGTCTCGGTAACGGGCACTGAAAATCTGATGATGGCCGCCGCCTTAGCTCAAGGCACCACGGTTATTGAGAATGCTGCGCGTGAACCTGAAATTGTTGATTTAGCCAATTGCCTCAATGCAATGGGCGCAAAGGTGTCGGGCGCAGGTAGTTCTGAGTTAGTCATTGAAGGTGTTGATTCATTGCACGATGCAAGCCATACGGTTATTTCTGATCGAATTGAAACTGGCACTTACCTTGTTGCTGGCGCGGTGACGAGAGGCCGAGTTAAAGCGCGGGCAACTGACGCTACCTATCTTGATGCGGTGCTCGATAAACTAGTTGAGGCGGGTGCAGACATAACACTTGATGGCGATAGCATTGAGCTAAACATGCACGGCAATCAACCCAAAGCGGTGGATATTTATACTGCGCCGCATCCGGCATTTCCGACCGACATGCAGGCTCAATTTGTTACCATGAATGCGCTTGCCAGCGGCAATAGTAAGGTGGTTGAAAATATTTTTGAAAACCGTTTTATGCATGTCCAAGAGCTGCAACGAATGGGCGCGCAAATAGACCTCGAAGGCAACACCGCATTTATAACCGGGCGCAATAAATTACGCGGCGCACCGGTAATGGCAACTGATTTACGAGCATCGGCGAGCCTGGTCCTAGCGGCATTAATGGCTGACAAGCCAACCGTGATTGACCGTATCTACCATATCGATCGTGGTTACGAGAGCATTGAAGAAAAATTGTCACGTTTAGGTGCTAATATTCGTCGTGTACCGGGTCATGTGTGGGACAAAGATTTAGCCTTGCAAGAACTCGTTAAATAGAAACTCTACCAATTGAGCAATCCATGATTACCTTAGCGCTTTCCAAGGGCCGTATTCTTAAACAGACCTTGCCGTTACTTGAGCAAATTGGCATCTCTCTAAAAGATGATCCGTTTACCAGTCGAAAATTGATTTTTGAAACCAGTCGCGATGATTTACAGTGCGTTATTATTCGTGCGACTGATGTGCCAACCTATGTTCAATTCGGTGCCGCAGACGTTGGCATTGTTGGCAAAGATGGCTTGCTTGAACATGGCGGCGAAGGCCTGTGCGAATTACTTGATTTGCAATATTCGAAATGTCGTTTGATGACGGCTGTTCGTGCTGAAGATGCCGATCGCCCGAAAACACAGAAACGTTTGAGAGTGGCGACCAAATATGTCAAGTCGGCAAAGCAGTACTATCAGTCTCAGGGAATTCAGGCTGAAATTATTAAACTCTACGGCGCGATGGAGTTAGCACCGTTAGTCGGTCTGGCCGATGAAATTGTTGACTTAGTCGAAACCGGCAGCACATTAAAAGCCAATAATCTGGTTGCTAAAGAAGTCGTTGCTTATAGTTCGTGCCGCTTGATTGCCAATGCGGCGTCTATGCGGGTACAACACGCTGTTATTTCTGAATTGGTTGCACAGCTTTCAACTGTTATTGAAAGCGAGTAGGTGAGCTGTCATGAATGTGATGATGAAGAAGCTCAAGTCTTCTGACGCCGATTTCGCGACAGAACTTCATTCTCTATTGAATAGAGACGACACCTTAGAGTCCGGTGTTCAGGAAGTTGTTGCTGGTGTGATCAGCGACGTTGTTGCGCAGGGGGATCAAGCGCTATTTCGATACACCCAGCAGTTTGACAATTTTGATGTCGAAGCCCGTGGTTTAGAAGTACGACCAGCTCGGCTAAGCCAAGCGCTGGAGAATATTCACCCCAAACAACGTGAAGCCTTAGAGTATGCGGTTGAACGTGTGCGGCTCTATCATGAAAAGCAACTTGCTGAGTCTTGGAGTTACACCGAGGCTGACGGTACAGAGCTTGGCCAAAAAGTAACCCCGATGAAGCGTGTCGGCGTCTACGTTCCTGGCGGCAAAGCGACTTACCCGTCGTCAGTGATCATGAACGCGGTTCCAGCTAAGGTGGCTGGCGTTAAAGAGCTGATTATGGTTTCTCCGACTCCGAATGGAGACTTCAACGACATGGTGCTGGCCGCGGCACTGATGTCGGGCGTTGATAGAGTGTTTAGAGTGGGCGGGGCGCAAGCGATTGCGGCTTTAGCGTATGGTACCAAAACGATTCCCGCCGTCGATAAAATTACCGGCCCGGGCAATATCTTTGTTGCCACAGCTAAGAAGCAAGTGTTTGGTAAGGTCGGTATTGATATGATCGCTGGCCCGTCGGAAGTGCTTGTTATTGCCGATGAGTCTGTTAACCCAGATTGGGTAGCAATGGACTTATTTGCTCAAGCGGAGCACGACGAAGTGGCTCAATCAATCTTGTTAACCCAAAGCGAGTTGGTGGCCGAGCGTGTGCAGCAGTCTATCGATAAGTTATTGCCAAGCATGGAACGCGCCGACATTATTCAACAATCACTGAAACGTAATGGTGCCATTATTATCGCTCAAACACGCCGTTTGATAATCGACATTGCGGATGAGATCGCCGCTGAACACTTAGAGATTTTTACCGAAGATGCTGATGACTTGGCGCATGAAATCAGCAATGCAGGGGCTATTTTTATTGGCCCATATAGCGCTGAGTCTTTAGGTGACTATTGCGCCGGCCCCAATCATGTGTTGCCAACCGCTGGCACCGCTCGGTTTGCCTCACCGCTGGGTGTTTATGATTTTCAGAAGCGCACCAGCATGATTAAGGTGTCTCGTGAAGGCGCTCAGTCGATTGGCAAACATGCCTCGGTACTGGCTCGTGGTGAGTCTCTAACTGGCCATGCGCGGTCGGCTGAATATCGCCTAGATAAAACCTAGCCTGAACTAAAACCCCCATCGAGATTTAAATCGATACTTAAATCGTTTGCCATTACCGAACATTTTGGGTTGCTCGATGATCTCAATGGTTTGACCAACAACAACTAAATTTCGGGCTACTGAAAATCGCGCATCTTGAAGTTCTAGGCGGCTCAACTGCTCTATTGGCAGCGCGCTTGGGAAACTCAAAATCAGAACTCGGCCGCTCTGTAGGCCAGAGCCCTCGACAACTGGCGAGTGAAATTTTTGGCTTTGTGTGAATGCGACAGCCCTTAATGATGGGGCATCACGACTCAACAGTTTTTCGAAAAGCCCATCACTGCGTTGCGAACTGGCAAGTTGAGAAACTTCAAGCTTCGTTATTTGGCTGCCGTAATAGTAGGCTGTCGCTAAACCGATGCTCGCGATGATAACTAAAATAATTACCTGGGTGCGTCGTTTTAATCTAGGGAATTCGATGCACAGGTCGCAGGGATGGCTGAGGGTATTGCCGCAATCAGGGGATTGCGTGTCGCCAAAACATCCGACAACATCAATGTCAATACAACCGATATCGCAAGCAAGGTCAGCGCGGTGCAGTGAGCTTGTTCGTTGTTCTGCCAGTTCAATTGAGGCGTTTTTACATTCTCTGAAACGCTCGCGAGATAACTTTGGCAAGTCTATGAGAGGTTGTTCTTTGATGATTTTTTTGATCGCGTTTGAACAGGTATCACCACTGTGCAGCCTATGGTGAGCACAATTAAAGCCCTTTATCGGTGATAAAAACCGTTGGTAAACACCAATAAGTAATATAAATAATGCTTTAATCATTTTTTATATTCGTGTATTTGATCATTACTGACAATCGTTATGCCTCGTTAAGCGTTAACTTTTCGATTTTTTAATACTTTCATTGGCACGCCAGCGACGATATCAAACTCGCCAACGTCTTTATTTACGACGGTACTGGCACCTATAATTGACCCTGATTCGACCTTCACGCCATCAAGTACTTGAACATGGCTGCCAAACCACACGTTATCAGCAATGGCTATGCCTCCTTGCGGAATCATTCCTTGTTTCTTGAACGGTAGTTCTAAGCTCTCGGTTCCGTAGGGGCCGCTACCAATGAAATAGCAAAAAGCACCGATCAACACGTTATCACCAATAGCAACATTACTGCCTTCCATAGCATGGACCAGTGTATTGATACCCACGGTGCAATTAGATCCGATGGCAATGTCTCCGTTCTTGCATGATAGAACCACATTGCGGCTGATAATGGTGCAATCGTCAATAACAATGCCGGTGTTTCCACCACCTTTTGCGTCAAGCACCGCACCGTCATCGATGATTACGCCATCACCAATGGTGATTTTAAGGCCATGGCGAATCGTGACGCCTTGCCCAAACACGACATTACTGCCAACCTTGCCCATAAGTATTGGGTATAAGGCTTTTCGTAGCACCAGGCCAAGTGCTCCAGGAACCCAAGAAGCGAACAACATGATTAATTCGTACTTGATTAGATACCAAATACTATCAGACCCAAGAGCAAGCTCTTGATATCGAGTAAAGGCCGATTTACTGCTATCGGTGAGTTGATCGTGAAGTGTTGCTTGCGAATCGCCTTGCTTTGAGTTTTCGGTCATGTGATGTGGTTACTCAGTTGTTCGACCTTATATTAGCCTGAATTTAGTAAAAAGTTTCATGCTCAATTTTCAATGAAAGTATCACCTAAGGCAAGGCCGTGACTCTGCCTCGTGCGGTTGAACATGTCGGTTGAACTACGTTATGGCTTAACACGATTCTAGAATAACCATATAAAGAACTTCAAAACCAACCAAACTAAGCCAGCAAGGATCAGCATCAAGGTGCCATTGACGGTGTATTTCAAGGCCTTGTACGCTGGCAAATTGGTTTCTTTTAAGCGTTTTGACTTATCTAATAACGGCACCAGCGTACTGAAGGTTTTATTAGCAAAGCCACGCTTATCTTCATCTGTATTGGGCACAACCGTTGCGCGCATCAATAGCTTGTATGGCCAGTTTAGGAGTCGACCAATGAGAGACATGGGCCGCTCGATGTCACACATTAAAATTAACCTTGGTTTGTGTGCATCGTTATGGGCGAAGTGTAAAAAGGTGACATCGAATAACAGCGGCTCTCCGTCACGCCAAGAGTACTCTTGGTCATCAACGCTGATATAGCATTTGTCATCATTGGGTGTATCTAGCCCTAAATGGTAGCGCAATGAACATGCTACAGGGTCTAAATGACGGGTTAGTTGGCCACCAGGAGGTAATACCGAAAACATAGCGCCGTTGACTTGCGGTATTTTGCTTAAAAGCTCGACTGTTTTTGGGCACGTGCGTTTCGCTGACTCGTGAGTGTAGCCGTACCAGTTAACATAAAACTTAGTCCAACCGTATTTGTAGAAGGTGCGAAAGCCGATATCGTAATATGACGCCGAATCTTTGTCGGCAATTTGATCAAAGCCGCCTTCAGCCATCAGTTCTAGGGCTTCTTCACGAATCATCTCCCAGTTCTCTTCTAGCTCCTTAAGCTCAGGAAATTGTGTCATGTCCATGATGGCCGGCCGAGCTTTCGATGCCGTAAATAGATACAGCAAACAATTGAACGGGGTGAAAATAGGCCAACCTTTACGAATGTACTCGCCAAAGCCAGCCCAACGAGCTTGACCTCGATAGGCATAAGCGTAGGTTATGGAGCCTGCACAAAAAAGCGCAATGGCGATCATTATCAATGTGGTCATAATTAACGGCTCGTAGCTGATAGCGCTTATATAAATGCAGCAAAAGCACTATGGTAAATTCTTGTGTGCGAATATATCCTAAAATACCGCTATTCCACAGTGCTAGGGCTTCGAAGGCTTCTAATTTTAATCTATTAGGTATT
>JALZVW010000117.1 GCA_023301745.1 Arenicella sp. | reverse complement strand
GGCAATTGCTTAAATCGATATAAATAAAACGCTTCAGCCTTTTCTCTGGCCCAGGGTGTTTTCTTCAAAAACTTGGTGGTCGCCGCAAAGCTAGGGTGATTCTCTAAACATTTAAACTTTAGCTGCTCAGACAAAATCTCCCAATGGTAATGGCGCAGTAATTGGGCAAACATTTCATCAAGGCCAACGCCGTGCAGAGGGTTATTTCTATCTTGTTCTGACATAATTTTATGCTCAAAGTGGTTCGGCGCTCACGTTATCGCTATTGCGTGCTGGTTACAAGCCAAAAATGGCTTAGATAGTATAATAGCTATTCTTTCAAACTTAAAATACGAGTAGACTGCGCAGCTGCTATCAATACCACTCGCATTACACTCTATTCCAATGTCATTCAAATCTCTTATTTTAAAAGGCGCCCGTAATGGGCTTGGGCTAATCATCGTATTTTTCGATTGGATATCTCGCCCTAAAGCGATTCAACGCTCAGAGGCCGACCAAGCCAAGGCACAATTGGCAATGCAAGGTTTGTCTTTATACCAATTTTTCGCCTGCCCGTTTTGCACCAAAACTCGGCGAGCGATTCATAAGCTAGGGGTTGTTGTTGACGCTCGAGATATCAATAAGAACCACCAGCACCGATCCGATTTAGAAACCGGTGGTGGTCGAGTAAAGGTGCCCTGTTTGCGTATTGAAGAACAAGGCAAGGTTCGCTGGATGTACGAGTCTAATGAGATCATTAGTTTCTTAGAAAACCGTCTGCAACTAGCGCCACAAACTTAGCCGGTCAGACCGTTACTATAGGCATAAAAAAAGGAGAGCTTAGGCTCTCCTTTTTTGGGCTTGGCATGAGCTACCAAATCTTGACTCTATCTTCAGGTTTTACGTACATTTTATCATCGGGCTTAACATTAAACGCCTCATAAAACTCTGGCATATTTGAGACCGTTCCGTTGGCACGAAACTCTGATGGAGAATGCGGGTCTGTCTCTATACGTCGACGTAATTCTTCATCTCGATACTTCCGTGCCCAGACTTGAGCCCACCCAGCAAAAACACGCTGATTGCCCGTTAAGCCATCAATAACTTTATCGGTCTTGCCTTTTTGTGTCGATCTATAAGCTTTATACGCAATAGTTAAGCCGCTAAGGTCGCCAATATTCTCGCCTTGAGTGAACTCACCGTTTACGCTGACATCACCTAATACTTTAAAGTCATTGTATTGCGAAACTAATTTGCCTGCACGGGCTTCAAATTCTTTACGATCATTCGCAGTCCACCAATCACTGAGCTTACCATCGCCATTATATTGTGAGCCTGAATCATCAAAGCCGTGGCCCATTTCGTGCCCAATCACCGCGCCTATAGCGCCATAATTAACCGCCACATCGGCGTCTAAATTGAAAAAGGGTGGTTGAAGAATAGCGGCTGGAAACACAATCTCATTGGCGACCGGATTATAATAAGCATTGACCGTTTGCGGGTTCATAAACCATTCAGTACGATCAATCGGTTGACCCAACTTAGTGCGATTGCGCCGAGTCTCTACTAAGGTTGCACGCCTCATATTACCGAATAGGTCATCCGAGGAAACTTGCAGTGCTGAATAGTCTTTCCACTTCTCAGGATAACCAATCTTGGGTGTGAACTTAGCGAGCTTGTCTAAGGCTTGAGCCTTAGTTTCTTCGCCCATCCAGTCGAGGCCATTAATGCCTTCACCATACGCCGTTCTTAAATTTTCGACCAAGGTCGTCATCTCTGATTTGGCTTGCGGTGTAAAGTGTTTGGCGACGTATAGCTTGCCAATCACCTCGCCCAAGACCCCGTTTAGTGTACTCACGCCACGCTTCCAACGAGGCTCTTGTTGTTCAACACCACTGAGAACACCACGAAAGAAATTAAAGTTTTCTTGATCTAACTCGGCGTTCATATAGTCAGCCGCGCCGCTAACCATGTGCCACTTAAAATATGCCTTCCAACTATCGAGTGGAACACTCACCAACATTTCGTTTACCGCTTCTAGAAAGTCAGGTTGAGCAACAATCACATCGCCCATCGCCTCAAGCATGGCGGCTTTCTTCCAGCGCGCCCAATCCAGGTTTGGCATCAATGCTTGCAGTTCAGCCGACGAGCGTTTGTTATAGCCTGCGACAGGGTCACGTCGACGCTCTTTGGTCCAGTGACTGGTGGCAAGCTGAGTCTCAACATTCATCACCTTGGTGGCCATCTCAGCGCCGTTACTCAAACCAGCCAACTCCGCCATTTTAGCAATGTGCAGCAAATACTTGGCTTTAATGTCGGCCGTCTTTTCGTCGTCTTTTAAATAGGAGTCACGGCTCGGTAAGCCTAAACCACCCTGGTTCATATGAGTGATGTGCGTGTCAGGCTGTTTGTCATCGATATACACATACACATTAAACGGCGCACGGCTCATCATTTGTGCATAAGCAATGTATTCAGACAAGTCTGACGTATTTTGAATCGCGTCGATCTTGGCAAACTCAGGAACTAGGGGTTTGACCCCGATCTCATTGAGTAGTTCGACGTTCATGAAGCTCTTATAGAGGTCACCCACTTTTTGCGCATCAGACCCAGCCGGCGCGTCACCCTGTGATGCTTCTTCGATAATCGCTTTAACATCGCTACGAGATTGCTCGCCGAGCTTGGTAAATGAACCGTAATTAGACTTATCAGCAGGCAACTCAAATTCGGCCAACCATTTGCCATTTATTGCTCGAAACAGATCGTCTTGGGGCCGAACATTCGTATCAAAATTGGCCGTTTCTATACCTGATACAGCTTCAGCTTGGTTCAGCGCCGCTTTAGCCACACCTTGTGTTGTTGATACGCGGGGCTCTGTAGACGCTTGATCAGCGTTTCCACAAGCACTTAATACCGCCGCGCACACAGCGCTTAATAGAATTTTTTTCATTGGGTTTCCTTAATTTATTCTTCTAATATTTTTTCGAATTGAGGTCAGCTTCAAAGTAATTTCTAACGTCTTTGATAATACCTAACCCTTATAAGATGATCGCAATTACTAAATAGTCGCATTTTTTCATCAAGAATTTATTAAAAAAAATTAAAGCCTAGCTAGACAGCTAACAAACACCATATTAGCTAAAAGCTTATGTCAGCCTACGCACCACCCGAAGTACGCGGCCTATCGAGCGCTCAAGCCATGATTCAGAATATTTATTGGGCAAATATTAGCGTGTTATCGTTGCCGTTAGTTTTACTGATAGAATTAATCAATAAGATGTCGTCAGCTCTCGAGACACTTCAGCCTCGACAATCAAGAAACTTAAACCTTGAGCCGACACACACTAAACCAGCGAATAAAGACGAACTACGGCAATGACAATCTCAACTCTCAGCTATCAAATAAGTGCTTTATTGACCGGTTTCAGCCTTGTTAGCGCCATTATTTTACTCTTCGCTTATGTGTTTTTTCTAGACGATATGCGCAAGAGCAACGCTGGTAGACTGGCTTGTACGGCAATGCTACTGAGCCTAGCTAGCTTGCAATATGCTCACTACTTATTCTTTACCCAAGGCACTGATCTATTGTCATCGCGCGTTTACGGAACCATCTTAGTCATTATACCGCCGACTTTTTTCTTCTTTGGCCGTGAAGTGCTTTTCCCCAATGTTCAATACCGTTGGTTCGATGCACTGCATGTCATTGCGCCAGTTGCAAGCTTCGCTCTGGCCATAGAAATGATTCCAGGCTACGCGTTTCTATTCGGCACCGCGTACACCTTTTGGTTTGCCTGTATTCTCTATAAATTAAAAGATCAACGGAGCCGTTATAAATTCGAGTTTTTTTTCTTTGGCATGTTCGCCGTCATGGCATTAGTGGCGCTTGTTCTCGGTTTATCTCTTCCGTATCTCGACGCGAGCATATTCTATTTAAGCTACTCTAACGCGATTTCCTTAGCCATGATGCTGATCGTAGCGGCCTTGCTGATTTTTCCGGAACTTCTCAGCGACATCATGCTGATCACTGAAATAGCGTACGCAAAATCGAAACTGCAAGGGGTAGATACACCGCTCAAAATTGCCGAATTAGATGAGCTGATGATCAATGGCAAGCATTACGAAAACGAAGACCTTAGCTTAGCCATTGTTGCTGATCTCTTAGAACTGTCGACCCATCAGCTCTCCGAATTAATCAATACCCAGCATGGTTGTGGCTTTCCGAAATTTGTACGCCAGCATCGAATCGATGCCGCTAAAAAGCTATTAATAAGCCAGACCAGCGCGTCAGTATTGTCTGTGAGTATGATGACCGGCTTTAAATCACAATCAAACTTCTACACCGCATTTAAAGAAATCACAGGGCAATCGCCCGCAGGCTACCGTAAAGAAAACCGCTAATTCGTCCTAATCTATAAACTAGAATAGTTTTAAACGACTGATTTTAAAGAGATTTACTTATCTTTATTCAAGAAATATAAAACAGGAAGTTTGAGCCCCTAACACCACCCTATTCTATGCTCTCAAACAACGGAGAACATATGAAAACGGCCATAAACACCTACCCCAATACCAGCTTAAACGTTTGCATAGACGATATTCTGAGAAGCAATATTATCCGAGCCAACAGCGGCACTCTAAGCAAGCGGCCAAACAAGGCAAGCCGTGTGCTCGTTCTAGGCGGTTACGGTTTTATTGGCAGGCACGTTGTTGAGGCTTTGAAAAATGTCGACACGGATGTCTGGATCGGCACACGACGAGCGCAAACCGCTCTGAGCCCGAAAAACGAAAAGCAAGTTCGCCTGCACACGCTCGCCACCGACCCTCAATGGGATGTGGTCTTAGACGGCATTGATGTGCTGGTTAACACCGTTGGTATTCTTCGCCAGCGCTGGGACGAATCGTACGAGCAAGTACACCATATTGCGGTTGAAACCATGGCAAAGGCCTGTGCCGAGCGCGGTATCCGATTTATACACGTTTCAGCTCTAGGATTAAACCATCCCGCCAAAAGCCGTTTCTTGACAAGCAAAAAGAGAGGCGAACAAGCATTGGTAAAAAGCCGGGGCGATTGGCATTTAGTTCGCCCTTCTATTGTCGATGGTGAAGGTGGCTACGGGGCTAAATGGTTTAGGCGCGTCGCCAAGTGGCCGGTTCATTTTGTCCCACGTAATGCAAACCGCTTAGTCGCACCCATCAATGCGAATGATTTAGGCAAAGCGATTGCTAACATCGCGTTAAACGGTGACCCGACGGTCGTCTTACAAAGCAAACAAAGAATCTACGAGCTAGGTGGCACCAAAACAATGACCCTAAGGCAATACTTAATGGCACTGAGCCCAAAAGAAATGGCAACAAACGCAAAACCCGCCCGCTGTGTCTTGGTGCCAGCAGGCTTAGCTCGACTGGTCAGCCATGTGTGTGACGCGCTGCATCTAACGCCATTCTCTTTTGGTCATTATGAATTGCTTAAAAACGACAATTTACCTGAAGACAACCGCTTAGACCAAATGCTCACCCAATGGCAATGCCGTAAACGAGCAAAGCTCTTACTGAATACCGCTAAATTGACGGTAGCCTAGTTAAGCAGCTCTAGTTAAGCAAGTCTAGTTGAGAGAATTACACCGCTACTATCAGAGTAATAATGAGAGCAGGTATAAAAAAGCCTCATCGATGATCAAGTCGATGAGGCTATCGGCACGGCTCTATAAACTAACGAAGGCTAACGAGAAGCGCGACACTGAGATGGCCTGTGCTGATCAGAGACTGTGCCGCCAGTACAATCCCAAGCGAACGTACCTTCGTCGAGAAAGGCTCGAAATTCAATTGTCTTACCGTCAACATAGCTGTTCGTTTGATCTACGTAGGTAATGGTGAAACCTTGCTCGCTTAGCTCAGCCGTGTGGCCTGAACTAAGCGTATCGCTATCAACGCCGATATCACTATTGTTGCCAGGAAGTTCATTGTTTTCTAGGTAGTACTGTTGAATTTTAGCCTTGCGCTCACTGGTTTCAACCAGTGCCTGAGAAACCTTAGCCCGGATTGTGTAGTCTTGATACGCCGGAATCGAGACAGCCGCCAATATTCCGATGATCGCCACGCCAACGAAACCGACCACAATGACGATGAGAACAATGACACCGGCGCCGGTTTGTTCACTCGGGTTAGCCGGTTTGCCATCGTTATATTTAACATCCCAGAAGGTAACATTCGAACACCAAAATACAATGGCTTCGACAAAGCTAATAATACTCGGTATGCCAGTCCAAAAGGTTAGCAAATAAAATAAGCCCCACCATTACCCCAAGAAGAACCGATGCACACCAAAAGCGCCGAACAACATCGCCAACACGCCGGCAATATTCTTATTTTTGTAAGGGCGACTTCGTTGCGATAAACCGCAATGCGGACACACGATCGCGTGTATGTGCAACTCATTTGAGCAACCTCGACACGCAATCATCGCGCCATCAAAGTTTGCTTGTACAGATGAATTTGGTGGGGTTTAGGGGTTTGGGGTGGTACTTGGATCAGTCATTATTACTTCCTTTTATAATTATTAGTTGCTCTGCCAGACGCCCTTAAACAGTAAGCTAGCAGGTCCTTCATAATAACCTTCAATCAGCGCCAAAAACAGTATTTAATCCGTGACGTCGTTAAGTCACTTTATTTCGGCCTAAGCACTTATCACCTAAGTACTTATCATTGGTATAGAGTTTTTTTTCAACGATTGAAATTAAAATTTCAACCGCGTTCCAGACATCTTGATAGCGCAGGTAAAGAGGGGTAAAACCAAAGCGAATAATATCGGGGGCACGAAAATCGACCACAACATGATGGTCAATTAACGCCTGACTTATCGCGAACGCGTGAGAGTGTCGATAAGCCAATTGGCTGCCTCGATGTTCTGAATTTCGGGGAGAGACTAGTTCTAAATCATTCAAGCTCGAGGTAGCATCAATTCGTTCAATAAATAGCTCGCTCAAGGCAATCGATTTAGATCTTAGTTCGCCCAAGGCAAGGCCTGAGAATACGTCAAGCGCGGCATCCAACGCGACCAGCGATAGAATGTTTGGCGTGCCAGTGAGAAACCTCAGCATCGAGTCACCCGCTTGATAGTCGTGATCGAATGCGAAGGGCGAACTATGCCCCATCCAACCACTTAAAGGCTGCGTCATTTTTGCATGATGCCGTTGCGCAGCATAAATAAACGCCGGTGCTCCTGGGCCACCATTAAGATATTTGTAACCGCAGCCCACGGCAAAATCGACCTTGCAATCATCCAGGAACACTTCCAACGCACCCGCACTATGAGCTAAATCCCAAATAACTAAGATACCCTTTTTATGAGCTAACTCAGTTAGCTTAGCCATGTCATGCACGCCGCCAGTACGAAAATTCACCTGGGTTAACATTAACACCGCAACCGAGTCATCAAGATTGTCAATCAGTTGATCTTCGGTCACCGACTTCAAATCACAACGTGCTCGCCCTAATAGCTCAGATAAGCCTTGGGCCATGTATAGATCAGTCGGGAAATTGTCTTGTTGCGACAAGACAATGTGCCGAGTTGGGTTGAGCGCCAAGGCACTCGCTAGCACCTTAAATAGATTCACCGAGGTAGAATCGCAGGCGATAACTTGACCTAATGCCGCGCCTACAAGCGGCGCTATTTTATTCCCAACCTTGAGTGGTAAATCGATCCATTGATGTTTGTTCCAACTATGAATCAGGTCATCGCCCCATTGCTTAGAGACAACTTCAGCGACACGGGCCTTGGCCGCCCGTGTCAATGGGCCAAGCGAATTTCCGTCCATGTAAACGGTATTCTTGGGCAGTAAAAATTCGCCTCGTTTATGCTTTAGAGAGTCACTATCGTCGAGCGCCAACACGGCCTTAGGAATGGTCATCGCTTAGCCCTTCTCGGCAAATGCTTTGGCAAGCTCTTGCAATAGTATTTGGTAAGACGCAGTGCCTGGGTGAATCATATCAAAATGCCCGCCTCCTTCGATTATACGCCGACTCGCGGTTGATGTTTGAGCATGGGCTACTGGCACAATAGAGTCGAGGCTACCGTGTAGCAAGATGGTCGATTCATGCAAATTTAGTGTTGCGGGGTTAGCCTCGTTGTAGCGCTTTGGAAACCCGGCAGGCGTTCCGCCCATAAATTTAGGCGTTGCTAGCTGACAACTGTTTTCACCTTGCGAATATTTTTCAAGATCAACGATCGCGGCTAAGCCGATTACCGCACTAAAGTCGTACAGCCTATCCGCACCGGCGAGCAAGGCTAGATGCCCTCCAGCCGAGTGACCGGCGAGAGCGACTCGATTAGTTTTAACGGGATACTCTGACAATTCAGGCAAATATTCGATAGCCGCTTTAATGTCATCAAAGCTACCCGGCCAACCGCCGCCTTGATCGCCTGTACGCCTATATTCTACCGACCAGACGGCGTAGCCAGCTTGCGCTAACGCGGTACTCAAGGCATGAGTATGACGAATATCAAACGAGTTTAACCAACAGCCGCCATGCACCAGCACGACTAATGGGTGACGCCGAACCGGTTCATTGCTCGCGTCTGTATCGGTAGAACTGGTGGGTAACCAAAGCTCACCAAATTGAAATGGGCCATCACCGTAGGCCAGTACTTCATTTGGGCTGCCGACCGGCAGCTCGGCTATCGCCGAATACGCCACATTTGACTGCGTTGGCAAGTAACACGCTTGCTCTGTCTCAGCTTTTGATTCTTGAGCACTGACATCAAGGTTAAAAGATATCGCCAGTAATAGTAAAAGAAAAGATTTCATTATGTCGTTAAGTTCGGTCATTGTTTTGTAAACGTACCGCAGAGAAAGAAGAGAAGCTTAACATCTTAGACTTTACTGCAAGTGAGTCCATAAATGCATGAAGCTCAAGGCAACACGCTTGGCTGTTTGCTCACTGGTTGCGCTCCCTTTGTGCCCGCCTTCTACATTTTCGTAGTACTCAACCTGATGGCCAGCGGCTTTCATCTTAGCCGCCATTTTTCTAGCATGGCCGGGGTGAACGCGATCATCTCGGGTGGACGTGAAGAATAAAATGGGCGGGTATTCTTGCCCGTCTTTTAGATTTTGATACGGGCTGTACTGTTTAATAAACGACCAATCGTCGGTATCAGGGTTGCCATACTCAGCCATCCAACTGGCGCCAGCAAGTAATTTGTTATAACGCTTCATATCAAGCAGTGGCACACCGCAGACTATTGCGCCATACAACTCCGGCCGGCGCACCATAGTGGCACCAACCAATAAGCCGCCATTAGAGCGCCCTTCGATGCCTAAATGCTTAGCTGAGGTGATTTTACGTCTAAACAAATCTTCGGCAACGGCCTCGAAATCTTCAAACGCCTTATGCCGTTTATCCAGTAACGCCGCCGCATGCCAGGCCGGGCCATACTCAGCACCACCTCGAATATTAGCAATCACATACACCCCGCCGCGCTCTAGCCAGGCCTTACCATAAGCGCCATTCAAGTCCTCATATGAGCCTGAATACGCTGGTGTCAACGATGCCCGAAAGCCCCCATAGGCAAAAATATGGGTCGGATTCTTGCCATCTAATTTAGTCTCTCGGTTCATGACAACGAAGTACGGCACACGAGTACCGTCAAGAGATTTCACGAAAAACTGCTCAACTTTTAGCCCTCGAGAGTCAAACGTTGCTGACTGCTGGAGTATTAGCTTAGGTGTCAATGATTCGCCGACCGCATAAAGCGTCGGCGGCGTGATAAAGCCTTCGTATCGAGCAAAAAATTCGCCGCTCGCATGACTGATCGAAGCAATCGAAATTTGACCTGATTCGGGCAGGTCAATCAAATTTGATTGCCAACCTTTAGCGCCGTTGGTGTAACGATAAATTTTGGATTTAACGTCTTCTAATACAGTGACAATAATGCTGTTCTTAGCCACCGAAACGTCTTCAACAATGGCGCTCTCACTAGATTCGATTAGTAGCACGACCCCGTCAACAGGAACAGCCACGACACTCGTTGTTAAGGCCTTAGGCGGAATTAGCAGTACAGAACCTTGCTTATATTGTGTGCCATTGAACGCCCAGTCGTCTTTAAGTGACACCACATATTTACCCGCGACGACATCCGATATGATGGCGGTTTCAGGCAATGCTAAATCGACGATTTCGCCGTCAACCATTTGATGATACGAGCGCGTCCAAAAACTGGGCACGTCGACGAATAGATCAATAGCTTGATTCGCCGATGTGTAGCGTGTCGCGGTGACCGACACTGATTTTTCTGGCACCTCAAACACGTGTTTAGCCTTACTCAGTGGTGTTCCTCTTGCCCAAATCTTAATCTTGCGTGCATAGCCCGATTCGGTTTTCGAGCCACCACCAAAGTCAGTTGCGACAAACAGGTGATCTGGGTCCATCCAACTTACCTGCATCTTAGCCGCTGGCAAGGCAAACCCCTTATCGACAAAGGTCAGAGCCTTGGCATCAAACTCTCTCATTTCATGAGCATCACCGCCGCCGGGAGACAAGTAGACTAAACACCGTTGATACTGTGGCTTGAGACAATCCATTCCATGAAAAACCCATTTAACATCGTCGTTTTTCGACATTTCATCGATATCAAGTACGGGCTGCCAACGGGCTTTACCGGCTTTAAAGTCAGCGATCGTTGTGCGCTGATACAATCCTCTTGGGTGGTCGACATCTTTCTTTAAAGTGTAGACCATATCACCAATAATATTGACTTCCGGTAACTTATCTTTGTTATCGAGCGCACTCAGCACATCGGCGTAAATCGATTTGTATAAAGGGTTGTTCGTCAGGCTTTTATCGGTTTCTTGGTTGGCAGTACGTACCCAACTGAGCGCCTTTTCACCGTCGATATCTTCTAACCAAAGATAAGGGTCTTGCGCCTTCGGCTCGGCGGCGCTGGTTAAACCAAACACCAAGGCCAGCATTACAAAACTAAACACTAATAAAAACGATTTTGACATTATAGACACCATTACTTAATCACTTGAAAATAGTCGGCCGTTAGCCTTGACTTCAACATTAGTTAACTCGATTCACTAAGTCTACACAGTTTAAATAACAATGGTGCAAACAAGGTCATCGTCAAACCAAGCAAGGCCGAACTAATGGTTCCAGCGAGAAGCGGCTCAAGGCCACTTAATGCCAGTTTGCTAAGCGCTAAAAGCGCCATTAAACAGGCTAAGCCAAGAACGACAACCACCACCCTACTCCAGATTTCTTGCCGAGGCTTAAATCGGACTAGGCGAGTTTCAATAGACGCACCTAGAAGCCAAGCGGGCAGCAAACCAAACACCACTAAGGCCCCAATTGAGTTCTCTTGATCAGGCCAAGCTAATTTGACGATTAAGCCTAAACTCATAATTGCAAACAAGGTTAGGTAAAGTGGGCCCTGTCTCAATACTTCAAACTTTTGGCCAAGAGCAACGCGATATAGGCTTAGGCTAAGCGCGGCAAGAATTAACCCTGCGAGAATGTCTTCTAAGTCGTGAATGCCTAGGTAAATTCTTGAAAAGCAAATACCGGCCACCATGATAACCGCTAGCCCCCAGAACCACGCTCGTCGAAATTCGTAGGCCATCCAAAACCACAATACGGCGGATATTTGAGCATGCCCGGAAGGCATACCGAAAGACGTTCCGACGTCAGCATCGAGTCTAAACGCGATATCGGGGCGCGGATTCTGCCAAAAATCTTTTAAAAACGCATTCAACACGGTTGAAATAATCACAATTACGGCGACTCGAGTAAACCTATCTTTGCCTAGCAGCCAGTACCCCACGGCCAAGGCTAACATTATGAAGGTTGGATAACCAAGCCAGGTAAAAAACTTAAAAAGGCCTGTCAGAAAGTCATTACGTAGAGGCACTACCCAGCTGATGTCATGTAATACTTCATTCATTGTAGGCCCACTCTTTATTAAATAGTTTTTACTGGTATCACATTATAGTAACGTAATAATAACCCCGTTTTGTAAACTATCTTAATTGCGAAAACCATGTGAGCAGCGCCTCATCAAGCATGATAAATTGACTCAATGAGCAATCGACCCTTTAATCCATTCGAGAAAGAACGACAACTTCGTGACGAGTCTGATACGTGGTTAACCGATGACGCCGTTGACGCTCTAGAGGGTGATATTCCAACACTTGACCTGAGTGAGTACCTTTGCTCTGGCTCTAAAGCCTCGCTCGATGCTATTTCTGAGCAGCTTCGAGTCGCCTGCCAAGAAGTAGGCTTCTTCTCAATTATCGGCCATCAGGTGCCAAATAAGAAAATTCGACGAACCTTCGAGATGGTGCGCGACTTTCATGCCCTGCCAATGGCAAGCAAGCAACGCTTACTCATGGATAGACACGACTGGCCGGTTAATGGCGTTGGCTACCTGCCATTTAAAAATAGAAAGCTACCGGCTAGAAATACAGGCAATCTAAACGAAGCATTTCTTATTAAGTGTGACCACCAATTGGGGTTTGACGATAACCAGTGGCCAAATGAAGACGAACTGCCGGGCTTTAGAGCATGCGTCGTCGACTACAGCTTAGCGCTTGAAACATTAGGTAGGCAATTATTACCAATATTCGCGACCGCGCTAGAAATGCCAAGCACATTTTTCGAACAAGCATTTAAGTCGCCGACCTATCGACTAAGAATGACTCACTACCCCGCCGTCGATGCTCTTGACAATGAGGGCGACTCATTTGGTATCGCGCCTCATGTTGATACAACTTTTTGCACGCTGTTGGCACAAGACCAGCCTGGTTTAACCATTTATAGTGAGCGAAAAAAACGCTGGATCAATGCGCCCGTTATTGAGGGTGGGTTTATTGTGAACTCCGGCGAGCTTCTAAGGCAATGGACAAATGATCGCTTTCTCAGCACCAAACACTTTGCAAATAATAACGCCAGCGGTCAATCACGTTATTCGCTGCCGTTTTTCCTAAATGCTAATGCTGATTATGTTATGTCATGCATACCGAGCTGCTGTGGGCCGCAACAACCGGCTAAGTACCCCTCAATATCGTACGCGCAAAGCCAAGCCGTCGCCCAAGGCGAATAGGCGAATAGGCGAATAGGCGAATAGGCGAATAGGCGAAAGTGCGCGGGTCGAAGAAAATCGCGCAGCCGCTAAAGCAAAAGACAAGCCCTTGTCTGATCTAACGACAAATAAAAAGCGCTAAACAACACAATACGTTATAAACTTGGCTTCTTTACTCGGGTGCAGCATATATTTCGTATGCTTACTATATTTACTCAGGAGGCACTATGGATTCGCAACAGAAGAAATTAGTAATTGTCGGTGGTGGCTTTGCAGGGCTGACACTGGCAAAAAAATTAGAAAAAAGCATGCCGCAAGACTGGGACATATTTCTACTCAGCAAAACCAATTTCATCACTTATAACCCGCTGTTACCTGAAGTCATTGGCGCCTCAATATTACCCGGTCATGTTCAAGCGCCGGTGCGGCTAGTGCTCAAGCGCACGCGAATCAGAATGGTGACGGTTGACAAAATTGACTACAAAAACAAGACCGTTCATTACCACAATGACCGCCATTCTAGCCTTGAATTCGACCAAATTGTCTTGGCTGCAGGCGTGCAAGCCAATACTCATATGTTGCCCGGTTTACACGAACACACTCTGCCATTAAAAACCGTTGGCGATGCGTTAAGAATTCGCAATCAAGTGATCGACCGTTTAGAGCAAGCGACAATTCATCCAGACCCAAAACGGCGCGCGGAGCTGACTACATTTGTCGTTCTCGGGGGCGGTTTTAGTGGCGTTGAAACCGCCGGCGAATTAGAGGACTTCTTACGATCAGCACAACGCTTTTACAAGAATGTTGACTTAGAAAACTGTAAAATCATTGTCGTTCATGGCACCGACCGCCTATTGCCTGAGCTCAGCCCTAGGCTTAGTGAGGTTACGCTCAAAAACTTTATTAAACGCGACATAGATGTTCGACTCAATGAACGGGCCGCACTTGTTGAAAGTGAGAAAGTAACACTAAAAAGCGGTGAAGTTATCGAAGGCGCGACCATCATCTGCACGATCGGTACCGTTCCTCACGCGTTCGTCGAAAATGAAGAGCTACCTACCGAACGCGGCAAAGTAGTGACTCAGGCCGATATGTCAGTCGAAGGGGCTTCCGGTGTATGGGCCATGGGTGATTGCGCGTTAGTGCCGAATGCGCGTGATGGCAAATACAGCCCACCTACAGCACAGTTTGCCGATAGGCAGGCAAAGGTTTTAGCGCACAACATTGTCGCTGCACTCAATGACAAACCGACGACTGTATTCAACTACAAACCTCAGGGCATGCTGGCCTCTATTGGTCACAACAAAGCGGTTGCTGAAATTTATGGCATACATTTTTCGGGAATCATCGGCTTTATGCTTTGGCGCGGAGTTTACTTGCTAAAGGTGCCAACGCTTTCACGTAAAATACGCCTGTTCTTAGAATGGAATTGGGCGATGTTCTTTCCTCCTGACATTGCTCATCTCGGGTTCAAACGGTCTGGCGAAGAATAGCCAATCGAGATGATGAGCTAACTCGTCATATAGCTCATCATCGCTCGAACCTGTTGCAAACGTTTAGGGTCGTCTTTTAAAAGTTCATCAATAGAATGAGCCTCTCGGCCGGCTTGCTCGAGCCGGTCTAAAAATAAAACACCGTCAAGATGGTCGATCTCATGTTGGACGAGGCCAGCCATCTCACCGCTTAGCATTTGAGTTCGGCTTATCGAGGTTTGGTCGAGGTAAGTCACCTCGCCTTCATAGTATCGTTCAAGCGTGGCACGCTGGTCATAAAGACTAAAACACTCTTCTTCAAATTCAAACAACGTGCTGGACGACGCCTTAAAAACAGGGTTAATCATCACCTGAAACTCGCCATCGATTCTCAATACGATTAAACGAATCAAGTGGCCAAGCTGTGGCGCCGACAATGCATTGCCGTTTTCGTCTGAGATAGATTTAATACCGTCTAGAGTTTCTTTCATTCGATCAATAAGGCCAACGATTTTTTTAGTGCCTATTTGATCAGCCGAAACGGCTTCGGAAACTTGGCGAAGAATGGGGTCACCGACTTGTCGAATACGCATAACTCTGGTCCTTTATAAAAAGTAAGTAAGCTACTTTAGCAAACTCTAGGTTAATTAAAAGTTAAGGCTATTTACCTAAAAAGCCATCAACTGAGTAAGGAGTCTATCGCGTTAATCCATTCGCCAAGCGTCGACTCGAACGTGATTGGCACGTTATCAGCGTTGTTAATAAAGAACGTCGGTGTTGCCCAAACTGCGCGCGTCGCCGCAAAACGAATCGGAGTTCGTGCATCGATATAGACATCGTTATCGCGCATACGCTCAATCACCCAGTCATGCTCTAGGCCGGCATGATCAGCCGAAAACTGAGCAACTAATTGCCGTAAATCATTATGAGTCTTGTGTTCAAACGCAGCATTATAAAATTGCTCCTGGCGTTGAAACAAATAAGTCGCGAAGTCGAAGAAAGCTTTCGCATCGCCATTGGCAACGGCAAACAAACCGAGGCTCATGTCCCAGGCTTGTCGATGATTGCTCAAGGTTATTAAGTGCACGGTCACGCTAAGCGGTTTGCCTTTATAGTGATTCACTAGTTGGCAAACTGTTGGC
>JALZVW010000116.1 GCA_023301745.1 Arenicella sp. | reverse complement strand
ACTATATAGAGCTAATATACGAGATACAAAGCTTTGCTTTCTTGCTTGGTGTCGGTTATCTAACAATCGAGATGGGACCTTTGCAATTAAAGAGTATGCTAATGCCTGGCAGCAGGGTAATGACGACAAAGATAAAATATTTTCTGGTCATACACAGCATCCGAAAAAAGAACGTATTGTTATTCAAGGGCAGCGAATTAAGTCCAGCGATCGTCAGTTAGGTAGAATATGGAATGAAGAAATAGATTTGGGTGGCGCTAATACCATTATAGGCTTTTTCTTAGGTTTAAGAGATGAAGCCTATTCGCAACGAATTACAATGGAGTCTGTTTTCAACCCCAAAAAACAAAAAGTCACCGATATAGATGTAAGAGTACAGTTAATAAAGACAGATAATTGGATGAAAGAAAAGGAATTTGAAAAGCTTAAACTCTTCTTTGGAGACCGAGCTGTATGTGAAAATAAAAAGGCGGCACAAGAATATTTTGATTTTGAGTATCCTAAAAATTTAAAAGCCTTGTCGCCTGTTGTCTCTCAAATGACTTTGCAGCTTAAGAAACCAGGAGTGATTCAACTTATTTCAGAACTAAGAAAAGATACAGCGAACTGTAAAAAGCTGTGCCAAAGGCGTCTAGATAGCCTGACAAACTATGATTTAACCACCTTAGAAGGCGCTCAAAAATTTAATAAAAAATTCCTAGTTCTATTGGAAGGCGTTTTTGGAAAAAAACTTAAGCGACAGGGGTGTATAAAAAACTTGCTAGAAGACGATCAGTTTTGGCTGATTGCTAGAGTAACAAACCCGCTTCGCTATACCACGCCAGTGGCTTTGGATAATTTTTCACTCTTTGCTCCGGAACAGGGTAAGTATCTTGGCCCAAGTTATTTAGACAAATTCAGATATGAACACAGTGTTGAGCCAATTCTATCTCGAGAGCAAGTGGTTCCTGACGAACTCAGCAGAACGCGCGGCTCTCGCGGCCTTTTCTCTGATTTCTAAAAAGGCGTGTGTTGGCTTTTGCAGCCGGCACAACGTTATTCTTGTGATGCAGAGACCTTGCTAGAGCCGTTGGAGCTAAGCAACTCCTTTGGTTATGATACTGGTCTTTAAATCAGCAATCATATGTCTAACATTCACCCATCCCCAAAAAACCATCTGGGGGGGCGGTTACTATTAGTTTGCTGAATATATTGTTTGTTTAAACAACGTAACTAAGCACTGTTCTTGCTCTTATAGAATATACGAATCTGTGCAGTATCATTTAGAAAATCGACGGACTCGATATTCAAATGTTTGATTTCAAGGCCAGTGCGTTGTGTTAGATCATTGATTAGATCAGCTCTACTCTCTGGCCTAATGTTTTCAATTTTTTCATATCTAATAATTTGTTCTTCAGTAAGCGGGAGTAAAACACCGGTCTCAAGGATATAAGCAAAGATACATATAATTACATTGATTATAGAAATTTCTAATAAACCAATTGGGCCAACAGCCGTCAGCAGGGCGATTGAAATTACCAGAAATAGGTAGGTCATTTCCTTGATGCTTATCGACTCGGTTCGATACCTTAGCATTGAAAAAACCGCGAACAGCCCGAAAGCGAAGCCCATTGAAATTTCGGCTGAGTGCAAGAGGCCGGTGACCATAAAAACACCAATGCCGAAAAGCATGAATGATGCTGCAAATAGTCGGTTTTTTGAATGCTGAAAGTAACAACCTCTCACCAACACAATTATAAAAATTGTATTAACAATGAAGCGTTGAAGGAAATCTAATTCCATCGCTATTTCTGGCATAGTCTTTCCTTTTTTCGGTTTTTCATTAAGCTTTTTATTATCTAAAGAGACTGAGTTTTTCTTTGAAATTATTTTTTTTCAAATCATTATTATTAGTTAAACAAGTTCCCATGCAATATTTACTAAATCGGCTTTCTCGGATACCATTTTTTTTGCAATATAGGGAAAATTCAGAGTGATGAACCTTATCTTTTTTTTTCACTTCGACAACAAAATAATCATCAATGTGATGTTGCAAATTATTATCAGGGTTTTCAAAACTAAGATTAAAGTCGATTGTAACTTTTTCTTTTTTTTGAAGGTGCGTGAATGTCATTCGATGATAGTTATTAAATAACTTTGGTAAAAAATTACCCGTGGTTAAATGAATCTGTTCATTTAGGAAACTGGTGATGTCGTCCTGTTTCTTTCCTTTTGTTGGAATACGTTGTTTTATGGTTCTTGACTTATTTGTTTTTAATTTTGTCTCCAGCACACACAAATCAGACTCCTTGTAGCGACGGAATCTAAGTTTTTGACGATTCAATTTACCATTATGATGCGATTGGTAAAAGAACCTATCTGGTGTGTCGAAGTAGGTATTTTCATAGGTAAATATATTTTCATTATCAATAGCTAGGATCGAATAGTTCTTACTTAGATGCTCTAATACATCCCCAAGTATATTTTTGGGGAGCACAAACTTAGAATCTACGCGATTATCCAAGCCCATTTCGTTCAGCTCTTTAAGGGACGTTGAAGAGAACTGGTTCAAAATAACACTGTTAATAGATGAGCTCAATTCCCGCACTAATTTACTATGCGCGAGAGTATAGGCGCTTTGATCTAGATTAATTCTTAACATTGTTTATTCTGCGTATTAATTTTTATTTAGTCGAATCTCAACAGTTTCAACGGCTTCGATTACCGTATAACCTCGCTCGGTGACAGGTGCCACAGTCTCTTCTTTAAATTGCTAAGTAATAGGTTTTGCTTATGCCTCGTCCTTTAGACTGCCCAGAGTATAATAAGGTTACAAAATACTGGACTATAATTCATTAAATTTAATGCCGCTAGTATCTAAGTCCTTGTATGATCTGGGCTTTTAGATTAAGAGAATATCATTAAGATGATCACTCGAAGGCGGCTATTGTTAAGTGGCGCACTAATCTCAACTCTAGGGATATACTCACATCAACGCGGGCTTCGTTACCCTAGGCTCTCATTTGAGCATAGCGCAGTGCCTGCTTCAGTACTGTCGTCTGAGCAACTCGAACTTGATCTTCGAGATTCTATTGCTGTTAATAGTCACACCATTAGAGCAATCGCGCCTGAGCCTTGTATTTTCATTAAGAGGCTAGGGCGTTCGGCCTCTGTTAAGGTCCTAAATGTTGCAAGCAATGCTGTCCTGGAATTAGACGGCATAGCATCAGCTGAAATTGACGAGGAGGTTGATGGCACGGCTCGAATAGTTCATATCACAGAGGTAAATCAAGGCTCTACTCTTAAATGGTCTCTTCCGGTTACAGACGGCTTCGAATTTGCCGTGATGGGCGACACTGGCGGCGGCTCAGAACTCGCTTGGACCCTTAAACGTGCGCACGAATTGGGTGCGCAGTTCTTACTGCACCTTGGCGATTTTAATTATAGTGAAGGCGAATATGAGATGGCAATTGAACATTTCAATAACGCTAAGCTGCCATGTTACGTAACCATCGGGAATCACGACTTTCATACCGACGGATTGATATACGACAAATTCATTTCACAGATTGGGCCTATGAATCACGCCTTCGAATTGGCTGGCACACGATTTATCAACGTCGACACAGCCGTTGATTTTTGGCCTGCAGGCTCAGGCCATCGAGGCGCATTGTTTAATTCTTTAACCAACGCCGGGCCATTTATTGGTGAGCAAGTAATATTTACTCACCGACCTCTTAAAGATCCAAAACCCGATGATGATCATGAGATTGGTGGCATCGGAGAAGTCGACTGGTTGGTAAGACAAAGCCATAAACTTGGTATTGCTACTGTCTTAAGCGGTCATGTCCACCATAGCGCCGAGCTCGACTACCAAGGCTTACGGCAAATTACCATTGGTGAAGGCCTAGGCTATGAAGACTTAGTATTGCAAAAACCTGTTGCGAAAATATTGATGGCCTCAGTTGAGCCACATAAAAAGTTAACTCACCGATGGGTTGATCTCAACATGCCTTGGTCTGAGCATCAAAACGCTACTCATTTAATTAAGCTAAAATCGGATCGTCTGCATAGGCAACTGGAATGGTTCGCGCAACTACAGAAAACATGAAAACTATTTAAAAATACTGTAATTGGCCACGGGTATGATTACAAAAATTTTGCAGCAAAGAAAATAGACAGTATTTAGAGCTTCAAACATGCTACGAAACACCTCTTTGTAGAATGTTTAGTTTCTTATGTCTTTATACTGCCGGCCCTAGATCAGACATCAACATAGACTCAAACAAGCTTATATAGAAAGCCGCTAATGCCGCATTCTGAGAATGCATCGGTCAACGTCATTCACCTCGGTCTTCGGTCACAGAAACACTCCGGCACGTTAGCCGCCAAATAAATTGCCTAAATCTGGCATATTTTCCGGCTCTTTGGTGATCTCACTTAGCGCTCCTGACATGCCGTACTTTATAAGTTTAGATGTTTGAGTGCTGATCTTTCCATTGGTTGTGGTCGTGCCGCTTTGCTGCACAATGCCGAACGGCACTTCAGCTGAAACCCACATAGTGGTGTCGCTTTGGACATGAATTTTCTTGAACACAACGTTCATGTCAACGGCGCCTTGGCCGTTAATTTTGTTAGCTGAGAAGTCTCCCATCGGTGTGTTAACGATTTCTGAGCCTTGGTTGGTGAAGTCATAGCGTATTTCGGCTCCTAAGGAATTCATCATATTGCCAATAAGGCCACCACTATTGCTTATTCTCATGGGTGTTTCGTTACCGGTTTGAATGATCACTTCTTCACCAAAGCTGCGTAGGTTCTTGAGAATGTTGGCCGAGTCGCCTCTTAATGATTCTTCGGCAATCAGCGATTTGACAATCATTCGTTTGCCTTTAGGCTTTCGCTTGCCTTTTTTAGTCACTTTAAAGCTGTCCACACTCATTTCGATCCAGTAGTGTTGCTTGCCGTTGCGGGTTTCTTTAGCAAGAATAGATGTTTTCACTAAAGCGATGGTTTGCTTACCTTTGTGACTGGTGTCTGAATCTTCACGCAGTTGCCAGCTGCCCTCTGGCGATGATGCTAAAAAATCGAACTTGACGGTGCCATTTAGCTCGGTAGAAGTGTCGGCCAACGCAGTAGAAATGCTGGCAAGGCTAATTAATACTAAACTAACGATGTGTGACTTCAAATTTTTCATGGTTCCTCCAGTAAAATCATTTACTATCTGACTAGAGCTTCATTAAAACACACATCATCAAGCCGTTAATAGACATTCGAAATATGCCAATTTTATCTTCTATCGAAATCGAAAAATCGTATCTGCACTTCTCAGCCGCGCATTTCACTATTTTTTCAGCGACAAATCGTGAGCGTTTGCACGGTCATAATTGGCGCATTGCCGTCGAAATCACCGGTGAAATTGGTGATGATGGCCTGTGCTTTGATTACGCTATTTATAAGGAGATACTTAAAGATCTCTGCGCTAAATATGATGAATACACGCTGATTCCTGATCAGTCACCGCATTTGCAGATCACTGAAGATGATGAGTATTACTATATTAAGCACGATGGTCGCACTCAGCCGTTGTTGAAAACGGACACTATTCTGATGCCGGTTAAAAATATCACCATCGAATCTCTGTCTCAGTATTTCTTATCTGAGTTGACCAAAGACCAACGTCACTTAGACGAGTTAAACATTCATGCATTTGAAATGCGTGTGTCTTCTGGCCCGAATCAATGGGGCATTTCTCGCTGGAGTCGATAATGTCTGAATTCGCAACCCCAAGCTCCGAAATTCAAGAGCGTCGAGAACGGGTTTTTCTGATTCTGGCGGGCTTTTTCCTATGCGCGATGACTTTGTTGAACCTTATTGGCATTACTCGTTTTGTTCAAGTTGGCCCAATGCAATTGGCGGTTGGGGTGCTGGCTTACCCGCTTACATTTCTGTGTACCGATTTAATCTCCGAGCTTTATGGTCGTG
>JALZVW010000115.1 GCA_023301745.1 Arenicella sp. | reverse complement strand
CCTTTTTTGACTATTTGAGGAAATAAATCGGCGCCAATATCATAGGTTTCGCCTTCAGGGATAAGGTCGAGAACTTCAGGCTCGAAGATATATATGCCTGTATTCACTTTGTTAGACAGGGCTTCGTCTACCGTCGGTTTTTCTTGAAATGAGGTTATTTGACCACTCTCGTCGGACACCACTACGCCATAATCGCTCACCGCGTGGGGCTCAACCGCCAGCGTGCAAATACTTGCGATCGCACCACTTTTCCAATGTTCGCGCACGGCTTTGGTGAGGTCTAGGTCGATTAAAGCATCACCGCAAACGACCAAAAACGTATCATCAAAGAAGCCGCCGAACTCCTGAATTCGTTTGATACCACCAGCTGAACCAAGTGCGTCTGATTTAATTTCGCCTTCTTCAATATGACCTTCAAACGAGTAGCCGATCTCGACCCCTAAGCGTTCGCCATTACCAAAGTAGTTTTCTATTTTTTCAGGCAAATGACTCACATTAATCATGATTTCATCAAAACCATGTCGTGCGAGCTCTTCAATTAAGTATTCCATTACCGGCTTACCAATGATTGGAATCATTGGTTTTGGCATTTCATTGGTTAAGGGCCTAACTCGGGTACCTTTACCCGCCGCCAATATCATTGCTTTCATCTAACGCGCTCATAGTTTGTCATCACGCTATTCTAGCGTCTTTCAACGACAATTTCAGTGTACTGAGTAATTTTACTGATTAGCTCTTTGGGGCGTGCCCGTTGTTCTTTACTAAGCTCATAACTAAAGCGCTATCAAAGGCAGCCTCAAGTTCCGCGGCCTCAAGCACCGCGGCCTCTTGAAGAGAACGCTCCGTTTGGTAAACCGTTGTATCACTGCGCCATTCGTTGATATACAGATCACTACTACCCTTGCCCGCTCTCATTGCGGCGCGATCGATGGCTTCCTGAAATCGTTCGGCCAACATAGCCTTACCTTTTTCACGCCCTCGCTTAATGGTCACCATTGACGGTATATCTCGCCAATACATAACAATTTTCTTCATACTATTGTTTCTTCTGGAACGATCAGACATCCATGTTAACCATCTATTCTTATTGTTGCATTTTTCGTGTCATACGGACAGTCTTCAACTACTTTGGCATTCCACAACTCACCGAGCATTTTGACTTTCAATTGTTTACCAATCACTGCGATTTCTGGAGACAGATAAGCCATACCAATACTCTGTTCAAATGCGAGCGAGTAGCCACCTGAGGTTAGGCGGCCAACCTTGGTTTCACCATCGTACAAGGCTTCTCGCCCCCAAGGGTCAGCGTCTTCTGGGCCGTCGATTAGAACCGTCACACATCGCCAACGAATGCCCTTGGCTTGCATTTCGGCTTTGCCATGAAACTCTTTCGATAGGTCAATGAATCGCGGCAGGTCGGCTTCGGCTGGAGTAGCATCTCGGCCCAGCTCAGTACCGAACGCGCGATAAGACTTCTCTTGGCGTAGCCAGTTTTGCGCGCGCGCACCGACTAGCTTCAACTCAAATTCAGCACCCGCTTCAAGCAACTGATCGAACAAATAATTTTGCATCTCAATAGGGTGATGTAACTCCCAACCCAGCTCGCCTGTATACGCGACCCGTATCGCGTTCACTGGGCACATGCCTAGCTCTATTTTCTTAGCCGACAGCCAAGGGAACCGTTTGTTCGATAACGCAGTACTAGGCTCCGCATCTCTAATCAATTTGTTTAGCACCTTACGGGAATTCGGGCCCGCAATCGCGAAGACTCCCCATTGGGTGGTGACGTCTTGAATCTCAATATAGCCAAACTCTGCCATTTTATCGTCGGCCGCTTTTCGCAAATAATCGGCATCATAGGCGGTCCACGCGCCAGCCGAGACCAAGTAATAATCGTTCTCGCCATTACGCACAATCGTGTATTCGGTGCGGGTTGTACCTGCCGCCGTCAGTGCGTAGGTAAGGTTGATGCGCCCTATTTTAGGTAATTTATTACAGGTAAACCAATCCAGAAACTGAGTCGCACCTGGGCCTTTAACCACGTGCTTAGTAAAGGCCGTCGCGTCAATCAAACCAACATTTTTTCGAATAGCCTTGGCTTCATCAACCGCATACGGCCACCACCCACCGCGTCGAAACGATCGTGATTCTTTGTCATCAAACCCTAGGGGAGCATAATAGTTTGGGCGTTCCCAGCCGTTCAGCTGACCAAACTGAGCACCTAGCGCTTTTTGTCGATCATAAGCCGGCGATGTTCGCAGAGGTCTACAGGCTTGACGTTCTTCATCGGGGTGATGCAATACATAAACATGGTCATAACATTCTTCGTTTTTGCGAGCACCGTATTCGGTGGTCATCCAGTCACCATAGCGTTTGGGGTCGAGAGAGGCCATATCAATTTCAGCTTCGCCTTCAACCATCATTTGAGCAAGATAGTTACCCACACCGCCGGCCGCGGTAATGCCAAAGCTAAAGCCTTCGGCCAACCACATGTTGCGCAAGCCAGGGGCTGGGCCGACTAACGGATTGCCATCAGGCGTATAGCAAATAGGCCCGTTGTAGTCATCTTTCAAACCACTGTTTTCGCAACTTGGCATACGATGAATCATCGCCATGTACTGCTCTTCGATACGGTCTAGTGCAAGCGGGAACAAATCGGCCCGAAAGCTATCGGGCACACCGTATTCGAATCGAGACGGTGCATTTTTTTCATACACGCCTAAGATCCACCCGCCGCGCTCTTCGCGCACATACGATTGCGCATCGGCGTCACGAATGACAGGGTGTTCTGGGTTGCCCTCGCCGCGCCACTTAAGCAAAACAGTGTCAGGTTCGGTAACAATAAATTGATGCTCGACCACAATCGCAGGTATTTTAAGACCTAACATTCTTGCGGTTCTCTGGGCATGGTTCCCGGTTGCGGTAACAACGTGTTCGGCGTGAACAATAACCCGCTCATCTGAGGGCACTAGATTGCCGCCTTGGTCGACCATTTTGGTGAGTGTTACTTTCCATTCAGAGCCAGTCCACTCATAGCCATCAGCTTGCCATTTACGCTCGATAGTAACGCCACGTTGGCGCGCGCCTTTGGCCATCGCCATCGTTACGTCGGCAGGGTTAATATAGCCATCACCCGGATGATAAATCGCCCCTTCTAGGTCAGAGGTGTTAATCAATGGCCACCGCTCTTTGATTTGGGCAGGCGTCAATGAATGGTATTCAATCCCGACGGTTTCAGCGGTAGAGCCGTACAACATGAACTCATCCATGCGAGCCTTGGTTTGTGCCATGCGTAGATTGCCAACGACCGAGAAACCCGCGTTCAACCCGGTTTCAGCTTCTAAGCTTTTATAAAACTCAACCGAGTAGTCATGTAAGTGCGTTGTCGCGTAACCCATATTAAATAACGGCAGTAGACCCGCTGCGTGCCATGTAGAGCCCGAAGTAAGTTCGTCTCTCTCTACCAGCATGACGTCTTTCCAACCGTATTTAGCTAGATGGTAGGCAATACCGGCACCAACCGCCCCGCCGCCGACAACAAGTGCTTTTACATGGGTTTTCATTAATATTGTATTCCGCCTTCTTATTTCGCTCGTTCGCCTACACACACAAAATTATTTTACCGATCAAATTTACGTCAAAGCAGCCCTTCAAATTTGCCTGAAAGCGACCTCCACAATCTTAACCATTTTTTCAAGCCGGCAAGCTGACTCAGATAAACCCCAAAAGACTTTAATTAGAGCCTAAGTAAGTCGCGTTTAAGTAAGTAGGCGAATGAGATCGAGAAATACAATGCATTGACTAACTAAACTACCCATCACTCGAGGATTCACCCATGGCCTACAAGACTGATATCGAAATCGCACGCGAAGCGAATAAAAAACCGATATACGAAATTGGAGCCAAGCTGGGCATTCCGATAGAACACCTTCTGCCCTATGATCATGATAAAGCCAAGGTGACGGCGGAGTTCATTGACCAACAAAAAGACAAGGCTGACGGCAAGTTGATTTTGGTAACCGCAGTGAACCCGACACCGGCAGGCGAAGGTAAAACCACCACCACGGTGGGCTTAGGCGACGGCCTAAATGCGATCGGTAAAAAGGCCGCAATCTGTATTCGCGAGGCGTCGCTTGGCCCGTGTTTCGGAATGAAAGGCGGTGCGGCTGGCGGTGGCTTCGCCCAAGTGATACCCATGGAGGACATGAACCTTCATTTTACCGGCGACTTTCACGCGATCACATCCGCGCACAACCTGCTGTCAGCAATGATCGATAACCATATTTATTGGGGCAATAAGCTAGAGATCGATCAACGCCGAGTCACTTGGCGTCGTGTCATCGATATGAATGATCGAGCTTTGCGTGATGTCGTGACTAGCCTTGGCGGTGTTTCAAACGGCGCACCTAGGCAAACCGGCTTTGATATCACGGTGGCCTCAGAGGTAATGGCGATTCTTTGTCTATCAAAAAACTTAGCGAATTTAGAAACACGCTTAGGGGATATTATCGTCGCCTATCGTCGCGACAAAAGCCCAGTTTACGCACGAGACATTAAGGCCGATAGTGCAATGGCGGTTTTACTTCAACAAGCGATGCTACCCAACTTAGTGCAAACACTGGAAAACAATCCGGCCTTTGTTCATGGTGGCCCATTTGCCAATATTGCCCATGGATGCAACTCAGTAGTTGCGACAACTACGGCGTTAAAACTCGCTGACTACGTAGTAACCGAAGCCGGATTTGGCGCCGACTTGGGCGCTGAAAAATTCATGAACATAAAATGCCGTAAAGCGGGCCTCGCACCGAGCGTAGTGGTACTAGTCGCGACCGTACGGGCAATGAAAATGAACGGAGGCGTTGCTAAAAAAGACCTCGGCTCAGAGAATGTTGACGCGGTAATAAGCGGCTGCCCAAATCTAGGTCGGCATATTGAAAATTTGACGTCGTTTGGTGTTCCTGTTGTGGTCGCGATTAATCACTTTGTTAGCGACACCGACGCTGAGATAAGCGCCATTAAAGAGTTTGTCAGCGCTCAAGGTTCACAAGCTATTGTGTCTAAACACTGGGAGTTTGGTTCCCAAGGCGCCAAAGAGCTGGCAACAAGAGTGGCCGAAATCGCCGACGCAGAACTGTCTAACTTCGCGCCGATATACCCTGACGATATGGGCTTATTTGAAAAAATAGAAACCATCTCCAAACGAATCTATCGAGCTGACGATGTACTGGCTGATAAAAAAATTCACGACCAACTACGCCAATGGGAAGAACAAGGCTATGCCAAGCTACCAATTTGCATGGCTAAAACCCAATACAGCTTCACTAGCGACCCAAGTTTACGAGGCGCACCAGACAACCACACCATCTCAATACGAGAAGTGCGCTTAGCGGCGGGTGCTGGGTTTGTGATCGCCATCTGTGGTGACATTATGACCATGCCAGGCTTGCCAAGCGTACCGTCAGCCGAAGCAATTCATATCAATGCCGCTGGCCAAATCGATGGCTTATTCTAAGCACTAATGTGAGCTTGCTCAGTTCGCACTGGCACTTGAAGATGCGAAACGCAATCCTTGAAACTAACAACGGTCGGCCGATTGACTATCGCTTGAGCATTTTAATGGCGCTTAAGATTCATTAACGCGGAACAACACAAAGACCGGCAGGCTCGCTAAAACTATAGAAAATGTGAAATATCACCCTTGTGGGTGAGGCGACCAGCCCTAGGTATGACTATTATTCTTTCAACAGCGAGGCATCAACGGATGATGTTTTCGGCACGGAGCGCAGACCGCTGTTAACGCTAGCCGGCTTGGGAGTAATTCTAGGTCGGCTTTTTTAGCTAAACTCTCCACGGTAAACCATAGAAGATTTAGCACTTACCTTGCAGTCGAGCGTCCAATCAACACTAGCAACAAGTAAGAATAAAAATGAATAAACATGGATACGTTTATATTATCAGCGATAAGTTCGATGGGCGCCTGTGGGTTGGAGTGACATCAGATCTACGCTTAAGAATTTGGCAACACCGAAAAAACAGAATTTCAGGCTTCAGTAAAAAATACAAATTAAAAAGACTTGTCTATTTCGAGCACTGCGACTCTATTCACCGTGCTATCTGGCGAGAAAACCAAATGAGAGCCTGGAGACGAAGTTTAAAAGTCACATTAATCCAAAAACTTAATCCTCAATGGGACGATTTGTACTTTAGCTTGTAAGCGATGAACGCGGCTCGGCAAACGTTAAGACGCAACGCACAAATTCGTTAACCTGCATGCTCTCACTGCTAATCAACATCGAGATAGTAGTCAAAAAGTCCACCTACTGAGCTTTTCTGGTTTCCGTGTTTGCAATCAAATGTAAATCATCTTGATTTCACGTAGTTTGCTATGACTCTGATATATTGTTTTGTTATTATTCAGGCAAATTCAAAAATCACGCTGAGAGCCATGAACCAACATACTCTGCCTGAGCCAGTAACAACGGCTCAGCGAATTAAAAATATACAAAAGTCGATTCGCTCCGCTGACATCGAGTTGCGAGCCAAATACTCATTTTTGAATCATCAAAACACCATCGGCTTGTGTATTTGTTTGTTGTCTCTCGCCGGTATGGTCGGTACAGGCGCGGCCTACATTGCGGGTATGATTCCGGCCTGGCTCTGCATTATCGTTGCCACCGTATTTGCTTCAATTTCGCACGAACTGGAACATGATTTAATTCATAAACTTTATTTTAAAAATAAAGTGGCGGTTCAAAACTTGATGATGGCCATCGTTTGGCTAATGCGCCCGAATACTGTCAACCCATGGTATCGCCGCACTATTCACATTAATCATCATAAAAAATCAGGCACTGAGGATGATATTGAGGAGCGTGTCCTAGGCAATGGAATGAAATTCGGCTTCAAACGTGTTTTGATCTCATTAGACGCTTTTTTATCAATCAGCCTGCGCCGTAAAGAATTGCGCTCGATGAAAGGTTACAAGTACCTACAATTTGTTCTTCGTGGTGCACCACTAGCTCATGTTTTTATAATTTGTTTTTACAGCTTTGTTGCATTTCATACTTACGATTATTTCGCACCGTATCTTGCATTAAGCACAAGCTATCCAGCGTGGTTAATGTCAGCCGTCAGCGTGCTGAATGTTTTGGCGGTTGTTTGGATACTGCCAAATGCATTACGCGCTTTTTGCCTGAACAGCATTACTACCTTGATGCATTATTATGGTGATGTCGATTCGCTATTGAAACAGTGCCAGGTAATGAATCATTGGGCTCTGTTGCCGATACACCTCTTAAGCTTTAACTTTGGCACCACACACACCATTCATCATTTCTTCGTCACACAGCCGTTTTATTTACGCCAAATGGTGGCAAAAAAAATCCTTCCTGTAATGCAAGAAAATGGTATTCGGTTTAATGATTTCGCGAGCTTATTTAGAGCCAATCGTTTTGCCGAAAATGGCGATTTATCAACGACCAGCGCACACTAAATTAATCTAGCTTAGATATAAATATTATTGGCCTATTTTCAACCTAAATAGGTCAATATGTTAAACTTGCTGCCTTCGCTCAATACTGACTAGAATTTAGTTAAATATTAAGTTGCTGTGCCGATTGATAGGCAGTCAAGTAAAGACCACCTAATGCTGCTCTCAATCAGGTCAATGTGCCGCCGTCCCTCTTTTGCTCTTCCAATCTGACTGACTAAACATGAAAAAAAACCTTACTCGAAGACAGTTTGGAAAAAACTTAAGTACGCTCGGTCTAAGCGCATTATCAGTTAACGCTCTTGGCTTGTCGGGCCTACTCAGTTCGAGTGGCGCGATGGCTCAAAGCACCGACTACAAAGCCTTGGTTTACGTGTACCTTTTTGGGGGTAACGATAGTTTCAATATGGTGGTGCCAAAAGAAGCTGGCGACTTACGAACACGGTACGAGAGTGGTCGTGGCTCAATAGCATTGCCGGCCAATGATTTACATCAGCTGAATTTGCTGTCACCGGCGTTAATTTCCAACGGCGAATCCTATGATGGCTTCGGCATGCACCCTAATTGCCCAGATCTTGCGACGATATTTAATAACGGTGAAATGGGGGTATTAAGTAACATTGGAAACCTGATTGAGCCAACTGATCGCACTAGCTTCGAAGCGGCCTCTCAGCAGCTGCCACCACAACTTTTTTCACACGCTGACCAATCTCGACAACTATTAAGCGAGCCCATCAGCGCCATTCGTTATGGCTGGGGCGGGCGCGTTGCTGAGATTTTAGCTGACCTAAATCCAGACCCAACACTCTCACCGTTGGTGTCAACCGCGGGGCTTAACCCATTTCAACTAACACTTAACCGGTCAATCAGTACTTACTCTACCGGCACTCAAGGGCCATCGGCTCTTAGAAACAACACAACTGTACGAAGCACTATGCTCGATGGTTATATGCGAGCACCGTCCTTTGACTTGTTTTCACAGCGCTACCGCGATGTCTACGACTCCGCTGTGTTGGCAAATTCTACCGTTGGCCAAGCATTTGATATTGCTAATAGCTCCTCGGTTGAGTATGACTCTATTTTTACGGCAGCTGGCGCTGAAAATACGCCGCTAGGCGATCAATTAAAAGCAATCGCTAAACTTATTGGCGGGCGTGCCGCTAGCAGCAATAATCGCCCAGTCTATTTCGTCCGTATTGGCGGCTTTGATCAACACACTAGCCTGCTAGAAGACCATGGCGAAAGAATGCAGGAGCTTAATAACGGGCTCAAAGGCTTTCGCGATGCGTTAATCGAACAAGGAGATTTTGAGAATACCTTAACTCATATCGGTTCAGAATTTGGCCGCACGTTTACACCGAACAGCTCGGGCACCGACCATGGCTGGGGTGGCAACATGATGGTAATGGGTGGAGCCGTCAATGGTGGCCATATGTATGGTCGTTATCCAGATCTGGTATTGGGCGGAGAACGTGATGCCGACAGTCGCAATCGCGGCCGTTGGATTCCGCAAACCTCTACCCATCAAGCAGCGGCAATCATGTCTCACTGGCTTGGGGTTGAACGTGGTGACCTAAATGATATTTTCCCAACCTTAAGCAACTTCGACGATCCGTTTGGCGCAAACGTAAACCTCGATTTCATTCGTCAAGGAGCTTGATCATGACCAATAGAAAAAGCGCTCTGACTAAGTGTTATCTCATTTTACTTCTTGTGCTGATTAGTGGGCCGATCAACGCGCAAGAAAATAGATTAGATAGCCGAGCGATAGCGCCAATCATTTCATTTTTACTTGATGGTGACCGCTCTAATAACCTGCCGGTAGGCTCTCAAGGTTTAGAGTTTGAATTTATAAGCCCCAGTGTGACCGACACGTTCGAAGCAGGACAACCATTAAGAGTACTAATTGCCGCCAATCAAACTGATGGCAGAATCACAAATGTCGCTCTATTTTATGATGGAGCTTTTGTTCGAGATGAAACCACCGCACCGTACGAGTGGGGTACGGTGGGTCAAGTTGAAAGCACGGGTCTTTTTGCAAGCCTAACAGCAGGCACTCACACTTTAACCGCGATTGCCACTACAGCTAACGGAGCTACACGAACCATTAGTCAAAGCATTTTGGTACAAAGCGCGGAACTATCGAGAGTCAGTTTGACGGTTGAGCAAAGCATTGGCTATGAAAAAAGCGAAGAATCGGCCAGTTTTACTCTTTCTAGAACTGGCTCAGAACGCCCACGAAAAATTGACTTTGAACTTGGTGCTATCGATACTCCAAACGGGCTAACAGCAATGCTAGGCGAGCAGGAATATCAGCTTGTATATCTAGATAGCGGCGAGACGGTAGCAAACACATTAGATTTTCTAGCAGGCCAAACTCGACGAACAATTGAAGTGCGCCCGCTTGCCGATACAAAATTTGAAACGCCTGAGAGCTTAGCGATCACCTTGATTGATGGTTTTGGTTACAGTATTGAAACCCCACAAAGCCAGGGTGTGACTATTCTCGACGCCCGTAACACAGAAGCTAATGAACAACGTTTTGTTGGAATATTTAGGCCAATTAATGGCGTGACTACAACAGCCACGGGTGTATTGAGCTTGATCGTGCGGGGCGATAATCAACAAGCCACGCTAAATTATCGTTTTGATAACTTAAGTTCACCGCAACAAGATCAATTTTTAGACCTCGCGCCAAGTGGCACAACCTTTGCTGATTTGCCTCCCGGCAACATTGCCAACAATTTTGTTTGGGGCATCACCCCCGGTGGCTTTTTCTCGACCAGTCAAGAAGTGCTTGACGCGCTGTTTAATGGAAATTTCTTTGTCCGAATCTTATCCGACAACTTCCCTGAAGGCGAAATCATTGCATTTATTCAACGCGCTGGCGCTTCTGGCGGTGTAGAAATTCCAGACGAAGTATTGAGCCAACAACAGGTTGATATCGACATAATTAGATTCTTAAATCAATCAACCTTTGGTGCAACTGAAGAATCATACAGCGAGCTTCGTACTCAAATTAGCGCCAATGGCAGCAACCGTCTCGAGGTTTATGAAGATTGGATTGACAATCAATTAGGCATGCCCGCTACCAGCATGAGTGACCTCATGAGTAGTATTAGCGAGAACCAAGCTCTGGGTACCGCAACACGCTTTGAACGTATACACACTTTCTGGACCTTGGCGATCAATAGCCCTGATCAACTTCGTCACCGTCTAGCCCAGTCGTTAAGCGAGATACTGGTGATCAGTGATGACGTAAACCCTATTTTAAATGCTTACCGAGGCCTTACTAGCTATTGGGACATGCTGGCATCGAGTGGCACTGGCTCCTATGAAACCCTACTTGGCAATGTAACTCGCCATACGAGCATGGGGGTCTATCTAAGCCATTTACAAAATCGAAAAGAGGATTCTGAACTTGGTATTTTTCCAGATGAAAACTATGCGCGTGAAATAATGCAGCTGTTTAGTTTTGGTTTGGTTCGCTTAAATCAAGACGCTAGCTTTGTGCTTGACGCAAATAGCACGCCGATACCCACCTATGATAATGAGACGATTAGTGAAATGGCGCGCGTCTTTACCGGTTTGAGTCTTAGTCGAGTCGCTGTGCGTGACACCGATACAGATGTTAGCAATGAGAATTTTAACGCTGGTGACAGAAACGCCAGTGGTAACCAAGCTCAATGGACTCATCCAATGCGTTTTTTCCCAGAGTTTCATGACTTTGGTGAGAAACGTTTATTCACTGACCAAGGTCAACAGGTGATCATCGCCGCCGGTGCGAATACTATTGTCACCGCCGACCAAGAACTAGATCAAGTGATCAGCGCCGTTGTCGCTCACTCGTCAACAGCGCCTCGCATTAGTCGCTTGCTGATTCAGCAGTTAGTTACATCCAACCCGAGCGGAGCTTACGTTGAACGCGTTGCCAATGCGTTTGGCGAAGACGGTGATATGCGCGCTGTGATTAAAGCCATTCTCCTCGACCAAGAAGCACGCAACCCAAATGTGATTAACGTTGCGTCGTTTGGCAAACAAAAGTCGCCTCTATTACAACTAACCTCATTTATGAGGCTGACCGATGTATCAAGCCAATTCTATTTAGACGGGCGAAACAATAATATTAACTTCGTCAACGCAGACCGTTTTGATAACGACGCAACATTTTTACGCGTCGGTAGTTTCAGCACTGACCATATAAATTTAGCGGCGCCAAGTGTATTTAATTTCTATTCGCCCGATTATGCGCCGCCAGGCGAGTTAGCAAATAGATCACTGGTTGCACCAGAGATGGAATTATTAACTGAGACATCGCTATTTGATACATTAAACGACTTCTTCTTACTGATTGATCGCGGCACCATCGATAACGGGGCTCGAGCCGATGACTATATTTTGGATCGTGCTCAGCAGACTGTGAGCATTAACCGCGCTCGCTTAACGGCGGTGTTTGACAATGCCCCCGGCGATGAACGAGCGAAAGCAGGCACCTTAGTTGACTACTTGGATTTTTATTATAACGCCTCACAAATAGCATTAAGCAATGACATTTCCGGCACACGGGATTTTATTATAGATGCGGTAGTCAACTCAGATGACGGCGATCGTCTTGATCTTGCTCTTTATGGCGTGGTCAATGCACCCGAGTCCCTAGTGCAAAAATAATAGAGTAACGCTTAAGCCAAGAAACACAGCGTTGGTTTTCTTGGCGCCCTGTTGCGTTGCCTAACACTGTGTTTCTTTGCCTAAATAGGCCGACCAGCGTGAGCTTGCTATCAGCAATTCTCTTGCTGTGACTCGTTGTTGGCTAGCGCCAAATAATAAGGCTGAAACCACATCACGCAGCTACAACGATCTATCTGAATTTATTTTCTAGCATCTTTAATATAAAGAGACTTACCGTCATTTCTCATTTCAGTATCAAAGAGTTCAGTGGCTCTAATCAATTCACCCAACTTGATGTAGCCATAGTTAACCGGTGAGAATGAACTATTGTTGGAGATGTATTTTCCGACATTGCTCATCAATGCCCAATCATCATCGCCTGATGTTTGCTCCACGGCTGTGCGTAACAATTTAACCAATGCCGCGTCTTGTCTTAGCTGAGCTTTTCCTTTGGTTTTTTTCTTTTTGGCCGAAGGCTTATCGCTACCCTTGTCTTCTTTTTCGTTTGCAAGGTTTTCGGTATAGATAAAGGTTGAGCAAGCATCGACAAAAGGCTGTGGTGTTTTCTTTTCGCCGAACCCATAGACCGGAAGACCACTCTCGAGCAAGCGCATCACCAAGGGCGTGAAGTCACTATCGCTGGTCATCAATGCAAACGCCTCTACGGTCTTGCCATAGAGCAGATCCATGGCATCAATAATCATCGCCGAGTCGGTTGCATTTTTGCCTTTGGTATAGGCAAACTGCTGCATCGGGCGAATCGCATGTGGGTGTAAGCGCTCAATCCAGCCTGATAGCGACTTGCTGTTCCAATCGCCATGAGCATGCCTGACATTAACTTTTCCGAACTTAGATAATTCTTCAATAACACCTTCAATGGAGTTATGACTTACGTTATCACAGTCTATAAGAAGTGCAATTCGATTTAATTCTGACACAAAGTTCTCCTGATTTTTTTGCGCTTTGGAGTAGATAAAAGGCTGAACTTAAGTCGAGCATTGGCGGCCAGAAAAGTTAGCTAAAACACACTATCTATGTTTTAGCCTTATCACCACACTGAGCATCATACTCGGCTTCGCCACCGACAATGAAGTTAGCTTCACGCCACAATCGCTTAGATCGTGCGCCTGAGCGACAATAGCAGTGAATGCGCTGCCGAGTTTCAATCAAACAAATAAATTCATCACGGTGTTCGGCGGTAATTTGATACGAAGAGAATGCCATCAATTTAAAGGGCAAACCTAAACGCTCGGCTTCGGCTTCGATTAACTTATACTCTACTTGGCCTTCATCTTCGCCGTCTGGGCGATTACATACCAGCAACTCGACCCCTTGATCTACGAAGCCTTGTACATCTTCGACCCCAATTTGACTTGAAACGGATACTTGGCTAGTTAATTGTTCTACGTGCATTTTTCACCTCTGTAAACTAAGCACTGAATCATTAGCAGCAGTGCTCGATATTGAGTTCATTATTCGCCCAAGAATTAAAAAATGCAAATAGACCAGGCCGATGAGTGAAATATATATCCACACACCATCAAAAAATCAGGCTTCACGCTGCGATTTAGATCTTTCAAGCATCGGCACGTTTGCACTAATCAAGCATACTTTTATAATTGTCAGAGAAAATATCTCGCCCAATAATTAACTTCATGATCTCTGACGAGCCGGCATAAATTCGGCTGATACGAGCGTCAGTGTACATGCGGCTAATTTCATACTCGGCCATGAAGCCCGCGCCACCATGAAGTTGCACACCTAGGTCTACCATGCGCCCTTGAATTTCGCTGGTTTGTAACTTCGCCTTAGCGCCTTCAATGGCGGTTAACTTACCGTCGTTCATTAGCTCGACACAATAGTCTACGTACTTCTGAGCCATATCAATCTCAGTATCCATTTCAGCCATTTTGAATTGCGTGTTTTGCATGTCGGATAACTTTTTGCCGAACATTTTTCGCTGCATCACAAACTCACGCGTGACATCAAACGCATGACGCGCTTCAGCAATGTAACCCACCGCGCCCAGCAAACGTTCTTCGGCCAAGCCATGCATTAATTGATAGAAGCCCTTACCTTCCTGGCCTAAGACGTTTTCTTTCGGAATTTTCACATTGTCGAAAAATAACTCAGCGGTATCTTGAGCCTTCAAGCCCATTTTCTCGAGATTGCGCCCACGTTCAAACCCTTGCATGCCAGCCTCGACAATCACCAAGGTTAATGCATGTGAGTGCTCAACCCCTTCTTGGCGCGCGGCAACCAAAATGATGTCAGCGTTAATGCCGTTTGAGATATAGGTTTTAGAGCCATTCAATATTAGGTGGTCACCCTCATCTCGAACGCTTGATCTCATGCCCGAAAGGTCACTACCAAAATCGGGTTCGGTCATCGCGATTGCCAAGATAGAATCGCCAGAAACACAGCCAGGCAGAAATCGTTCACGTTGCTCTTCGGTTCCAAAGGACTGGAAGTACGGGCCAACCAAACGGCTATGAAGGCTATTAAACCAGTCCCCGCAGCCGGCTCGGCACGTTTCTTCAATAATTATTTGCTCATAGCGAAAATCGCTATCGCCCAAACCGCCGTACTTTTCATCTGGCCAAATCATTAAGAAGCCTTGATCACCGGCTTTTTTAAACGCTGAGCGGTCAACGATACCGGCTTTACGCCATTCTTCCATGTTTGGCTTAATTTCTTGTTCGATAAACTTGCGATAGGCTTCGCGGAACATGATTTGTTCTTCGGTAAAACTTCTCATAATTGGACTCACTAAATTTGATTTAATCTGGACTGGCTAGTTACCTCTAAACTACGCTTATCGAAAAAGCTCGACAATGACCAAGCTTATTAATAAATAGACAAACGTTTTGAGGTTTCACTTTGGTCGATGAGTGGCTCAAGACGAAACCTTAGCCGCTTTTTTCTGCGCTATAGAAATACCTCCCACGATCAAACTCAAGCCTAGCACATGATACCAATGCGGCACTTCACTTAACAATACGATCGCCAGTAGGGTACCGAGAATCGGGACAAGGTTAATAAACAAACTGGTGGCATTCGAACCAATTAATTCGACACCTCTAATCCAAAAAACTTGCGCTAACAATGATGCAAATAAGGCCGTATACAGAGCCACCAAAAATCCTGTTAGGTCTGGCAAAATAAGCGACTGATTTAACACTTCTACCCCTAAGTAAGGCAAGGATGCCAACAAGGCTGAAAGAGACAATACGCTGATTAAACTAAGCCAATGTATGCTTGGCTTTTTGCTAAGCATGACTGAGTATAAACCGTAAAATATTACCGCGAGCAACATTAGCAGGTCACCAACAACGAAATTCATCTGGCTCAACAGCTGCCAGCGGCCTTGAGCAGCAATGACAATTACCCCGATAACCGTCATTGGAAAACCCAATAATTGATATTTAGTCGCGCTGACTCTATAGAATATAAAATTGAGCACAAAAATCGAAACCGGCAGCGCGGCTTGAATAATCGCAACGTTGATCGCCGTGGTGGTCTGCAGTGCGCTATACATCAGGTTATTGAAAGTCGAAAACCCGATCGTGCCTAAGACAAAAAGAAACAGTAATTTACCGCGTATGACTAGCCAGTCGTTGCGCAAATACTGATAGGCAACCGGCAAAATAACAATGCTGGCGATCAACCAACGAAAAGTTGTGAGTAGAAACGGAGAGATGTGCCCTACTGCAAGCTTGCCCGCGATGGCATTGCCGGCCCAAAATAGAGTCGCCAAGAATAGTAATAGGCTGGGTTGGCTGTAGAGCCATTTGAAAAAGCGCATAAGAAGAATTATGTCACTATCGAAGACTCAAGGTGCGCTAAAAAACCAACGCGGTATCAATCAGTCGCTCAATAACGACTGATTCAGTGGCCAGTTATACTCGAGCAACGGCATTCAATATCGCCCCGAGCGTTGCACCTAAGATATCTTGACTGCGCCCGGCTCCGCAGACACGCTGAGAGTTAACACTGAGCTGTACATAGGCAATCGCATCCGAGCTGTCGTCTTGACCTAAGGTATGCTCATTATATTCGATAATCACTAAATCTTTATCGATGTGCTTACTCAAAGCAGACGTGAATGCTTCGAGCACACCCCGGCCACCGCCATGAATTGATGTTTCAGTGTCGCCGTCCGAAACGACCGCGGTTAATGAATCTTGCCCTTCTTGCCGGTTAACTTGGTAGCTTTTTAGCCTCATTGGTGAATCAGGTTGCAAGTAAGTGCGCTGAAACAAATCGGCGATTTGCTCACCACTGACTTCAGCTTCGGTGACTTCAGCCTCTTTTTGAACGACTGGGCTGAAATCAACCTGCAACCAACGAGGCATTTTAATACCGTGCTCTTGTTCGAGCACATAAGCCACGCCGCCTTTGCCCGATTGAGAGTTAATGCGAATCACTTCTTGGTAGTTACGGCCTAAATCTCTTGGATCGATCGGTAAGTACGCGACTTCCCAAGTACGGCCTTCTTGATAAACGGCTAAGCATTTGTTAATCGCGTCTTGGTGACTACCAGAGAATGCGGCAAACACTAATTCACCGGCATAGGGGTGCCGTGGATGCACCTTTAACTGTGTGCACTTTTCAACCACATTGATGATTCGGTCCATGCGTGAAAAATCTAATTCTGGGTCAACGCCAGCGCTGTATAAGTTCATCGCCATGGTCACGATATCCATATTGCCGGTTCGTTCTCCATTGCCCAATAGAGTGCCTTCGACTCGGTCGGCACCGGCCAACACGCCTAACTCAGACGCAGCCACGCCACAGCCACGATCATTGTGGGTGTGCAAGCTAACAATAATTGAGTCTCGATTCTTGATGTTGTCACAAAACCATTCAATTTGATCAGCATAAACATTCGCGGTTGCCACTTCGACCGTCGCGGGTAAATTTAAGATGATTTTATTATCTGGAGTAGGCTGCCAGACCTCAGCGACGGCGTCACACACTTCAACGGCGTAGTCAATTTCGGTACCAGTAAAGCTTTCTGGTGAGTACTGAAACTGCCACTGCGTCTGAGGCTGTTTTTCGGCGTTTTCTTTGACCCATGTGGCACCATCAACCGCGATCTTCTTGATCTGGTCTTTAGACAGCTTAAACACTTGCTCGCGTTGAACCGTCGAGGTTGAATTGTAAACGTGCACGATGGCTTTTTTAGCCCCAACTAAAGACTCATATGTGCGGTCAATCAACTCCTTACGAGCTTGGGTCAACACTTGAATGGTAACGTCGTCGGGAATGCGGTCTTCAACAATTAATTTACGTACAAAATCAAAATCAGTTTGCGATGCCGCGGGAAAGCCGACTTCGATCTGCTTAAACCCAACACTTAATAACATCTCAAACATTTCAAGTTTTTGCGCCGCTGTCATCGGCTCAATTAGCGCTTGATTACCATCACGTAAATCAACACTACACCATGCTGGAGAAACCTCGAGTACTTTGTTCGGCCAACGTCGGTCGGCCTTATCGATGGTCACAATCTTAGTATATTTTGAATGGTCGAAACGTTTCATGGGTACATCTATCAGCTGATTTTGTATAAGTGAGAGTATAGCGACTCGCTTTTAGTTTTTATAACTAAATAAATACACATATAAGAAAATATTAGTTACATTAACCAAAATATATAAATATATTAGGTTATTTAATGTCTATAGATAAAATTGACAAGCAAATTCTCCATGAACTGCAAATAAATGCGCGCATCAGCAATTTAGAACTGGCGGAGAAAGTTAACCTCTCGCCGACCCCTTGTGCTCGGCGTGTTAAGCAACTTGAAGACTCTGGCATCATCACCCATCACATCACCCTACTCGATACTGAGAAGTTAGGTTTAAAGCTCACTGCCATGATTTCCGTCACCATGGAAAAACACACCGCTGAGCTATTCGAGCAATTTGAGCGCGATGCCGCACAGCTTCCAGAAGTAATGGAATGCTACATAGTCACAGGGCAAGACTCAGACTTTCTTATCAAAGTCTTGATCCGCGATATGCGACACTACGAAGAGTTCCTCCTCAGGCGCCTAACTAAGTTAGAGGGGGTCAGCGGGGTGCACACCAGTTTTGTATTGCGCCAGCCAATTAACAAGCACCAGCTTTCGTTCTAGACACGCACATGAAAATAATAAAAAACATCTCGATAGGCTTACTCGTTTTAATCTTGCTTGGGGTCGCACTACTGTATGCAACAGGTAACGGCTTTATCATCACCAGTGTTCAGCGAACCTATTTAGCCGGCGAAGTTACCGCCAATATAAATGACCACACTCAGTTCAAAACTAACGTTATTGCCACCAGCACACCGCAAGCGATACCCACGCATGAACGCTATAACAGCAAACAGATCTCACCGGGCCTTAAAAAAGAGCTCGAGGAATTAAGAGCCGCATCATTTTTAGTGGTTAAAGACGGTAAAGTGATCTTTGAAAATTATTATTCAGGCTACGACAACCGTAGCAAAACTAATTCATTCTCAATGGCTAAAACAGTCACAACCATGCTGCTCGGCATCGCGATTGACGAAGGCTACGTGCGCGATTTAGATCAACCTATTGTCGATTTTCTACCCGAATTCAAAGACGACCCCATCGGTAAAACCGCCACCGTACGCCAGCTATCATTGATGAACTCGGGCTACGAATGGGATGAACAATACTACACCCCGTTTAGCCCCACTGTTCAGCTTTACTATGGAGACGACGTTGCCGACTTCACCTTAGACCGCCACTTCTCAGCCGAACCGGGCAGCTTCTGGGAATACTCAAGTGCGTCCACCGAGCTGCTAGGCATCTTCCTATTGCGAGCATTGCAAAAACCAGGCGCCGCAATGACGCTAAGCGAATACCTAAGTGAGAAACTTTGGAAACCAATGGCTATGAACGATGACGCTCTCTGGCACACCGATGACCAAGGTATGGAACTCACCTATTGCTGCCTAAGCACGAACGCGCGTAACTACGCCAAGCTCGGTTTATTGATGATGAACAAGGGTCGCTGGAATAACCAACAACTGATTCCTGAAAATTTTATAGCTGAGATGATCAAACCTGAAGGCACCTCGTACTATGGCTTATCAACGTGGTTAAGCGACACTCAATCTCCCGCGTTTTATGCCTTCAGCGGACACTTAGGTCAGTTCATCATAAACGTGCCTGAACATAATATGGTAGTGGTGCGATTAGGCGAACGAGCTCACCCTAGCGACAATAGCCTACACGATGTGCTACCGATGTTAATCGATGAAGCGCTGAGGGTTTCGGCGGAATAATTCCCAAAGCAGCGGGTATTGAGTTGAGTAATCTTAGTAGCTCAAAACTTAAGCCGCGACGCTGGCTAGATCACGCAAAAACAGAAATGTGTCGATGAGTAAGATTCAAGCGAGATGTGCTCGGCGCGGTATTAGTAGTGCGGACACTACTTTGCGGTGCGGCAGGGAGCATGAAGTCAACCACGGCAGATATATTGAATTACCTTCAATTTCAACTTGATAGCAGCAATAAAATCGCACAAGAATCGCATAGAGTTCTTTACCAGAACTCAGAGGGTAAGCGTCTGGCCTATAAGTGAAACGTGCCAGATCAAGATTTCTTTGGTGACAGTTTACATCACCACGGAGGCGTTGCTAGCGCCCAGAACTATATGCTTATTGCCCCTGAGAAAAATTTCGGCCTGTTTATAATTACCAACCAAAGTGGTTCGGTAACTCCAGGTATTCTTCGTAAAGAGCTTAATGGAATCATGGCCGATCTAGAGCGGCAACAAACGCACTAGGTTAGCTATTTTTCGGCGGCCAAAAAGCACTAGCGCTTCATTCAGTCAGCAACGTTCAAGTCTTTCAGAAACGAGTAACTGAAGTCAAAATCGACCAACATTGAGTGCCCAGCCTCGTAGCTGCCTTCGCCTTTTAGCCGGCTAAGACCGGCCGTTTGGGAACCCTCTATTACCCGAAAGGTTGAGCGAACCACACCAGCCTCAAACACGCCTTCATGCATAATTGAAAATGTTCCCATTTTCCCGTCAACTTTACCGTCAA
>JALZVW010000114.1 GCA_023301745.1 Arenicella sp. | reverse complement strand
GAAGCCGGGTTCAATTAACCCGCACACTTCTTTCGAAGCTGAAGTATACGTACTAAGCAAGGAAGAGGGTGGTCGTCATACGCCTTTCTTTAAAGGTTACCGTCCACAATTCTACTTCCGTACAACTGACGTAACAGGTGCTTGTGAGTTACCTGAAGGCGTTGAAATGGTAATGCCAGGCGACAACATTAAAATGAATGTTGAGCTAATTGCACCAATCGCGATGGAAGAAGGTCTTCGATTCGCTATTCGTGAAGGTGGTCGTACTGTTGGTGCTGGCGTTGTAGCCAAAATTAACGCTTAAGGCAGCATCTTTTGCTCGGAGTCTTGGTCGTCGGAGAATTTGAAATACTTACATGCAAAGTGCGTGTCCAGTTTTTAAATTCTCCAGAGTCTCGATTAAGAGCAAAATCTACTCGTATAAGTAAGCAGGATTTGTAAAAACTAAGTTTATTTACTAAAGCCCCTAAAGGGCTAGATAAACTCGGTGTGCTAATGTATATTAGCGCACCTTTTTGCGTATATAGAGTCTATAAAGATTATCTAATTAACTGATTTTTAAGCAAGTTTTAGTTTAGGCCAGTAGCTCAATTGGCAGAGCGACGGTCTCCAAAACCGTAGGTTGGGGGTTCGATTCCCTCCTGGCCTGCCACTAAATTGAATTTTGTTTTGAATGTCGGTTGAAATTGGGTGGTTTGGTCGCATCTCACTTGAATCTCGAGTGAGTTGTCGAACAAATAATGATAAAGAGAAAGATTGATGATAGATAAAGTCAAATTATTCGTCGCAGTGCTCATTTTGGTTGCTGGCGTTTATGGTTATTACCAGTTACCAACCTTATTGGGCCAAGAGGTGTCGGTTCTGTTGCGTGTTGCTTGGTTGTTAGTTTCTCTTATTGTTGCCGTTGGAATTGCGGCCACGTCAGCTCAAGGTGGTGCTCTAATCGAGTTCTCTAAAGGCTCTCGTACTGAGTTGCGCAAGATGGTATGGCCTTCGCGGCAGGAGACCATTCAGACAACACTAATAGTATTGGTGATGGTAGTTATTATTGCGATCTTCCTATGGTTGATCGATATGGCTGTGTTTAAAGTTATCTTTGACCTTCTTTTAGGCGTAGATAGTTAGTAGTTGAACCAGTAAATAATTTAGACAAGGTATAAGCGATGTCAGATGACACAGTTTCAGGACAAGGCGTTCCAGAGCAAGGTTTAGAAGCGACTGCTGAGAAGCCGAAAATGCGGTGGTATGTTGTGCAAGCTTTCTCAAACTATGAGAAGCGTGTAAAGCTGACCTTGGAAGAAGCGATTGGTCGTCTTGGTATGGAAGATTACTTTGGCGAAATTTTGGTTCCTACCGAAGAAGTTGTTGAAATGAAAGCCGGGCAGAAGCGCACCAGTGAGCGAAAGTTCTACCCAGGTTATGTTTTGGTTCAGATGGTGATGAACGATGAGAGCTGGCATCTTGTTAAAAGTACGCCACGTGTCTCAGGTTTTATAGGTGGCAGGGCCTCTGATCCTACCCCGCTTACTGATAAAGAAGCGATGGACATCTTGCAGCGTGTTCAAGACGGTACTGATGCGCCACGTCACAAGTTCTCTTTTGAGCCTGGTGAGTTGGTTAGAGTTACCGAAGGGCCGTTTGCTGATTTTAATGGCACTGTTGAAGATGTTAATTATGAAAAATCGAAATTGAGAGTCGCTGTTTCGATTTTTGGTCGATCTACTCCGGTAGAATTGGATTTCGGTCAAGTAGAAAAAGGCTAATTCTGGCGCGATTAACGACGCTTACACTTCGTTGTGATTTAAATTTAAGTGCTCACGTACAAATGTACGCTCCGCGCTTAAACCTAAATCACGCCTCGTTTAAGCATCATTACTCACGACAGAATAATAGATATTGTAAGAATTGTAGTATTTAAATAACGGGGAGCTTTTGTAATTCAAAAGCGTTTGTACCCACACAGGAACATTATTTGTTCTGGAGTAAGTAAAATGGCTAAGAAAGTCGATGCTTTAATTAAGCTTCAAGTGCCCGCTGGTGGCGCTAACCCAAGTCCTCCTGTTGGTCCTGCATTGGGTCAACACGGCGTAAACATCATGGAATTCTGTAAAGCGTTCAATGCGGCAACTGGTGATATGGAAAAAGGCTTGCCTGTTCCTGTAGTGATTACCGTTTACGCTGATAAGAGCTTCACGTACATCATGAAGACTCCGCCTGCTTCAGTTCTTCTTAAAAAAGCGGCAGGTATCCAAAAAGGTTCTGGCGTTCCTCATACCGATAAGGTTGGTAGAGTGACACGTGCGCAATTAGAAGAAATTGCGACTACTAAAATGGCTGACCTTAATGCCTACGATCTAGACCAAGCTGTGAAAATCATCGCTGGTTCTGCACGTAGCATGGGCATTGAGACGGACGAGGTTTAATCATGGCTAAAGCAACTAAAAGATTCAGCGCTGTTTCTGAAAAAGTAAGTGTAGATACTTTCTACTCTCTGACAGAAGCATTCGCGCTAGCGAAAGAAACCGCTACCGCTAAGTTTGACGAAAGCGTCGATGTGTCAATCAATCTCGGTGTTGATGCGAAAAAATCAGACCAAGCTGTTCGCGGAGCAACCGTTCTGCCTAAAGGTACTGGTAAAACAGTACGTGTTGCCGTATTTACTGATGGCGATAATGTTGAGAAAGCAAAAGAAGCCGGAGCCGATATCGTTGGCATGGATGATCTTGCTGCTCAAGTCAAAGCCGGTGAAATGGACTTTGATATAGTAATTGCTAGCCCAGACGCGATGCGCGTTGTGGGTCAGCTAGGTCAAATTCTTGGTCCACGAGGTTTAATGCCTAACCCTAAAACGGGTACGGTGTCTGCGGACGTGGCTACGGCTGTTCGTAACGCGAAGGCGGGTCAGGTTCAATTTCGTATCGATAAAGCTGGCATCATTCATACCACTATCGGTAAAGCATCTTTCTCAGCAGAAGATCTGCATGAGAACTTTTTGGCTCTTCTAGGCGCCTTGCATAAAGCAAAGCCAGCGTCTGCGAAAGGTCAGTATTTTAAACGTGTAGCTGTG
>JALZVW010000113.1 GCA_023301745.1 Arenicella sp. | reverse complement strand
GTATAAGCGGTCAAAACACTGTTTTATCTGTTGGCCGTAGCGTCTTGGTTCTACCTTGTTGACCACATAGGCAATCGTGTCATTCATTTCTAATGAATACGGAATTGATACAAACTTTTTTTGCTTGGTTAAGTGAATGGGGGTAGGCTGATCGTCGTGAAATAGATCACAGGTGTAATAACCGGCTTGGTCACCAAATAATTCACTGCCAACCTGGGCAAATAAATCAATTGTCTGCTCAGAATGAGATAATGCGGGCGCCAAATACCCGGCGCATTTTTGCCCAGTGTGCTTATAAATAGTCTCAATAGAATCTTTTATCATGTCTCTCTCTTGTTGCTCAGACATGCCATAAGTGTATCGAGTGTTGTAAATTCCGTGACTGAAAAACTCCCACTCTCTCTCTTTGCAGGCTGCGATTATTTCAGGGTGATGATCGCATAGCGCGGTAGATAATGAGATTGAACCGCGAATACCGTATTTATCGAGCAACGCCATTTGCCGCTGGTGACCTACACGATTACCGTAATCGCGAATGCCGTAGCCGCCGATATCGGGGTAGGGCCTCGGCCACGCTTTTCTATAGGGATTTGGTGGCGGGTCTAGTTCATAAAATTCAATATTTGGCGCAACCCAAAACGCCACTTTCGCGCCGTTAGGCCACGAAATTTTTCGACGGTTTTGATATGGCCAATAATCGTAAAAACCAGGATCTTGTTTCATTATTTTGCCTGATTATCGAGCCAACTAAAGACTTCATTTACTTCTAATACATCACAGTATTTAAGCGTAAGGTCGGTTAGGTTGGCATAGTGGTAGCTTTCGTGTTTATCGGCTACGCACTCTTCGGGCACAATCGTTTTATAGCCTCGAGATAAAGAGTCGACGCCGGTTGCTCGTATGCAGCCTGACGTAGAGCCGCCGGTTAAGATGACGGTGTCAACTTGATGAAATACTAATAGTGATTGTAGTTGCGTTTCAAAAAAGGCGGATGGCATTTTTTTTAGATAGACGACGTCTCGAACTTTGTCGATATTCAGTCGGTCATCAAACTCACTGCGTTGTGAGTCAAACTTAATGTTTTGCAGGCTGTCTGGTGTGTCGGTTCGTTGACCCCAAACGCCAGCGTCTTCGGCTGAATTCATGTACGCAACGTGAGTCCAGACCACGGGCCAATTCAGTACATGAAACTTTTCTACCAATTGGTTTATATAATCGAGTTGTTTGGGGTCTGTTTGATAAGCGGTCTTGTATAAATCGGTTCTCGTGTACGCTTTTTGTGGGTCTATGTTCACCAGAACAGCCTTTTTGCCAAAGCCGAAGCGCGCTCGTGCAGGATTTGCTTTAACATCGAGATAAATTTCTCGAGCCGTTTTATTGCTTGTTTCCATAACTTATTCGGTGCTGATAGTTTTTCTATGCATTAAAAGATATGATTATATGTCAATAGGACAAATTCGGTTGAAAATAAACAATATTTTTTGCTTGGATTAACAAATAGCTCAATAACTCGGGTAGAGTTAGGTTAAATTAAGTGAGTGGTTAGCAGAGTGTCGAGTCGTATATAGAACATTCGTTTTGTTCGGTCGTTGTTATTCTAATACTATTAACGTCATGCTTTATAAAATCAATGATAAGTAAATTTATATGTTAATTAAATCATTAAAATCAGACTGGGCCGCCGCCGCGGGAGCGTCCTCTCGAGTGCCGCTTTATCATCAATTATACTCATCTCTTAAAAGAGGAATAACCTCTGGTGAAATTGAGTGTGGAGAGCAAATGCCCACTGAGCAGCAATTGTCAGAAGCATTAGATATCTCCAGAATCACGGCTAAGCGAGCAATGGATGAGCTGGCTAATGATGGTTTGATTGCTAGGCAGCGCGGCAAAGGTTCTTACGTTACCTATAAGTATTCGCCTGAGCCAGTTAAGGCGCCCTTGTTGGGTTTATTGGAAAACCTAGAAGACATGGGTAAGCATAGCTTGGTCAAGGTGATTTCAGTTGAACAGCTGATGCCACCGGAGCATGTTCGGCTGACCTTGAATTTGGAGAAAAACCAAGAAGCAACCAAAATTGTTCGAACTCGTTACGATGAAGAAGGCAATGTCTTTGCTTTTTATGTGAGTTGGACATTAGCCTATTTGAAGGGCTTCACTAAACGTAAAGTGGAGCGCCAGACACGGTTGTCTATCATTAAAGAAAATGGAATTTCGATTTCCAAGGTAGAGCAAACTTTGGGTGCGGAAAATGCCGATGAATTCGTTGCTAACTTATTAAACGTTGCAAATAATGCGGCATTGCTCCAGTTGCGCAGGCAGCATTATGACCAGGACGGTAATGTGGTTGATGTGCTTGTTGGCTTGTATAATCCTAAGCTTTTTCAGTATGGAATGGTACTGGATCATTAGCTAGAGACCCGTTCTCGGCGTCTTTTTTTTCACCGATGACACACTGTCCGTTGTTGTGCGAAAATGTCACATATGTTTTAATGCTATAACATTAAAACATATGCTTAAGTGTCATTACAACACTGAGGAGATTTCATGTCTGTAAAAGATAATATGCCAATCATTGCTAGCAATGATGGTGTTTGGGAAGGTTGGTATCGTTATTACAACCTTGAAGGTGAAAAGACTGAAGAGCATCGCTCACGCCTTTTGTGTCGTTTTCTTGATGAAGAGACTTATCATCAAACCAATTATTATTTTTGGGAAGACGGCAAAACCGAAGTCAAAGACTTTCCAACCAAGATTGATGGCGATAAATTGGTTTTTTATACCCACATTGATGGTTGGGCGGCTGAAGTGAAGCTGGACACATTTAACCGCACTACGATGCTCAACTGGACTCGTCATGATGAGCCTGGCATCTATCTATACGAAATGATTCAAGTGAGTGATGACCGTAAATCACGCTCTCGTGTATGGCAATGGTTCCGTGATGGACGATTATTTCAACGTACATTGATTGATGAGAATTTCGTTACGCGAGATTGGAAATCTTACGAAGGTAGTATGGAAGTGCCTGACGTCTAACTAGCATTTTATCAGGGTAATCTTATTGTTTAATAATAAGGTTGCTTTGGGTTAAATTCATTGAAATCGGTACATCGGTCGTTCACTGAGAAGTCACATGCATATATTAAGTTAGCGTGATGAACAAGAAATATTATTCATTTTAGAATTAGGAGTCGCAGCTATGCGAAATAAGTTTGAAAAAGAACAACTAACAGAAAATCAGCAAGATAAATTGCCTCGTCGTGATTTTGTACAGACGGCCGGTTTATTGATCGGCGCTGGCATTGCCGGAGGTGGTATGGGGCAAGCGTTGGCAATGAGCAGTCCCCCAGCCGAAGAACCCGATAGCAGCCCAATAGATACGTCAACACTTAAGTACAGTGATCATTACTGGAATCGCGATACCATGGCACGCATACAAGGTGATCTTGACTTTGGTAAGCAAAAATTTGGTTGGTTTAAAGGAACCGTCAGAGGGGTTGTGCCAGGTGAAAAGCATAAGAAATTATTTGGTTTTGAGGGCTTTTCATTCGCTCGATTAGTCGACGGTGGTGACGGTACCTATAAAAAACTCCTTAAAGAGGTCGGCTATTATACTGACCTTAAAACGGGAGAGGTTATGGACACTTA
>JALZVW010000112.1 GCA_023301745.1 Arenicella sp. | reverse complement strand
ACTTGTTTAGTCATTTGTTCTGTACTTATAAACGCCCAGTTATACGATTCGAGCGGTGCTAATGGGTTGGCTTTTAGAATGTCTTCATCACTCTTGCCATCGCTAACCAGCTTGCCGACCAATGCCTTTGCCTCTTTTAGCATCGCTACGGTGCGTTGCACGTCAGCTTTGTTAGCCAATGGGCCATGGCCAGGTATTATTTTGGTTTCGTCGTTGACCATTGCGGCAATCCCCTCTAACGCGCGTATAACCCCGTCTAGGCTGCCACCATTATTGCCATCGATAAATGGGAACACATTGTTAAACATGATGTCGCCAGTATGCAAAACGTTATCGTTTTTGAAGTACACGATGGCATCGCCGTCAGTATGAGCGTGATCAAAATGTATTATCTGCGCCGCATCTCCATTGAGATGAATCGTCATTCGGTCGTTAAACGTCAGCACTGGAAACGACGCAGGCCCACCATTTTTTTCGTCCTTGATCAGTGATTCTCGTAAATTTTCGTGGCTGACTATTTTAGCGCCATCTTTGCCGAATACGTGGTTATTACCAATGTGGTCGCCATGAATATGAGTATTGATCATGTAATCAATCGGCTTATTAGTAACCTCAGCTATTTCGGCTTTAAGTAAGTCAATAACACTCGACACGCCATTGTCGATCATGGCTACGCCGTCTTCGCCAACACTCAAGCCAACATTGCCGCCAGTGAAACCGCCTTCACCCGAGAGCATGTAGAGCGTATCAGTGATTTTTTCAGTTTTGAAACCGAGTTTTGCATCGCTTTGTGCAAATGCGTTGATTGACATAGCGGCTGCCGCAATAGCGACGGCCGAAGTTAGGGTCTTTTTCAAAGTGGTTTGATGTTTCATTGCTTTATAGGGGGTTAGTTTTGATCGGGTGAGTATAGAACAGTTAATGTTGAAGGAATTCTCACACTTATGACAGATAAAGTTAAAACTAAGGTTTTATTTGGCTTTAGTGCCTTCGAGAGTTCCTTAAAATCAGTTAGAATCCAGCACGATTTTAATAATTAACAACAGTATTAACCGTGACTAAATATAAAATTGCTATTTTAGCTGGCGACGGCATTGGCCCTGAAATCATGGAAGAGGGCATCAAAGTCCTTGACGTTATCGAGGCTCGCAACGACGTCGAATTTGATTTGGTGGAAGCACCGTTCGGTGCCGGCGCTTGGTTCAGCCATGGAAGTTCATTCCCAGAAGAAACGAAAGCCTTAGTTGACGAAGCTGATGCCGTCGTTAAAGGCCCCATTGGTTTGAATCACGAAGACTCAAAGCAAATACCGATTGATGAACAGCCTGAGCGTGGTGCACTGCTGCCTTTGCGCAAACGCCTAGATACCTATGCTAACTTCAGGCCCATATTTTTGCCAAAAGCTTTGGCTCATTTCTCGCCGTTAAAGCCCGAGGTGATCGGCGATGGCATTGATATGATTATGGTGCGCGAACTGGTTGGCGGCTTGTACTTCGGCGAAAAAGAAATGGGTGTCAATGAGAGCGGCAAACGTTTTGTTCGTGAAGTATTAGAATACGACGAAGATCAAATTAGCAATATCTTGCACCAAGGCTTTAAGCTAGCGCAAGGCCGTAAAAAAGTGTTGCACAACATTCATAAAAGCAATGTCTTGAAATCAAGCGTGCTTTGGAACGAAGTGCTCGAAGAAGTTGCTACCGAATACCCTGACGTCAAGGTGGTTCATACCTTAGTCGACGCCGCGGCCACGGCACTCTGTCTAAATCCGACACAGTTCGACGTTATGGTGATGGAAAATATGTTTGGTGATATCTTGAGTGACCAAGGTGGCGGTATTTTGGGTTCATTGGGCCTCATGCCATCGGCTTGTCTTGGGCATGATGGTAAAGCCTACTATGAACCGTCTCATGGTTCTGCTCCTGACATCGCCGGCAAGAGAGTCGCCAATCCTTATTCTATGATCGGTTCAATGGCCATGATGTTGGAGTACAGTTTCGGCATGGTTGACGAGGCCCGCAACGTCTGGGATGCAATGCAAAGCGTTTTTGCCTCCGGATTCTCTACTTCAGACTTATCAAAACCCGGCAGCGGCGTGACAATGTTGTCGACCAATGAGTTTGGCGATAAAGTGGTTGAGCATCTATTAGCAAATGCTTAGACCTTCTCACGACTAATTTACTGCTGGTAAAAGGCTCGCTCGATTTAGCGAGCCTTTTTTAATTCTGTTTACTATACTCGAAGGCCGTTTGTTAAACTGACCAGAGTCTTAAAATGAAACTCACGCAGTATCAAGTCGACGCATTTGCAGATAAACCATTTGAAGGGAATCCGGCTGCAGTTTGCCCGCTAGATAACTGGCTAGACGACACGTTGATGCAGGCTATTGCCGCCGAAAACAATCTCGCAGAAACCGCTTTTTTTGTGCCTGACGGCGATGATTTTCATATTCGTTGGTTTACACCCACGGTCGAGGTCACTCTTTGTGGTCACGCAACCTTGGCCAGTGCCTATGTGTTATTTAATCAGCTTGGTTGTACGGCTGGTTCGATCACCTTTAATTCTCTTAGCGGCCCACTGACGGTGATTCGCAAAGGTGAGCTTTTGGTCATGAATTTCCCCACTGAAAAGCCTAAACCTTGTGAACCCCCACAAGGCTTAGCACTGGCATTAGGCTGTGAAATCGGCGATTGCTTCTTGGCCGGCGATTATATTGTTGAGCTCGGCTCAGAAGGTCTCGTCAATCAAGTTAAGCCCGACCTCTCTCTGCTTGCTGACATCGATGCACGGGGCGTCATCATCACTGCGAAATCAAATGATTATGATTTTGTAAATCGTTGCTTTTTTCCTAAGCTAGGCATCGATGAAGACCCGGTTACAGGCTCAGCATTTACTCAACTTATTCCTCTTTGGTCTGAGCGATTAAGCAAGAACGTGCTTAAGGCAAAGCAGGTGTCGACTAGGGGTGGTGAAGTGTTTGGCGAGCTACTTGGCGAGCGAGTCACTATCGCCGGCAAGGCTGTGCTTTTCATGAAAGGTGAAATAAATATATAAGTAATTGAAAATAAATGATTAAATTAAAACGCTTTATCGACCTCTCTTTAATTAAAATTTCGACACTAATTTGAATCCGAAATTAAAAAGGGCGCATCTAAGCTTATGAGAACGCCATTACAGGCGTTTTACGAATACTGGAGAAACATTATGAAAAAATTATTAATTACCGGCCTGTTGTTAGTCACCGCTGTGACGATGCCAACCTTTGCGCAAGAAAACGATGCTCCTTCGCAACAACCTAAGGTTGAAGTTGCACGAAACTTAGATGGCGGTCTGAAGATCGATATTGGGGTTGACGATGATATCAGCGTTGACGAAAAAATCGACAAGGTCGCTGACCTGATCAGCGAGTTTGATTCTGAATTTGGCCGAGAACTCAAATCAGAGTTAGGCTCCTTGAGTGACGAAGATAAAGCTGAATTAGTTGAAAAGTTAGATCAAGGTTTCACCTTTGACACTGGTATGGGTGGACTAGGGTCCGTCGGAACTGTGCTAATTGGGGTTCCCACGGTGATACTTATATTTGGTATGCCACTATTTTTATTACTTGCCTTGTTAGGCGCGGGTAATCGCAAGCGTAAACAGAAGATGGAACTGGTCGAGCTTTATATAAAGAGTGATCGCGACATTCCTGAGCACGTGATGACCGGTCTTGATAACGGTGGTTCGGCCAGTTCTCTCAAAAGTGGCCTAACACTCACCGCTGTCGGGCTAGGTATCGTCGCGGCCTTGGGCGCCAATGGCGCAGAGGAGGCAGTGGGTTTTGGTTTGATCCCCATGTTTCTAGGGATTGCTCGGCTAGTATTCTGGTTTCTCGTTGAACGGAAGGTAGAACCTAGTAAAGAATCTGACCTATAAACCTATTTATTAGCACTAATTAACCGATAGATATCGTGAAAAGACAAGATCTTACTGTCTTGGAAGAAGCCCAGTTGGTCGAGCTTGCCGTTAGCAAGAACGATCAATTGGCGTTTGCCGAGCTTGTGAATAGGCATCAGTCTAACCTGCGCTATTCGCTCCGTCAGCTTACTGACTGGAACGAAGCGTTGGCCGATGACCTTGCACAAGACACTTTCATCCAAGCATTTAAAGAGTTAGCTAAGTTTCGACAGCAAGCCAAGTTCTCCAGTTGGCTCTATCGAATTGGCTACAACGTCTTTTTACAACATGTGCGCAAAAAAGCGCTTGATACTAAGTCTTTAGATGAGCAACCCTTGTTAGGCAATCAACTAGAGCAGGCCCCTGTACACGATGATGAATCAGAAGTTCATCACAAGGTGGCTAAATTATTAGCAACTTTGGACCCAGAACGGCGCTCTGTGCTACACTTGTTTTTACATCGCCAAAATACGCAACAGGAAATATCCGACATCATGGGTATTCCTCTAGGCACCGTAAAAACACACATCAACCGAGGCCGAGTGGTCTTACAAGATGGTTTACAAGCTTGGCGAGATTAAAATTATGAATAATAAAACCATACATACTGCTGATTACGACCCGTTAGATGCTCTGTTTGCTAGTGCTAGACAGATGCAACCTAATTTGATGGACGATAATTTCACCAAAAGACTTCTGAATGATTTACCTTCGGTGACTTTGGTTGCACGTAAAGAAATCGCTAAGAAAGGCTTTTCCTTTGACTTGATTGGTGCTGTCATCGGTTTGTTGATGGCGTACTTGTTTATAGATGGAGCGTCGCTAAAGAGCTCATTTTTGGGTTTGATTTCAGATTCCGTCGTAATATCGCCTATGTTAATTATTGCCATAATCGGTGCGGTAGGTTTGTCCAGTGCTGTCGCTTGGTGGGCAGTGGAAGATAATCGACTTTAAGCGTTAGCAAATAACACTTTCTTTTAAGTTTAAAGGCCTCAGAATCTATTCGATTCTGGGGCCTTTTACGTTATGTTTCACCGGCTTAGTTACACTGCTTCTCGCGCCATTATATTTAATGATTCACACATCAATTATCTGAACCAATTTAACTAGATAAATTGTTCTGAATTGGATAAGTTGATAACCATAATAATTATCAGTTTAGCTTCTAATTCGAAGCCTAAACGTTTAACCGACCACCGTTAAGGAGCCCATATGTTAGGACTAATGATGAACGATCAATTGACGATCACATCTCTCATGCGCCACGGCCGCGCGATCAACGGCGACAGTGAAATTGTCTCTGTAGTTCACGATAACCCTCGCCACGTCTACACTCAGTCTGAGTGCTATGACCGAGCCGGGCAATTAGCCAATGCGCTAACACACCTTGGCCTTGAGCAAGGCCAGACCGTAGGCACCATGGCGTGGAATGACTATCGACATATGGAGGCTTACTACGGAATTTCCTGCAGTGGCGCGATTTGCCATACGATCAACCCGCGTTTGTTCCCAGAGCAATTGGTTTACATTATTAACCATGCCGAAGACGAGTTTTTATTAGTCGACCCGATGTTTGTGCCATTGATTGAAGCAATCGATAGTCAAATTAATGTTAAAGGCATCATCGTTATGGCCGGCGAAGACAGCATGCCAGCAACAACGTTGCCTAATGTACATTGTTATGAAACGTTGCTGGCCGAACAAAGCCCTAATTTTGATTGGCCAGAGCTAAATGAGCAAACTGCGTGCTCGTTGTGTTACACCTCCGGTACTACCGGAAACCCCAAAGGCGTGCTGTATTCACATCGAGCCTTAGTATTACAAACCTACGCCTGTTGTTTAGGTGACGGCATGGGCTTAAGCGCGCAACATGTGGCATTACCGGTCGTGCCAATGTTTCATGTTAACGCTTGGAATATGCCGTACTCGGCGGCTTTAGCGGGCTTTAAGCTGGTTTTTCCTGGATCGAAAATGGGCGATGGTGCGGCGCTTCAACGCTTAATCGAAGCCGAAGGCGTGAACTATGCGGTGGGTGTACCAACTGTATGGCTGGCCTTACTTAACTATCTCAAAGAGAGTGGTAAAGACATTGCCACGCTAACTAAGATTGGCGTTGGTGGGTCAGCTTGCCCATTGAGCACTATGAAAGAGTTTGAAGAATTATACGGTGTGGTAACCGTAGCCGGTTGGGGAATGACCGAAATGGCCCCCTTAGGGACATTCAATGTGCCTAAATTTCCCCGTGACCGCTATAGCGATGACGAGTACGACAAACTTCGTGTACGAGCGGGGCGAGCCGTGTTTGGTGTGTCGATGAAAATTGTTGACGAAGACGATCAAGAAGTGCCTTGGGATGGCGTTGGCTTTGGCGCATTAAAGGTTCGAGGCCCATGGGTTGTCGAACGCTACTTTAAACACCAAGAGTCAGCTTTAGACGACAATGGGTGGTTTGATACCGGTGACGTAGCGACCATAAACCCAGACGGCAATATGACCATTACTGATCGAACTAAAGATGTGATTAAGTCTGGTGGCGAATGGATTTCGTCGATTGATCTTGAAAATTGCGCCGTAGGCCACCCAGGCGTTGCCGAGGCCGGTGTCATTGGAATCGCTCACCCAAAATGGGATGAACGGCCATTGCTCGTAATTGTTCGCCAAGCCGGTGCAGATGATGTTACCGGTGACGATATTCTTGCCTTTATGGACGGAAAAATAGCAAAGTGGTGGATGCCAGACGAAGTCGCTTTTGTTGACGAGTTACCACATACCGCTACCGGTAAGATTCATAAAGTGGGCCTTCGTGATCAGTTTGCTGATTTTAGTTTTGCCAATACATGAGCCTTAACGCGTGGCTAAATTGGCATTGTATCAAGCGAGCTAACGCCGCCACTGCGTATAATTTTCGCTCGGCAATAATTGATCGATCAGTACCGCCTAATCATTAACTTATTAGGCGGTACCGCAATCGCTTTGTTAGCGTTATTGCTGTCGTTCCTTGCGGCTTAAATTGAATACAATGAGTGCCAGCAGTGTCAACATAGCGGCCACCCCAAACGGCGCACCAGGAAGATAGAATACCGCTTCTTCCTTGGTGAACTGTTGGAATGTGTATGACAGTATAAGGGGGCTGACAATGGCTGAAATCGCAACCACTGAGGCAAATACGCCTTGCAGCTCTCCTTGCTCATCGTCGCTAACTTGGTCGGCCATCATGCCTTGCAATGCCGGGCTTACAACGGCCCCTAGCGCGGCAATCGGCATACCAATAAAAATCAAAAGAGTGCTGTCTACCAAAGCTAAAAATATCAGCGCGCCAATCGAAATAATCATTCCTAGACTAGCGGTGCGTTCAACTCCAAATCGTCGAATCATTAGCCCCAATATAGTGACTTGAACGACAGCGGCGCAAATACCATAGGCGGCTAAACTTATGGCCACCATCTTTGGCTCCCAGGCAAATTTCTCGATCGTAAAGAAATTCCATATCACCGGGTAAACATGGCTGGCGGTCGAGTAGATAAACACAACTAGCATGACACTGCCAACCATCGGTAGGTTACGAATGCGCAGCAATGCCTTTAGTGGGTTTGCTCGATACCACTTAAACGCACGCCGGTTATTAGCGTTTAATGTTTCAGGCAATACGAGTAGACCAAATGCCGCATTCAGTAAGGCAAGGCAGCCAGCAATGATAAACGGCATGCGGATTCCAAATTCAGATAATAGGCCGCCAACTAATGGGCCTAAGATGAAACCTATTCCGAAAGCGCCGCCGATGTAGCCAAAGTTTTTAGAGCGCTCACCCTTCGCCGAAGTATCCGATAGATAAGCCGCCGCCGTGGCGTAGGTCGCGCCGGTGATGCCTGAAATTATACGCGCGACAAACAATAGAAATAATGTCGGTGCAATAGCCATTAAGAAGTAATCAAAGCCCATGAAAATCAGCGATATGATTAGCACTGGGCGGCGGCCAAAGCGATCCGAAAGGTTGCCCAGTAGCGGCCCAAATAGAAACTGCATAGCCGCATAACTGGCGGTCAGTATGCCGCCCCAAAACGCCGCATCGGCCATCGATGTTTGGCTCACTTCTTGCAGTAATGCGGGCATCACCGGCAAAATTAAGCCAATGCCCATGGCATCGAGCATTACCGTAATTATAATAAAGGTGAGCGGCGCGTTCTTATTCAAGTTTTTGTGGTTGTCCTTTGGGCCGCATCAACTACCGCCGCCAAAAACGGTCAAATTGACGGTGATTGATTAACAAACGCTAAGTGTAGGGCCTTTTCGTAAATGATTAAATGCGTTTGTGCGCAAGGCGCGTTAATATCGCGTCAAATGTAACCGCGATTCACTAAGGCCTAGACACTCATGTCGGATTATCAATTTTCATCACTGAACCTCATTCCCCAATTACAAGATAACTTAGGCTCGCTTGGTTTCAATTCTATGACGGCTATCCAGGCTAAAAGCTTGCCAATGATTCTCAGCGGCAAAGACGTCATCGCTCAAGGCCAAACTGGCTCAGGCAAAACGGCCGCCTTTGGTTTAGGGGTGTTAAATAAGCTTGATGCTAAGTTATTCAAGGTTCAATCCTTAGTGCTTTGCCCAACCCGCGAGCTAGCCGAGCAAGTTTCTGGCGAGATACGTCGTTTGGCGAGGGGTATTCCCAATGTCAAAGTGGTGACTCTGTACGGTGGCACGCCGATTAAAGCCCAAGCTTCTTCGCTAGAGAAGGGCGTTCACATTGTTGTTGGCACGCCTGGGCGTATTGATGATCACCTAGGTAAGGGCACCTTAGATTTAAGTTCTATGAGCACCCTAGTCTTAGACGAGGCCGACAGAATGCTTGATATGGGGTTTCAGAAAACAATTGAGGCGATCATCGACGCGGTGCCAGCGACGCGCCAAACGCTTTTATTCAGCGCCACTTACCCGAAAGGCATTAAATCGATTGCTGAAAGCATCATGCAGAACCCAGCAATGGCCGAGGTAGCGCCTACCCAAGATACGGTGCGGGTAGAACAAGCCTTTTTCTTGGTAGATAACGAGCAAGACCGTTTACAGTCGCTAAAACTATTATTACTTGATAACGCTGGCAAGCAATCAGTGGTGTTTTGTAATACTCGTCAAGACAGCCAAACCGTTGCAGGCGGTTTAAAAAGTGCCGGTTTTAGCGCCGCCGCCTTGCATGGTGACATGGAACAAAAAGACCGTGATCAAACCCTAATTCGCTTTTCCAATAGCAGTATTAATATTTTGGTCGCAACCGACGTAGCCGGCCGAGGGCTCGATATAGATACCCTGGAGCTAGTCTTTAATTATCATCTTCCAAGAGAGTTAGAGGTCTATACCCATCGCATCGGCCGAACGGGTCGTGCCGGCCAAAAAGGTCAAGCTTGCTCCTTGTTTCAAGTCTCTGAGCAGTTCCGAGTTGATCAATTAGAGGCGTATTTGGAGACCCAAATTCGACCAAGTGACCTACCTCTAATCGCATTATTGGAGCAAGCACCCGAGCGCCCAACGATGTCTACCTTACGAGTCGAAGGTGGTAAGCGGCAAAAGTTACGGCCCGGTGATCTGGTCGGTGCTTTAACAAAAGCCGAAGAAATAAACGGCGACAACATTGGTAAAATTCAAGTATTGGACAATTGGGCTTATATCGCGGTTGAGCGACCACTTGCGAAGCTGGCGTTACAGCAATTGGCGCAAGGTAAAATAAAGGGTAAGTCTTTTCGGGCGCGTTTAATTTAGCGGCTGCC
>JALZVW010000111.1 GCA_023301745.1 Arenicella sp. | reverse complement strand
GCGTTAGCGCCTAAGTGCCTTTATTTAACTCTGTTTCTATTTCTACGGCTCGTCGTTGTAGCTCTAGCTCTTGACGACGCAAATCTAACTTCTCTTGTTCAATCTGAATAAGCTCTTCTTGGATCGATATTTGAGTCTCAAGTGGTGCCGGAGTCGCGTTTCTCTTTTCAGCGGCGATACGCTGTTCTTCATCGGCCACGCGCTTCTGGCGTGCGGCTTGCTGCTCGCGCTCTAAGCGTTGCTGTTGAATGCGTTGGTCGGCCAAACGGCGTTGGTCTGCGCGTTCTCTTTCGGCTCGATTCGCTCGTTCTTCTGCTTGAGCCGCATCATTTTGAGCTTGCTTAGTTGCCTCGAGCAGCGAAAGAGACGACGTGTACTGAGCGCCACAAACCTTCTTGGCGGCACTTTCTTTGGTTGTATCACAAAAACCTTCAACCTCTTTGCCGCACCAATTATTGCTATCAGTTTTTCGTTGTATCGGCCGCTTGCTATCATCAGCGCAGCTTACATCCGCCACCCAATAGGCGTCTTCCTTGCCATATTGAACAAGGTTGTCACTCGAAATGCTTGACACTTGCGACATCGCAGAACTCGCGAATAGCATGGTGCTGACGAAAGTTATGACTGGTTTTAACACTCTTTTCATTGCTAATATTACCCTCTGTTAGCAGTTCTTAAAACGGTACTTTTAAATTCCCTTGCTGTTGCTCGGGCAACGGCAATTTCATTGCGGCGTAATTCTAAACGTTTTTGTTCAATCAAGATACGTTGATCTGCAATTTGCATTTTTTCTGTGATCGAACTCGTTTTAGACCCGCCTTGGTTGGCAGTGCTCTAGTTTGTGATCTTTAGCTGGTCATCACGGGAACGTAACGTTGTTAGCTATAATTATCACCACTGGACCATTGAGACAATGAAAACTTATTTTTGTCACCATTTTTTTCAATGTCACTTGATAATCCTATATATCAGGCACTCTTTTAGACCTTTGACGATCTTTGTCAGCTTGCTTCTCGGTACGATTATTCTCGGCCGTGGTTCGGCTGTCTATGCCGATATGAGTTTCTCCACGCTGCTTGGCTAGTTGAACCTGTTTTTCTCGTTCTTGAAAGCGCAATTTTTGCTCTAATGTCAGCGATTCGTAGCAACGAGGGCAACTCACCCCAGCAATATATTCAGGCAACGCTTTATCGTTTTCGGTAATAGGGTGGCGGCAAGCATGACATTGATCGTATCGGCCTTTTTCTAAATTATGATTTACCGCTACGCGCTCGTCAAACACAAAACACTCGCCTTTCCAGAGGGTGTCTTGCTGGTCAACCGTTTCCAAATATTTCAGTATGCCTCCTTTAAGGTGGAATACCTCGTCAAAGCCCTGCTGTTTCATGAAAGCCGACGCCTTTTCGCAACGAATGCCTCCGGTGCAAAACATAGCGACTTTTTTATGCGTTTTCGGGTCAAAATTCTGCTTGATGTAATCCGGGAACTCTCGAAACGTTTCAGTGTTCGGATTAATCGAGTTTTCAAAAGAGCCGATGTTAACTTCGTAGTTATTACGAGTATCTATGAGAAGCGTCTCAGGGTCGCTTATCAATTCGTTCCAGTCGGCGGCCTCAACATAAGTGCCGACCACATTGTTAGGGTCGACATCGGCAACCCCCATGGTAACGATTTCTTTCTTCAATTTAACTTTAGTGCGGTTAAACGGCTGCTCACGGTGGTAAGAGAGTTTGAAGTCGATACCAGCAAAACGAACATCCGCTTGTAACCATTCAAGAAACTCAATTAACTGTTCACGATCACCAGACACAGTACCGTTAATGCCTTCTAAGGCGAGTAGCAGGGTTCCGCGAATGCCTCGTGATAACAGTTGATCTAAAATTTTAGGTTTTAGTGCTTCGTAGTCGGGCAAGCTGACGAACTTGTAAAGCGCGGCCACCGTTATCTGATTGTGTTGGTCGTTATTACCCTGGTCCAAGCTAGAAGGTCGGTCAGACACGTTTGATGACTTTGTTTGTATAGTAGTACTCATTAGCGGCCCAGAACGTAAATCTGGTGCTGATCTGTTTAACAATGCGCGACATTATCGTATAGCTTGCTTGAGGAAACAACACGACTCGCCTGTCAAAGTAGCCCGATTAATGAGATTTCGATAATAATTGGTCGCATGGCGAGGCTTGAATGTATCTGGCTGGCCTAAAATTATCCGCTGTTAGCCCGCGCCATCATACTTTGCCGTTAAAAACTTTGCCGTTAAAAACTTTGCCGTTAAAAAAGAGAAGAGGCCGGTCTTGGCAGTCATCTGAACCTATGACGCAATTCACCAACCGCGTTGCCAGCTGACACTGCGTACTTTCCATTGACCCTGTTCGAGTTTAAGCACGATTGAGAAGCGGTGTCGGTCGGCGCGCAAACGGTTTTCATCTGAACTTAGATCAACCTCACGGCTCGCCATGGCCGCCGATAGCTCGACCGTTGCGGTGTCTTCGGTCACCTCTAATTCTCTAATTTTAGTGAAAATGTTAATGCTTTGATTTTGAATCAATTGAAGTTGGATAAAGCCCTTTATTTTCTTAACATCGTTGCCGTCATAGTCTTTGTAAGAGCTACTAATATGTTCCAACATGCCGGTCAATGATCGTTTTTCAGCCGCCGCTTCTATCGCATCAATGGTGGCACGCACTTGGTCTTCTTCGGACATTACAGGCTCATTGTCACAGCCGCTAATCAACAATGTAATCGCCAGCACCGTCGTCAAAATAATCGATCGTTTTTTCATCATGTTCTAGGTATAAATAATTACGCCACCAGTAAATGCTTAGGGCTATACTATCTGTGATGAACTACTTGAGCCATTTGTTTTTTTCTCAGCGCACCCCAATGTCGTTTACTGGCAATTTAATGGGCGACTTCAAGCCGGATCAAGCGCTAAAGGAACGTTTGCCTGAGGAAGTATTAAATGGCATCAAAAATCATCGCTGGGTCGATAAAGTAACCGATGATTTCGCGCCCGTAAAAGCATTGAAACCACTTTTTTCTGATCAACGAAGGCGGTTTGCCGGCGTAATCACCGATATTGCGTTCGATTATTTTCTGATTAAACATTGGTCGATGTTTACCAAAGTTGATCGTCAACAGTTTGTGCTCGAGTGCTATCGAGGGCTTAATCAATGCGTTGATTATATGCCACCGAGAATGCAGTATGTGGTGAGTAGTATGTATCAGCACGATTGGCTCAATTCATATGCAACATTAGATGGCATTGCGATGACGATTGATCAAGTAAGTAAGCGCATTCGCTTCAAGAATAATATGGCCGGCTCAATCATCGAAGTCGAAGAAAATTACAGTCAAATTGAATCGGTGTTTTTGGATTTATTTAGTCATCTTCAGCAGCAAGTCAAAGAGGCGGCTATTGAAACGCCACTAAGCAATTAATGACCAGCCTCTTGGTTCAGGCTAAGGCCTTGAAAAAACGTTAAATAAACGGTGTTTTGCTTTGACAGAACACAGCTCTGGCTATATTATTCGCGCAACTTGAAACATCTGGGTTTTTTATCAGCTTTTTAAGTCTTTAAGTGCATTACTAAACTAGTGTTCAAAGGCGTCTGGCAGATTTAAACCAAGCTAAATAATCATTATCTGCGAGGTCTATCATGGCTGTACAAAAGAGTAAAAAATCAACTTCACGTCGCGGCATGCGTCGTTCACATGACGCTTTAGGCGAGCCTACATTGTCAACAGATTCAATGACGGGTGAAATGCATCGCCGTCATCAAGTAACCGCAACAGGTTACTACAAAGGTAAAAAAGTGGTTAACGTTAAAACGGCTAACTAGCTTTACGTTACCGGCAGCTATTGTAACGCTGCTAAAAAGGCCTCGTATTTCGAGGCCTTTTTTGATTTTGGCATTGTCTGCTCAATACCGCGCAACGTGATACGATTTTTATAAACGTTTAATGCCAACTAAGATTGCCAACTAAGAATGCCTTGCTGGCTGTCGCCAG
>JALZVW010000110.1 GCA_023301745.1 Arenicella sp. | reverse complement strand
ACTCCACCTTCTTGAGCTTTCTCGGCGATGGTCGGCTCTCTTACATAAGCGCTCGACAATATACCTTTACTTGGGTCGAGCATGAACGGTGTTACACCGCTAGCTAAGCTCTGTAAATTTTGCGACAGACCAGTAAACGCCGAACGTGCACCGCCCATTTGACGGTCAAGAGCGGTATAGCCAGTGTCATCCTTATAGGTGAGGATGTCCTTGCCAGTGACGGCACTGAATACACCAACACGAGTAACCTGACGATCTTGAGCTTCATAGACAGGGTAAGTTTTACCATCGTCAGCCACTTCTTCGCCTACCTTATATCTTACTGGCGCGGTATAAGTAACAATTTTCCCTTGTTCGGTCATTTCGTTTTGAAGCTGATACCAAAGATCTTCAATCTCATCAATTGACACAAGTTCAGTCAAGCTAGCCATCTTGGCTACCATTTGACGCAGGTTTTCAGAACGGCCTGGATACTGAGCACTAATATACGATGTTTTATACGCTTCTTGAGCCTCTGAGGCTGACAACTGAATAACACCAAACAACTGTTTTAGGTCGCCAAGTTCTTTCGCTAACTCATCGGTTAACACGCTGATTTTAACTTCATTGGCATCGAAATTACGCTCGAGCTCCTTACCAATACGCTCTTGGCGGGTCCGTTCGTTGGTCATCGAGGTTAAGCGGCCTTGCTGCTTACTTCTCTCAGCCTTGAACTTATTTTCGCGCGCCGTGTTGAGACTGCGTTCTTTCGATGCCGCTCGTTGTGTCGCGCTGTAAACTTTTTCAATATCTAAGGTTTGAGATTGAGCGGTTCCACCACCAAGCAAAATCGCGATAGCCGAGACACTCAACACAGTAGCTTTAGTTAATTTTCGCATAAGGCGTTCAAGGCTCATATCAATTCTAGAAAGAGTAGTCATATTAGATTGCCTCCGGTGCGGAAACTGGCAATGTCATTAAATCGTTAACTTCTTTGCCTTGCGTGATACGAATTGCCTTATAGATGCCGGCATTGTGCGATGCGTCTAGGTCAGACCATTGCTTTGCGCCTTTATCCCAATAGCCGGACTGCGTTCCATCAATTGTCTGGTAGTAAAGACCTGAGCGACCGATCTGCAAAATATTAACGGTTTTCGAACTACCGTCTAATTGAAGCTCTTCGGTAAAAGCATCAATACTCTGGCCATAGGCATTTTCAATTGAATACGCTTCTAAAACCTGGCGAAAACGTTCAGCGGCCGAAATATTGGCGTTGGTTAAATACCCTTTGATTCGAGCTAAACGCGCATTTCGTTCGTCTAACTTAAACGGAATATCGGCCGCGATGAATTTTTCAAGGCCGTCAACCATGCTGAGCATCAGCGGAACAATTTGACGCTCAATCAACGAGGCATCTTCAATTGAGCGTGTCAGTTTGGCCATCGCCTCTTCTTGAGCGGTTAATGTTCGGCGCAAGCGATCATTGAATTTCTTGAGCACTTCAACATTCTTGCGTTGCTGATGGTATTGCGTGACGATTTTTTCAGTTCGCTCCGACGTATCATCAATACGCTTCTGTGATGCGGCGCCAGCTTTAAGGCGTGCGGCATTGGTCTTAACGATGTCGTCGGTTCTATCCGCATACGCTACGGTTGGAGCCAAAGCAATTAGAGCAACGCCAACAAGGCTTTTTCTAACCACTGATTTTAGTACTGATGTACCCATACTTAACCTCTTAAGGTGACCAAGCCTAAACGGCTTGATAAATTCATTCTTATATTCAGGATTTTATAAATCTCTGGCTTATTACCAACTAACTAACTTCAGGCTCTACATCGGTGTTAATTGCTTCAATCGGCGCGTCCAATTCTTTCAATCGACGTACTTCAGCTTGCACGTATCGAATCCAGTTTGCCGCTGTTTTAGACACTTTTTCGTATTTTTGAGCGCGCACAAATGTTGCTTCGGCGGCTTTAAACTTTTTCTGTTCAAACTGAGTCAAACCTTTACTAATCAATGTCTGGCCAGTGCTAGATAAGCCGCCTTTATTTATCGCGCTACTAAGTGCTTTTTCAGCTTCGCTCCAGCGATTCAATGCTACATACGACTGGCCTAGTTGGTTATACAACTTGCCATCTGGCGCTTGACCTGCGGCCTTAGACAAAGGGTCGAGCGCATCGTTGTATTCACGAGCCGCGTAAAGCGCTTGCGAGTACAAACGATAATTCTTCAGGTTTTTCTTCATTTTTCCTGAAGCAATCCCTTTTTTCATAATTTCTGAGGCATGAAACGGATTTTCTTGGCTCATTTCTAATGATGCAAGTGTCACTAGCTCTGATTCAGTCGAAAGCAGACCTTGGTCGTGCATCGCCTGATACATAGCCGTCATTCGAGACTGGTCATCTAGCTCATTAAAGATACCGGCCATCGTCAGCAGATACGTTTTCTTTGGATAATGCTGAACCAGCTGCTTAACAATTGGCAACATTTTTTTGAAGTCATTTTTTTGACGATAAATACTGCTCAGAAGGTTTAACCAACCTTCTTTTGGTACGGAACCCAGCTCTACGTATTTAGCGATGCCTTTTTGTACATTCGGCAAGGATTTATTGTACTCCTTAAGCATGTAATGAGCTTGACCGACGAGCATATAGGCATCAGCGCTTGGATTTTCTTGAGTTTTAAACCAAGTTTGCGCATACCCCAATGCATCACGGTATTTTTCTTGTGAAAATAAAACCTGTGCGATGACATACAACATTTGGTTATAAAAACCATCGGGGATGCCGTCGCGTGTGGCGGTTACTTTTTTAAATTCTCGCAAAGCACACGGCAAATTGTCTTGTGCGAAACAAATATTCCCACGGTAGTTGGCAATATAGGCCTTTTCAATATTGTTTAAATCTTCTTCTCTCGCTAATTTTTCAAGAAGACGTTGCGCTTCAGGGTTATTTTCGGCTTCGAACGCTTCTTGAATTTTCTCAAACACCTTAATATTCTTTTGGCGTATCGATTGTACTTTTTTAGTTTTCGGCTTGTCAGATTGCGCTTGCGCCTGCTGTGAATCAAACGTTGTTACTTCAACGCCAGCAATTAACGGAAGCATAATCACCACACTCAAACTCGCACTGAGCAGAGGCTTTAGTTGGTTTTTAATTGATGTTAATTTGATCATTTTTTTCACCTTTCGATAACCGTTTTTAATACTTTGGCAGTATTAACCTTGGCCATTTTTTCTATGAATTTAGTCACTGGGTAATTAGAGTCTAATGAAAGACAACTAACAATCCTGGCCGTCAACTTTAAATGAGATAAGAATCGCAACGCCCGGTACATCGACCGCTTTACCGCCAACTTGGCGTGGCTTGTACTTATACTTCAATGCCGCTTTAATCGCATTACGCTCAAACATACTTGACGAGCTTTTGATTACAACCGCGTCTCGCGTTGTTCCAGCCGCAGTCACGGTGTAGTTGAGCTCTACCCAACCGCATAAACCACGCTCTAATGCCCGGCGAGGAAAAATTGGTGGGGCTCGGAAAATCGGCAGATACTCTCCATCATTCGAGTTAAAGCCTTTCAAATCACGATTAATGCCGACCTTAACCGCACCTAAGCCTAAGTCCGAGTTGATATCAACTCTATCTGGCACGATCTTAGTTTCCGGCACGTCAGGTTGTTCTTGAACTTCGTCAGGCCGAGGTGGCTTTGGCGCAATTGTTTGAACATCTTCGTTTTTAGCAACGTAAGTGAATTTAGGTATCTTGATACCTTCTGCTTTATCTAATTCTGGGTCCTTCATTTTGATCAGCGCGTACATCGATGCGATGAGGCCCAAGGTGACCAAAATAGACATTAATAATGAAATAGGTTTTGCCATGGTGATTACTCCGACTTTGTCGCGACAGTTGGGACATCAATACCGGCGGATTTAAGTGCATCAACCACTTTCAGCACGGTCTCAGCATTCGACTCAATATCTGCTTGAACAATCACTTCGCCGTCTGGATTATCAGCGCGCAAACGATTGATGTTGGCTTTAATAGCTCGTGGGTCAATGACTCGACGATCCAGCCAAATTTCATTCTTATCGTCGATTGCTAAAAGCACCGTCGCCTTTGGGTGGCTTACCGCGTTTTCGGCATCTGGTTTGGTTACCTTCGCCCCGCTTTCTTTAATAAAGGTAGCGGTCACGATAAAGAAAATAAGCATAATAAACACCACATCCAACATCGGAGTGATGTCGATCTTAGCGTCATCTTCTTGCTTGCTTCTTAATCTTCTCATTTACTGTCTCCCAATTCTTGCAAATAGCTCGCGATGAGTCTTTTACAACGAATGTCGTTTGAGTGGCTTAGATCGGCTTAGTGATCAAGCGTTAAGTGTTCATTCAATAGTTCGCGTTCTTGCTCGGTTTTTCGCTGCAACCAAAAGCTCAAGAACAGCCCTGAAAGCGCGGCAACCATGCCGGCCATTGTCGGTACTGTTGCACGAGAAACACCACCCGCCATTGCGCGAGCATTACTAGTACCGTTAATCGCCATCACTTGAAAAACCTCGATCATGCCAGTCACTGTGCCTAGCAAACCAAACAGCGGGGCTAATGCAACACAGGCTTGGATCATGGATAAGTTTTCTTTAAGTTTGCTGCCAACGGTCGAAACCAATTGCTCGCGAACCTGATGCGCCGCCCAAGAGTTGCGTTCTGAACGCGCTTCCCATTGATCGGTTGCCGCTTGTACAGCACGCTTATGAGGGCCACGAATATAAAAAATACGCTCAATAATCATGAACCACATGATGATAAGCAGCAGCGCGATCAAATATAGAACAGGACCGCCTAACTCCATAAAATCTCGGATGTACTCATAGCCGAGTAAAATAAATTCTGGCATCTGATGAAACCTCTATTGCGAGTTAACCGTTAGGGTTAACAAGTTTTTTATTTACCTGACTCACGAGCACCCTTGCTTGCTTTATTGCTAAAGCTTGGATGCTCGTAAGTTAAGCCTGAGATCAAAGTCTTATCTTTACTAAAAAGTAAGGATTAGCCTTCGATCTGGCGTGCAACCATACCGGCTGACTGCTCTTCCAAAATCTCTTCAACGCGCTTGGCTTTAGACGCCGCAGCCGTGTGAAGTAATACAATCGGAATCGCGACAACTAGACCACAAACGGTGGTGACAAGTGCTTGCGAAATACCACCAGCCATCAGTTTTGGATCGCCCGCACCAAACAATGTGATTGATTGGAAGGTAGTAATCATACCAAGCACCGTGCCTAATAGGCCGGCTAGCGGCGCTACAACCGATACAATCTTCAAGAACATCAACCAAGAAGTCAATTTTGGTGTTTCCTTCATGATCGCTTCAGACAAGCGAAGCTCCATTGCTTCAGTATCTTTGCTCGGGCTATCTTTGACGGCCTTCAACACACGACCCAATGGGTTCTTAGTAGAAGGCGAACCTGGGTTCTTGGCTTGCTTATTAACGGCGGCTGAGACACCGAAAAGAACAATAATTTTCAGGAATGCAATAACAGCCGCAATCGCGCCAACCCCAAGAATGATATAACCAACCAAGCCACCTTGATGAACACGATCCATCAAGCTTGGCGCTTCAACCGCAGCACCAAGAAGGGTACCTTGCGTAGGGTCTAATGCGAAATTCGCACCTTCGCCAGAAGCATTAAACATATCACCTGCTTGGCTCAAATAACGACCATCTGGTTGACGTGGAAGCTCGGCAACACCACCCTTACCAAAGGTAAGAAAAGTGCCGTCTCCGATAAGGTTAAAACTACCAACACGAACGACGGTTTGATTTTCTTTAGCGCCGGCAGCCGTTGCTACATCAGCACTAAACTTGGTTATCTTGCCTTGCTGAGCCATTTCATTAAAAATAGCTTTCCACACAGACTCGATTTCATCGGCCGTTACTAATTGATTCGCTTGATTCGATACCTTCTTGGTGATTTCATCAAAATTAGCGCCGCGACCCGGAAATTGAGCCGACACCAGAGAGGTGTCAAAGGTTGCTTCAGCTTCACCAACGATTTGTTGAATAGCACCGAAAAGATCTTTTAAATCACCCAATGAGTTTTGACGAGTGGTACGCAAAGCGCCCAGCTCTTCATCGTTAGTCGCGTACTGAACTTCCAATGCGTCACTTCTGGCTTCTAGCGTCGCGCGATCAGCACGCAGCTTGGTGACAATAGCCGCCTTGCGTGGGCCAGCCGTACGAAAGCTCTTTTCTAAATCAATGGCAGTTTTGCTTTTCTGCAAAGTACCATTTTTTACTTGACTCAATAATTGGTCAACCGTTTGGGCTTGCACAGGTGCAATTACAAGTGTTGCTGCAAGAGCAACCGCAGTAAGAATACGTTTCATGTTACACGCCCTCCGGAGCAGTAAGTGGCAAGCTTAGCAATTCAGGGGCAATCTTTCCGGCTGCCACTTTAAGTGCTTTGCGAATATTACGATTTGTATCAGAAGGAAGTGCTTTCCAGCTATTGTTGGCTGTGTCCCACATGGCTGATACTTTTTGATCTTTAGTTTGATAATACAAAGAGATGCGACCAATGCGTAACATGTCAACTTCGATTTCTTCGCCACCTACGTTTTGCACAGCTTGATATGCTTCGTAGTTGTTGCCGTATTCCATTTCAACCGTATAGATATCCATAATGCTACGGAAACGGCTAGAGGTAGTGGCCGCCGGGTTTGTCATCAAATCTTTCAATTTGAAAATACTCGCCATACGATCTTCTTTGTGGAACGGGAGGTCAGCCTTAACGAACATCTCGAGGGCATTCAACATTTTGCCCAACAAAGGTGCCACTTGTGGCTCAAGGCCTTTAGCCTTATCGATCGACGCGAGAATTTCTCGCTTAGCGGTCGTTTGAGCTTTAAGCTGGTCTTGGAGTTGCTTGTTATACACTTTCAAGCCTTCTACCAATTTTAGCTCGCGAGCAAACTCTTGATCGACTGACTGCGCTAATGCAGCGGTCGAAGCGGCCGCACTAATAGCAACAATTGCTAATGCTTGACCAATCCAATTCAACACAGATTTTTTCATTTTAGATTTAACCTCTTGTAATGAAATCTATTTAGCTAGATTCAATAATCATCAACTTAATTTAAGTTAGCAGCCCATCTTAATTAAAGGACAAACTACTAGACTATCAAGCTGATTCGTTTAAATTTCCCACAACAACGCAATGACATTTAATACGGCGAAAACCGTGAATAAATACACTTAATGTAGTTGAGAAAAATTGAAATTCAGTTGTTCAACTTTATTAACCCCAAGCATCGACATTGATGCACACGGGACCCTTATAACAAAGCACTAGGAACGAGAATGAAATACAACGGTGGTAGGCAAGGCAAGCTTTTATCACGTTTACTGCAATCAAAGAAGAAAACAGGCGTTAAATAAAACTGCCATGACTTATACACGACTACTGCTTATAAAAATCAAACGAAAAATTTAAATCGTCTGAATTACAGTGACAAAGTCCTTGAACGATGGCGCAAACTACACTGATAAATAATCAGATTGGGTTGAGGTATGATTAACCCGAACATCACTGACTTGATACCAACTAGAGTTCACATTCTCGCACAAGCAAGGCAAACATCTTCTCCTAAGGCTAAGCCTTACTGATCTCGATAAAACTATATTTCACTTTAACGATTTCGCTTGGGCTTGTTTATTATTTTTGCGGCTCCGTCTACAGCAGAGCTTACACTTCTAAGTCTATAACGGATTCGCATTATAAGCCAAGCCTTTAATTACAACACAGCTCAAATCATTAGCGTAATTCAGCTAAAAACCAATTACTCAAAGGCTTAGAGCTGGATGACTAAAAATTCGACAATGCCCGCAAAGGTAGGCTAAAGATCGATCACAAACTTCTGGATTGATTCTAGCAGCCAATAAGTTGATCGTCACGAATCTATTAATTTTTTTTCACATATCAAACAATATATGAGACTGTCAAAATCACCCACTCAGACTAAATTAACAACCTGTCTCGTAAACCACTCAGCTTGAAGACCGATCGCTAATTCCGCTCGGCCAATAACACCTCAAACGCCGACAAACCGTCACGCAATCGCTTTAAACTGGTATCGCGGCCGAGTAACGACAAGGTAGCGTCGATCGACGGTGACATAGTACTACCGGTCACCGCAATACGAATCGGTTGAGCGACCTTGGCAAAACCAACATCATTCTCATCGACAACCGACTGAACCACAGCCTGTAGCGAGTCCGCTTGCCATTGATCAAGGACATCAAGCTTTTCAATTAAGGCCTTTAGCAGCTCTGGCGATACTGGCTTAATCCACTTCTTCACGGCAGCTGGGTCATAAGACTCTATTTCGCTAAAGAAGAAACGGGTTTGATCAACCACATCAATCAAGGTCTTGCAGCGCTCTTGAATCAAGCCGACAACCGACTCGGCATACTCACCCGAAGGCTGCTCTAAACCCGCTTGCTTAAAATGCCACGCACTGTGCTCCAAAAGAGTCTTTGGTGTTAATACCTTAATTTTTTCTTGATTTACCCACAGTAGCTTTTCTGGGTTAAAGGTCGACGGCGAGCGGCTCACGTCGCCGACTTTAAACAACTCGAGCAATTGATCCATACTAAAGAGCTCTTGATCACCATGCGACCAACCCAATCTCACCAAGTAGTTCAGTAACGCCTCGGGCAAAAAGCCCTCATCGCGATACTGCATCACGCCTACCGCACCATGGCGCTTAGACATGCGAGCGCCATCTTCACCCAGAATCATAGGCACGTGAGCATAGAGAGGCAGATCGGCACCCAGGGCGTTCAAAATATTGATTTGACGAGGCGTGTTATTAATATGATCGTCACCCCGAATTACATGGCTAATACCCATATCCATATCGTCTACCACAACCGTGATATTGTACGTTGGCACTCCGTCAGGGCGCGCAAGCACAAGATCGTCGAGCTCATGATTAGAAATGACAATATTGCCTTTAACGAGATCATGAATAACTACATCGCCGTCGACTGGGTTTTTAAAACGAACAACCGTGCTGTCAGAATCGGCTAAGCCAAGCTCGCGGCAGCGGCCATCGTACTTCGGCTTTTGACCGTTCGCTTTTTGCGTTTCACGCATTTCATCCAAACGCTCTCGCGAGCACTCGCAGTGGTAGGCTTTGCCGTCGCTCAACAATTCATCAATCACTTCTTTATAGCGATCGAAGCGCTGAGTTTGGTAATAGGGGCCTTCATCATAATCTAGCCCCAGCCACTGCATGCCATCTAAGATCGCTTGCACCGACTCCTGGCTAGAGCGCTCTAAGTCAGTATCTTCGATACGTAACACGAATTTTCCACCATTTTGGCGTGCATGCAGCCACGAATACAGCGCTGTTCGAGCGCCGCCAATGTGAAGATAGCCAGTCGGAGAAGGAGGGAAACGGGTAATGGTCATTTAATTAAGTGCTGCCTGCAGATTTGTCAGCCACGAATTGTAGTATAGTTCAGCTATCGAATAACACCTGATTTAAGCTCATGCCGCGCCTTTTTGTAGATAATTTAACTGTGATCGACTGTTCAATCTTAGACCCTGAGCGCGGGCTTATCGGCGCAAGCTGGTCGGTTAATATCGAGCTTGGCGGTGAGTTAGACCAACAAAGCATGGTTTTCGACTTCGCCAAAGTAAAGAAAACCGTTAAACAGTGGATCGATCAAGAAGTTGACCATAAGCTGTTGGTACCAACTAAGTACAGCGCCATGGTGTTGACCAAAGATAGTGTGGGCACAAACATTGAGTTCACCTCTAAGTCGGGCGAACACATTCGCCACGCTTCGCCGGCCAGTTCTTTATGCCTGATTGACGCGAAACGCATTTCACGCAAACGCCTACGAGAGTACATAGCGACACGATTGGCACAAGTGTTGCCGAGCAATGTCAACGACATTAAAATCACCCTACACGAAGAAGCCAGCGCTGGGCGCTATTACACTTATAGCCACGGCTTAAAAAAACACGATGGCAACTGCCAACGTATTGCCCACGGTCATCGATCTAAAATAGAGATATGGAAAAACAGACTTCGAAGCCGAAAACTTGAAAAAGAAATGGCCACGCGCTGGAAAGACATCTACCTAGGTACCAGCGAAGACGTAAGCGAATTAGCTGGCGGCCAAGTAAGCTTCAACTACCAGACCGAACAAGGCGCGTTCAGCCTAAGCCTACCAGAAGAGCGAGTATATCTAATGGAGAGCGACACCACTGTTGAGTGCATCGCCGAACACGTATTGGGCTTGCTCGAACTGGAAATGCCGAAAGTGAAATTCAGGGTACGCGCTTATGAAGGTATTAACAAAGGCGCGATTGCCGAATCAAGCTAGCGTTAATCACCCAGATTTCGCCCAAACAGCCTCTATATTTCGCGAGTCTCTCTAAAATCAACATCAGGCCAACGCTCCATAGTGAGCTGAAGGTTCACCATGTTTGGCGCAATGTAGGTTAAGCAGTTTGCGCCATCAATGGCAATATTAGATTCGTTTTTACGCCGGAATTCGGTTTCCATTTTGTCATCCGGAAAATGCAACCATCGGGCAGTGGCAACCTGAACCGCCTCAAAACCACAATCAACGTTGTATTCAGATTTCAAGCGGTACTCCACCACGTCAAACTGCAACACGCCGACGGCACCGAGAATCATGTCATTATTAATCAAGGGCCGAAAAACCTGCGTCGCGCCCTCCTCAGACAATTGAATTAAACCTTTTTGCAAGGCCTTGGCGCGTAACGGATCTTGCAGGCGAACACGCCGAAACAACTCTGGTGCAAAATTAGGAATGCCCGTGAATTTAAGCTCTTCACCTTCGGTAAAGGTATCGCCGATTTGAATCGTTCCGTGATTGTGAACGCCTAAAATATCGCCGGCGTAGGCCTCTTCGGTGGCATCTCGTTTTGAGGCCATAAATGAACTGGCATTATTGATCGCCATGTCTCTTTTTAAACGCACATGCCTGAGCTTTTTGCCCTTGGTGAATTTACCAGAGGTAATACGCATAAAGGCGATACGATCGTGATGCGACGGGTCCATATTAGCTTGAATTTTAAACACAAAACCGGTGAATTTTTCTTCGTCAGACTTCACTTCCCTAGTTTCGGCGGGCCGGCCTTGCGGTGCTGGTGCATGCTCTGCAAAGCTCGACATCAGCTCTTCAACGCCCAGGTTCGAGATCGCTGAACCGAAGAAAACCGGGGTTAAATCACCGCTTTCATAAAACTCTTTATCGAATTCATTGCTCGCGCCTTGAACCAACTCCAGCTCTTCGCGCAGCTCATCGGCTAACGAACCAAGAACCTCATCCAACTCTGGGTTATCGAGCCCTTTAATAAACTGATCTTGATCTTCGTCGTTTCCTGGGCGGCCGGCAAACAAATGAATGGTGTCGTCATAAATTCGATAGATACCACGAAACAACTTACCAATACCGATGGGCCACGTCATCGGCGCGCACAGAATGTCGAGCACTGATTCAACTTCGTCCATCACCTCGATCGGGTCTCGGCCTTCGCGGTCCATCTTATTTACGAAGGTCATGATGGGTGTCGTGCGTAAACGGCACACGTCCATTAACTTGATTGTTCGCTCTTCGACACCTTTCGCAATATCGATGACCATTAACGCCGAATCCACCGCAGTCAGCGTTCGGTATGTGTCCTCGGAGAAATCTGCGTGGCCCGGCGTATCGAGTAAATTAATTACCTTATCGCGATACTCATACTGCATCACAGACGACGTTACAGAAATACCCCTTTGCTTTTCTAGCTCCATCCAATCAGATGTTGCATGGCGACCACTCTTTCGCGCCTTAACATTGCCCGCCATTTGAATGGCGCCACCAGAAAGCAACAATCGCTCAGTGAGCGTGGTTTTACCGGCATCGGGGTGCGAGATAATAGCAAAGGTACGTCGCTTAGCGACTTCAACAGGCAAACTCATGATAGGCAAACTTTAGAGTGATGAAAATG
>JALZVW010000109.1 GCA_023301745.1 Arenicella sp. | reverse complement strand
CAGTGACTGTTTTGCCATCAGCACCCATGCGTTCTTGGGCTTCAATAGTTAATTCTAGTGGCGCCAGTAAAGGTTTTTTAATGAATGACACCCAGCCTCCCAAACCACCGGGGCAAAATGAGCGTGCAACTTGCAGCACATGTTTATAACCAGTGGTTGTTAGTAGTGCTACCGTGGCGCCTTTGCCGGTTAATACAGCATTAGTTGCTACGGTTGTTCCGTGCATTACCAATTCAACTTCGGTCGGGTCAATGCCTGATTCGTCGCATATCCGCGAAATTCCGTTGAGCACACCTATCGAAGAGTCCTCAGGCGTTGATGGCACTTTGGCGGTAAAGGTATCACCGCTGTTTTCATTTATTAAAAGTAAGTCGGTAAAGGTTCCGCCGACGTCTACACCTAGTCTATAAGTCATATTATGTACTCCAGCCTAATCTAGTATTATTTTTATGAATATTGATATTGACGATTTAACCAAGCACGCGCTCGGCCACCGTTTGTTGTTCCGGTTAACTCTATTGCTAGGTCTGACGCCTTCAACAGTGCCTCCAAATCAATGCCTGTTTCAACGCCCATTTGAGCAAACATCATGACCACATCTTCGGTCGCGACATTACCTGTTGCACCTGGCGCAAATGGGCACCCACCTAAGCCGCCAATCGAGGCGTCAAACTGCGTGACTCCAGCACTGTAAGCGGCATATACATTGGCTAAGCCCATGGCTCGCGTATCATGAAAATGGCAGGCGATTTTTGCTCCACCATGCTTAGCAATGATCGGTGCAACCGTATCAGATACTTGTTTTGGATTAGCAGCACCAATGGTATCGGCTAACACAATTTGCTCAACGCCGTAATCATAGTACTGAGTTACAAGATCGCCGACGTGTGTCGGGTCAACGGCACCATCGAATGGGCAACCGAACGATACGGCGATGTATACCGCGGCGCTGATGCCATCGTTTGCGGCCAAGGCGCAAATAGACTTAGCGCTCGCCTCTGCTTCTGCGGCCGTCATGTTAACGTTCTTAACACTCATGCCATCGGTCGCATATAAGACCATGGCTACACGTTTAGCCCCTGCCGCCTTGGCCAATTCGTAACCGCGCAGGTTAGGTATTAACACCGTTTTAGTGACGCTCTTTAAGTCCGAAATTTGCGCTAGTACACGATCGGTTGAGGCCATGGCTGGCACCGCTTTGGGGGAAACAAATGCACCAACTTCAACGTTATTAATGCCTGCAGCGACCACCGCTCGAATCAATTGCACTCGATCGTTCACGTCGAGAATCTTGTCCTGACTTTGCAAACCGTCACGCGGCCCGACATCGTTAATTATCACCATCAGCCGATCACCCCATCTGCTTTTAAGGTAGCCATCTTATCGGCCGACAACCCTAGAACCTCTTCGAATACTTGATTGGTATCTTGGCCTAAGGTGGGCGCAGGCTCAAATACCTCATTACTGTTTCGCGATAATTTAATCGGGTTACCAGGCCCTTTAGTGCTGGCACCACTAGGGTGCTTAAGATCAATCACCATGTTGCGGTGCAACACTTGTTCATCTTCCATTGCTTGGCTGATACTATTAACCGGCCCACAAGGAATACGTTCTTTTTCTAATAGTGCACGCCAATGGCTAACTGTATTCTGAGACAGAATTTCATTAACTTTCTGCTCGATAAATTCGCGCGCCTCCCACCGGCCAGGCTGACCGTCATATTTGGGGTCATTGAACTCGTCGAACTTAAGCACATTGTTTAGGTTCTTCCAAAAATTATCAGTAATAATCGCTATAACAATGAAGCCATCTGAACAGCGAAAAGTGTTGTAGGGCACATGCACAAAATGTGAGTTGCCAATGGGGTGCGGATCAGTACCCGATAAGCTCGCCATTGTTGACATATAATTGAGCATCGAGAGTTGCGCATCAACCATAGAAATATCAACGTGCTGACCAACCCCACTTTTCTCTCGCTCATACAAAGCCGATAAAATCCCCATCACACCAAACATACCGCCGCCAAGGTCGCCAATCGGAATACCGGCTCTTACGGGGTGATCTTGATCAGGGCCTGTGATTGACATGCCGCCGCCAAATGCTTGGGCCACCATATCAAAAGAGGGGCGTTTAAAGGCAGGGCCATCGCCGCCAAAGCCGGTAATGGTGCATGTAATAATTCGCGGGTTAACCTCTTTCAAGTTTGCATAATCAATCTTCAGCTTCTCTGGCACGCCTGCGCCAAAGTTACTAATGACAATGTCAGACTGCCTCACTAGATCGTAAAATAATTCCAGACCTTGTTCAGACTTAAGGTCGATCGCGACGCTTTTCTTGTTGCGGTTTAAGGTCAAATAATAGGCACCCATGCCCTCCAATGAATTCTGCGGATCAGTGGCCAACAACTTGCGCGTACCTTCTCCATGCAAGGGCTCTACTTTGATGGTTTCAGCGCCTAAATCGGCCATAATCATTGCGCCGTAAGGGCCAGAAAGCATATGAGTGAGGTCCAATACTCTCACTGATTCAAGGGTTCTATTCATCGCAAACATTCGTCTAATGTCATTGCTGTCGCCAATCATTTAAGTAACGTAAAAAACGTCTATTAAAAATTAGTCAGCTCGTTAATTTGAAATTTCAATATTAATCTATAGAATAGATTCTTAATACTTATTAATACTTATCGTATTCATAATTTTTTATTATGATAATTTGATTAACGCTAGAGGTCAGCCGTGGATACCAATTCAATAAAAGCATTTATTGCCGTCGCTGAAACAATGTCGGTGACTAAGGCATCGAAAAAGCTATTCCTCACACAACCGGCCGTCAGCCGCCGTATCGCGCAGCTAGAAGAACAATTAGGTGTCCGGTTATTTGACCGTGCCAATAAAAAAATGTTCTTGACCGTGCCAGGCAATAAATTACTACCGCGCTGCAAAAACATCATGGCTGATATCAATTTTGCGGCGCTTGAAGCCAGCAATCTCGGCAATCGAGTAATGGGGCATCTAACCGTTGGCATGTCACACCATGTTAGCCTTTACCGTGCGCCGCAGAACCTAAAACGCTATCAAGACCTATACCCAGACGTAGAACTAGACCTGAATTTCCTGACCTCAGAAGAAGCTATAGAGCTTGTGTCTCGTGGCAAACTAGAACTCGCTATGGTGACCCTACCTCCCAAAGTCTCGCCAAACCTTGATTTCATAGCCGTATGGCGCGATGAACTCTATATTGCGATTCCCAACAACGCCGAATACCGCAACGCAAGCTTAGAAGAACTGGCGAAAAAGCCGGTTATCTTGCCGCATTTAAATAGCACCACTCGAAAAAACATGGATCATATTTTTAGAGAACATGATTTGTCATTCGCACACGTCACTGAAACGTCAAATTTTGAAGTGATCAGCAAAATGATCGAAACCGGCCTCGGTTGGAGCGTGTTGCCGGCTCATATGATGAACGACCAAATTATTGCGGCCTTCACCGACATATTCGTCGCCGTTCGAACGCAAGGAATTGTTCGCCACAGCCAACGTGAACTATCGCGTGCGTCACAAGCGTTGCTTGATTTAATGACTGATCAATTATCAGGCCCTAAAAAGCGCTAGATGAATGAATTTGATTTATAAACACCGCACTCCACTATTAATAATAATTAATCATCATAAGGATAAGAATAATCAATTTGATTAATGCATTATTAACTTATTAGAATTGATCCTTTATACATGATGCATCGTTTTGCTTTCACACGGAAACATCGCGACCAACGAGCTTGGCCTATCTTTATTATGCACACCGCACTAGTCGGTCTTAATACTTTTGAATTGAGTGCAAGTCTCAATTCAATAGCCGTTTAATGATCTCACATATTCACCATATTAATTTTATCGTTGAAAACTTGGGCGGTGCGGTTGCCCGCTATCAAAAAAATTTGGGTTTGGGTGATTTTATTTTCGACACCTTAACGCCTCGAGCGGTTAAAACGGCTCGTATCAAATTAGGTGATACCTGGCTAGTACTGGTGCAACCAACCGATAAAACTAGCCTGCCTGCATTGTTTCTAAAGGAAAATGGGGAAGGTTTTTTCTTAATGTCATTGGGCACTGATGACCTTGATGCTCAGCTTAAAGACTATGAAGACAAACAGTCGAAACCACCCAGTATCTCTCGCCGTCGAGGCTTAGAAAACTGGGCAATTGCTGATCTGCCAAGCGATGATTTTTTTGGGGTACAGGTTCAGCTCACCGAGGGTTGAAATATCATCGGTTTATGTGCAAAAAAATTAAACAATAAAAGAGAGAAAGAGGGTCAATACCATGAAAAAAACAGCACTCGCCTTAAGCATTGCAATGAGCTTAAGCAGCATTCCAACGATCGGTGTCATCGACAGCCACGCGGCAGAACTCGAGGAAATCGTAGTAACGGCACGTAAGCGCTCTGAAAATCTTCAAGATGTGCCGATTGCTATTACCGCTTTTTCAGAGCGAGTAATAGAGCAAGCAGGCATAGAAAGACCAAGCGATTTCATCACACTGATTCCCAATGTCACCATCGTTGATACCGCTAATGTTGGTGACACTCAGGTAAGCATCCGAGGCATTGTATCCACCCGTGACGCCGAATCAACCTTTGCGTATGTGGTTGATGGTGTACTAAACACAAATCCAAATAGTTTCAACGAAGAACTGGTCGACATCCAGCAGATTGAGGTTCTTAAAGGACCACAGGGTGCACTTTACGGTCGTAATGCGGTCGCTGGGGCGATTCTAGTCACTACCAAGAAACCTGGCGATGAGTTCGCTGGAAAAGTTAAAGCTAGCGCTGGCACTGAAGGCTTAGTGAAATTTTCTGGTAATGTATCCGGCCCGCTAAGCGATACGCTCAAGGGCGCATTGACTTATAGCCACCGAGAACAAGATGGCCATTTTGA
>JALZVW010000108.1 GCA_023301745.1 Arenicella sp. | reverse complement strand
TTATTTTGAAGCCCTTTGACGTACTCTTCCATTGTTCCAATGGAAATAGCAAGCGCCTCTGTTAGCTCTGGGCTAGCGTCAACTTCGCGGTTCTCTAATGCCAAAAACTGGTCTTCGGTCATCTTAAGAAGAAGCCCTACTTTTTGCTCGCCAAGAACTTGTAAGGCGCCACGAACTTGTCGAATTTTGCCATCAATACCATTAAGAACCTCGGTTTTAGACGGGTCAGCACCAAACTCTTCTAATTTTCGCTCGATATCCTTAAGGTTTTCTTCTACCTCATTGCCGACTACGTCTAAAAGAGCCTGGCGCTCACTGCCCGACAAATGGGACCCATCCATCGCGTCGGTGAGCTCCTCTTGATTATTAAGAGCCATCAATGCTTGGCGTTTGAGCTGACCATTTTGCAGCCAATTACTGTCTACATCTTCGGGGTTAGCGATACTATTTTCAACGAACATGAGCGCAGAGGCTAGATGAAAACCAGTATCATCATCGCGTTGCACTATACCTTTGCGTATTCCACGAATAACTTCGGCCGCCTGTGCTGATATTTCATGCACGATGCCCGCTTCTTGCTTTTCTGTGGCGCTCTCTAATATCTCTAGTTGGGCCAGCACATCACTTAGGCCACTACTATCAGGTTGCTCAGTCTCGAAATAACTGGTCACCAACTGGCGAATCAAGGTCAATGGCAAATCGCCACTTTCCTTAAGCTCCGCTAAATTTTTCTCTAAACGATTAAAGTCAATCGTCTCTTCGTCTAACTTCAGTGCCGGAAAGTACTCTTGAAGCTTAAACGCATCGACGATTTCATCCATACGCTCGGTCCGCTTTTCGCCAACACCGGTATAGAACAACATTATTTTAATTAATTCGTCAGCAGGATCTCGGACTAAGGCCGATTCACCGCTAAGCTCTAGATCTCGAAAACGGTCGTCAATCTGACGAAATATGCGGCTATGAACTAACTTATTACCAAGATCGTTATGCTTAACGAAGTCAGTGTACGCCGAAGCAACCCACCATAAACGTGCGACGGTACCAAATGTGCTCATTTGGAATAGTTTATCGATCACCATCGACATTTTATCAATAGCCGTATCATCATTGTCACGTAACCATTGCAACAAGAAAGTCTGATAGTAAACACGCAGTGCTTTGGCTCGTTCGATATAAACTTTATCCTTAAGCGCTTTTCTAGAGTTTATTTCCGGGAAAACTTCAATCATCGGTGAGAATAGCGATGAAATCTCAATGCCTTGAAGCCCTCTAGATGAACGAATTTGATTAATCAATTCAACTACATCAGTTGGGTTTTCAGGCAGGCCGTTCTCAATCCTAACAAAGGTGGATTTTAATGCCGAAAAGGCACTGTCCAACAGGACAACGAAACTAGACTTGCCAATTTCTCCGTCGGGCGAGACAAAGTCTTCTACTAAAAGCTCGCTTTCCATCATCAATGAAGATAGGGCTTTCATCTCTAACATCTGCAGTGAACCCACTACTTGATGGAGATGATTGCTTAAACCATAAAGGTTTTCTTTATCGTCGGTGGAGACAAATTTTTGCAGTTCAGTGCTGGCACTGTCAAGCGTTAGCTCAACCTCGCCTTTAACCCATTTGAAGGTTTCAATGTCTATATTAGAATAGATGGACATATCAGGTCTCGGTACTCGTTCGTTGTTTGAGTCTTATTCTCGTATCGATTGCGCCGTGGCAGCCGCTTAACTTGCCGGCAGCTTGAATCGTGACACCGATGTTTCTAAGTCTTTCGCAAGCTCCAATAGTTTCGCAATTGAGTTCGCTGACTCTTGCGCTTTGCGCGACGTATCAGTCGATGAATCACTGACCAAGGCTACTTTTTCCGATACCTTAATTACCGTTTCGGCTTGCTCGTTTGAATCTTTCGAAATACCTTCTACAAGGCCAGACAAACGCTGCGACACACTCTCAATTTCGGCAAGAGCTTTACCTGCGGAGTCAGCAACCTTAGTACCCGACACCACTTGTTGAGTCGCCTTCTCCATTGAGAGAACGGCATCATTAGTATCGTTTTGAATAGTCGTAACCAATTCAGCAATCTTTTTAGTCGCTTCAGTAGAACGTTCCGCCAAACTTTGTACCTCATCCGAAACTACCGCAAAGCCTCGACCCGCTTCACCGGCCATCGATGCTTGAATCGCCGCATTCAATGATAAAATATTGGTTTGTTCAGCAATATCATCGATCAACGCTACGATGTCTCCAATACGCTGAGACGACTCACCCAGTCGTTTGATACGCTTAGACGTATCTTGGATTTGTTCACGCATATTCTCCATGCCTTCGATGGTGTCACGTACTGCTTGAGCACCTTGTGCCGCAGCATGAATTGACTCGGTCGCCATCGTTGATGAGCTGTTTGCTTGTTCCGACATCTCACGCATACCGCTCGACACTTGCTGCATCAATACCGCAGCCTCGGAGATTTGGCTAGACTGGGTGATATTCGATTGCGATACCGACTGAGCATTCGTCACCGCTTGTTCTGATTCGTTCGCCACCTCGATCGAGGCTCGATTAATTTGAGATACCAGCTCACGCATCTCGATCACAGCAAAGTTTACCGAGTCGGCAATCGCCCCGGTAATTTGGTCGGTTACTTCGGCTTCGACCGTTAAGTCTCCATCTGCCAGAGCACTCATTTCATCAAGAAGTTTCAAAATAGATTCTTGTTGATCGGCCAATGTTTCTTCTAAACCCGCATCGTGTTGAACAAGGTCTCTATTCTGAGCCTGGCTGTATCTCCATAAACTAAAGGCTCCGAGCAAAGCGAACAACAACGGTAAGATTGTCACAAGGTTGCTTACCAATTTAAGAGTGCCGCCTTGATTACTCGCGGTCTGAATTCGTTCTGATAGAGCAACGCCTTGGTTACGCATTTGCCCTAGTGCTGCTCGCGCTTCGCTTACAGAGCTGGCTCGGTCACCAATTTCTAATACACGCGCTTCTAGATCAGCGTATTGCGCGCGTAAAGGCTCAGCAGCCGTACCAACAATCGAGGCCGAGTTACTTACGATTCGGCTAAGAGTCTCTTGCAAACGAACCATTAACCCGTTTTGCTGATCAGCCAATTGGGCCAAATCACTATCGGATGTAAAGTAGTTACGGTTTGAACCATTTAAACGACTCAAAATACCGTTTAAATTAGACGCTTCGGATGTCAAGAACAAGTACTTATCTTTAGACGCCCCGGATGCTTTATTGCGACCTTCTTTCGCGACGGCTTCTACGAACACTACAGAGTCACCAACCGCTCTAGATAGTCGCCCATTAATGCCAAACAACTTTTCTTTTACTTCGGTTACTTCTTGCTGATTAGCCAAAAACTGCTCTGATGCCGCCTTGTAGCCTGCCCAGAGCTCAGCCACTTCATCATCATGAGAACTGTTTGAAAATATCGCATTCGCAAGCTTAGAACTAAAACTACTATCACTGGTCAATCGGTTTAACGACAGTTCCGCATCAGATATGGCTTTATTGACTGGCTCAAAGCGGCCAGACTCAGTCATCGCCTGTGTTGCGGCCAAGCTCGATAGATTCACTTTTGAAACAGCATCGACACCATGGTCAGCGCGCTGCTTCTGCTCGCTTACAGCTGGGCCTAACAATGAGGCCGATAGAAGTGCAAGAGCAAAAGCGAATAAGGTTAAAAACAACCAACGCTTCTCGTTGCCCCCGCTTTTGGCGGCCGCACCGGTCGATTCAACGAAATCTTCATCAACATCAAAATCATCGAGATCATCGAGATCATCGAGGTTCGAAAGATCGGCCTCATCATAAATATCTTGTAACTCATCTGTGCCAACGTTTTGGTCTACGTTATCTAGATCAAGAACATCATCTTGGTAATCTTGTTTCGGGTCACTCATTTTTCCACCTATTCCACTTGTACTTTAGTTGCCGTTCTTTTCATCTGACGGTCTGTTTTGTAATTACAGCTTTAATTGTAAATTTGATACGCTGAAGCTATCAGCAATAACAATGCCTATTGAACCTCTCTGAACTGCTCGGAAGAGAGAATACTGCTGATATTCAGGCGAAACCAATCTTGGCCATCAGCATGAAAACCGGTATCTACATATGAACTCAAACCATCGAGTAATTCATGCTTCTCGTCTAAATTATCGAACTCTTGCGCTCCTTCAAAGTAGCGAAAGCCGATCACCCTATTAACTAGCAAGGCGCTTTGCTGACCGGCGTCATTTAATAACAATAAATGCCCACGCTGCGCTTGGGTCGCTCGACCATAGCCTGCGAACAAACTCAAATCAGTCACTGAATACAATATACCCTTCGAATTGATCAAGCCTCGCATCCAACTCTTTGTCTGCGGAACCACCATAAGATTGTCACAGGTCGAGACTTCTTTAACATCCTGGGCGTCACAATAAAAGTTGATACCATTGACGACACAGGCGATGTTCTTCACACCAGCAGATTGAGTAGCGTAGGTTAACCCTTGTTCAGCAAGCGCTAGTGCGTCATTGCGAATGGTGTTTAATACTTCAAACGGCGCATTATTAGTCATTGTTTTTTTAGTAGCTTATTTTTCTGTATTCAAGCGGCCTTGCGAATAACCTTAATCAATTCGCCTTAGCCTTTGTTTATTTAGCCGCACCAAGTAGACTTCGAAGCTTACTGAGTAACAACTTTGGGTTAGCCGGTTTAACTAGATAGTCAGTCGCGCCTTGGCGTTCAGCCCAAACACGATCAGTCTTCTGAGATTTTGAACTCAGCATCAGAACAGGTATATCGGCCGTTTCTAGTTGACGAGAAATTGCTCGAGTAGCCTGAAAGCCGTTCATCTCTGGCATAACCACATCCATTAGAATGCAATCTGGCTTTATTTGCTTAGCCGCATCAACACCTTCTTGACCAGACGGCGCATAGACTACTTTATAGCCGCCATGATCAAGAATGTTCTTAACGTATAAAAAATCAGTTTTTGAGTCGTCAACGACCAGAATAGTTTTTGTAGACATAAATTTTTTCAGAGTAGGTATTTAGTTCATTCAAACAAAAAAAACATTCATTGTGATTCGCGGCCTTAAACGTACCGATGAATCGCTTCTAGCAGTTCACTCTTAGTGAACGGTTTATTAATGTGTTGCTCAGAGCCAGCGACTCTGCCACGAGCCCGATCAAACAAGCTATCTTTACTCGATAGCATGATCACTGGCGTATGCCGAAAATAGCTATTATTTTTGATCAGCTTACAGGTTTGATAGCCATCCAGACGAGGCATCATAATATCAACAAAAATAATATCAGGCCGAGTATCAGTTATCACCGACATCGCCTCGAAACCATTTGTTGCAGTAAAAACTTCGTAACCTTCTTTTTTGAGAATGGTTTCAGCTGTCATGCGAATAGTCTTACTATCATCGATCACCATAACTCGGCAATGAGATGAATCGCTAGTCTTTGCAGTTGCTTGTGTGGAATTTTCCGACATATTTATTATCAATTAGGACGTTTGGTGTACAACTTGTTCTGAGGTGATCCTGTAAATCAGTTTAAATCTAAGCAAGATTGCTAACTTATCCGCTTAAATTATTGTTATTCATATCGTTTAATATCCCTAACATACATCATTGATGTTTTTTTGTTAATCTAAAACTGTCATTTATTAGTCAGTTTGGGTTTTTTCTGTGTATTCTCCAGAACAGACTGCTTTTACTTATAATGATGGAAATTAAGCATTTATCACACAATTAGTGATAATCGAACGCGCCTGACCTCAAATTAAGTTAATCACTATATTATTCTCAAACCCATGACTTGGAAAGTTTATATGCTTCAATGTGCTGATGACACGCTCTATACCGGCATCACCACCGATGTGAATCGACGCATAAAAGAGCATAATAGCGATAATAAAAAAGGCGCACGCTATACGCGGGTCCGGCGGCCCGTCTGCTTGGTGTACCTCGAAGACTGTGACAACCGCTCACATGCCAGCTCCAGAGAATACCACCTAAAGAAACTGCCCCGAACCGAGAAATTAAAACTAGTGTCACAGACAACAAAAGCATGAGCAAACGAAAGCTCAATAGGCGCCAAGAGTGGCGCGCTGAGAAAATTCAGCAAGAACGTCAAGTTCGCTCGCACAAAAAAGAGCGTGACCTTAGTCGTCAGGTTCAGTCAGGTGACCTCAGCAGTGAGCAACACGGGCTAATTATTTGTCGTTATAGTAAACACTTTGAAGTCGAGGCGCTCGAAGGCGACGACAAAGGCAGCGTTCATCGGTGCGTATCTCGAAACAATTTAGGCACACTTGTCGCCGGCGACAAAGTTGTTTGGCGAGCAGGCTCAGATAAGACCGGTGTAATTGAGAGCCGGCTTGAACGCAGCACCATACTAGAACGGCCGGATAATTTCGGAAACTTGAAAGCGGTTGCCGCCAACATAAATCAGATGTTGATCATCATCGCCTGCGAGCCGGCACCACAGCCCAATCTAATCGACCGCTACTTAGTAGCCGCCGAGCTAATGGACATTCGACCGATATTGGTTTTAAATAAGGCCGACCTAATAACACAGGGCAATTCAGAAAAGCTAGAAAGCTTGCTTGAGCGCTACAAGGCGCTCGGCTATTTAACCAGTAAAATAGTTAGCTCTCGGCACCGAGAGTCCGACCTGAGCAATCTGCCTGGGCTAGTCGACCAACGTACCAGTATCGTTGTAGGCCAATCAGGGGTTGGCAAATCTTCTTTCATCAACACGCTGCTACCAGATGCGCTCCTTGAAGTGGGTGAGCTGTCGCACGCCTCGGGCGAAGGCACTCACACCACCACCAAAGCCAAGTTGTTTCATCTGCCGTGTGGTGGCCAACTTATCGATTCGCCAGGAATTCGAGATTTCAGCTTGTGGCATATCGGCATAGCTCAATTACAAGAAGGGTTCATTGAAATAGCCGCTCTTTTAGGCCGCTGCAAATTCAGAAACTGCCAGCATGAACTCGAGCCCGGTTGTGCAATTTTGTCAGCCGTCGAAGATGGGCGAATAGGGCCCGAGCGATTTAGCAGCTACGAACGAACTAAAGAAGCGATCCTCGATCAGCAAAAACGCTAAGCCATTACGCGCGAAAACGAGCTCCGCCTTGCTTAAGCCTTCAAGCGCTTAGGCGAAAGCGATAAGTGCCACTTTGCAGCCAAAGCTCGTCACTATCATCTTGCGCCAAGTCCATTGCCTCGGTGACCCATTGATAGTAAACACTTCTATTGAGTCTAGCCCACAAGTCGTAGCGTACGTTCACGTATGGCAGCCAATGCCCTTTATATTCTCTCAGAGTGACTGGGTTTTGATCACCTATAATGATTTGCTCGTGAGTATTAGTTACCGCTACCCAGGTAGTGCCAACACGCTCCATTTGGTGAATTAGAAACGGCGTGTCCTCGACCTCAATACTAAGCTTCTCTGCCGGTGTTACTAAATAATACTGATCATTTTCAAACCATAATATGCTCGCAAACAAAATGACTAACTTATCGCGTAAAATGGGGTCACCCTCGTGAAACCAAAAGCCATTACTATCAATACGCATATCAATCGTGCCATTGGCGGCCGGCTTCCACAAATGCACTGGCGGTTGTCGCTGCGCATCAATTTGCTTGGCTATTTCGTCTAATCGAGTCATACAATAAGTATACCCAAGAACTGCTGGCGTGTGAGTGATAGTATCAATTTACACTCGCACCTAAACTCAGATTTATTAGTCACGCTTTATGTTCTCACTGCACCCACAACTTGATGCCGACACAATCGCGATTGGCGACCTCGAACTGTCGCGAGTCCTATTGATGAATAACGCTGAGTTGCCATGGCTAATACTCGTGCCACGCAGAGATGAGATAAGCGAATGGCACCACCTTCAAGCTCAAGACCAACAGCAACTACACCGAGAGTCCATGAAAGTAAGCTCTCTGTTAATGCAATTGTTTGATGGCGATAAACTGAATACTGGAGCGCTAGGAAATTTGGTTCCTCAGCTGCACCTGCACCATATTATTCGCTTTAAGAGCGACAGCGTTTGGCCACGTCCAGTGTGGGGAAATATAGCCACGAAAAATTACTCCAAGCTTCAACTAGAGACCATTACCGTGAAACTGCAGCAGGCGCTTAGCCAGCAATTCGACGAATTCTTAGCGTGCTAAATTTACCTAAAAACATTTATCTGATGTCAGCCGTGATGGCTTGCGGCTTCGCCATCACGTCAATGATGGTATTGCTATCAGGAATAATCGGCGCACAAATTGCACCTAACCCCCAGTACGCCACACTACCAATGAGCGTCATGGTCATCGGTGGCGCAGTTGCGGCAATTCCGGCGGCAATACTCATGCAACACATTGGCCGCAAAGCCGGCCTCGCGGCCGGTATTTTAATCAGCCTATCGGGTCTAGCTCTTGGCTTTTATGCGTCATTAACCGCTAATTTTTGGCTCTTTTTACTCGCTTCATTTTTAATCGGCCTGAACGCTGCGTTCATTCAACAAGGCCGGTTCGTTATCATGGAAAATGCGACTAACGAGAAACAAGTCGCTGACGGTTTATCATTAGCCTTGATGGCCAACTTGATTGCCGCCTATATCGGCCCGGAAATTGGCAGTCGCGGCGAAGGTTTAATTGGCGCTAGCTTTGCCGGGGCATTTGCGCTGTCAGCCGTAGTTCTGGTCTGCGGGCTAGTGATACTTGTGTTCTACCAAGAACTCAACACCAAGCTCGATAGCAACAGCACAAGCTCCAAACAGCCATTAGGTACATTCCTAAAACACCCACTATTCATCCTTGCTGCAGGGTCTGGTGCCATAGGCTATGGGGTCATGGCACTCGTGATGACCGCCACCCCAATCAGCATGCACGAAATAGACGGGCACAGCATCGAACAAACTAAAGGTGTGATTCAAACTCATATCATGGCAATGTTTTTACCATCGCTATTGTCTGGCTCACTGCTAAAGCGCGGCTTCAAAGTACGCCTAATTCTGACAGGCTTAGCCATTTACCTTATCGTTACAGGCATTGCGTTTTCAGGGGTAAGTGTCATGCATTACTGGTGGTCGCTATTACTCTTAGGCTTAGGATGGAATCTTATATTCATGACCAGTACCGCAATGCTGCCTCAAAGCTATTCTGAAGATCAAAAATTCAAAGCTCAAGCCGCCAACGATTTTATAATATTCAGTTTTCAAACCATTGCCGCGTTTGCCGCCGGCTGGTTACTCTACAACTTTCAATGGGCTGGCGTACTTTGGATTGCGCTAATCGCGACGATCAGTTGGGCACTTGTCGTAGCATTTATTGCCTTGAGTCAAATGAAGAAAAGAGCCGCTCGATAGCCAGCGAACCGCATCTGACCTATCGCTAGAGTCGCATCATTTAGACTGGCTAAATCACCGTTTGATTATGAGAACTCACAAATAACCCCTAAGAACTCATCACCAAATTTCTCCAGTTTAACTGCGCCAACACCACTAACAGTTAACAAATCAGCCTCATTGGTCGGCATACTCTGGATCATCTCCATCAGCGTTGCATCGTGAAAAATATGAAATGGCGGCACACCTAAGCTGTCAGCCAATTCTTTACGCTTAGCCTTTAAGGCCTCCCACAAATCTTTATCCTGATCAGAAACTTCAGCAGGCCGGCGCCGTTGCTTGACCGCCTTCACGGCCGCCAGTTCTTCACGTAAGAAAATTTTAGTCTCACCTTTGAGAATCTGACGTGCTTTTTCAGTTAATTGAATTGCCCCGTACATCTCATCGTTTACTAACAAGAAATTCTGCACCAATAATTGGCGAATAATAGACCGCCACTGTTTATCCGTTCTGTCAGCGCCAATACCATAAGTCGTTAGGGCTTGGTGTCCGAATTGATCTACTTTAGCGGTTTCTTTACCACGCAACACGTCAATCACATGCCCCGAGCCAAAGCGTTGGCCTGTACGATAAATATTCGATAACAATTTTTGTGCATCTTCAGTCGCGTCCCAAGTCTTCGGCGGATTCAAACAAATGTCACAATTGCCACAAACCTCTTCACGCTCTTCTCCAAAATAACGCAGCAAGGCTCTACGACGACAAGTGTTGGTTTCACACCAGCCCAGCAGACTTTCAATCTTGCTTCGCTCGAGCCGCTTATGCTGCTCGTTTGCATTGGAATCTTGGACCATTTTTACGATGCGCATAACATCGGCTAAACCGTAAATCATCCAGGCCACACTTGGCAATCCGTCGCGACCAGCACGACCGGTTTCTTGGTAGTAAGCCTCCATACTTTTTGGTAGATCGAGATGCGCGACGAAACGCACGTCAGGCTTATCAATGCCCATACCAAACGCGATCGTCGCCACCATAACAACACCGTCTTCTCGTAAAAATCGACGTTGATTTTCGGCGCGCTCATCAGACCCCAAACCAGCATGATACGGCAAAGCTTTTACCCCTCTCTGAGCCAGCCATGCTGATATGCCATCAACTCGATTACGAGACATGCAATAAACGATGCCCGCTTGGTTCTTGTAATCTTGTAAAAATTTCAACAGCTGCGCTTTCGCTTCACCTTTCTCCTGAACCGCATAGCGAATATTGGGTCGATCAAAACTGCTGACAAATACTTTAGGTTGAAACAGCGCCAGCCTGGCGATAATTTCTTCACGAGTTCGATCATCGGCCGTGGCGGTTAACGCCACCCGCGGCACTCCAGGAAAAGCATGTTGAAGCACATGCAGGCCAAGATAATCGACTCGAAAATCGTGCCCCCACTGGGACACACAATGCGCTTCATCAATCGCTATCAGAGACACATCTACCGAACTTAAACGTTCCAATGTGCTCTCTTGCAATAAACGCTCGGGCGCAACGTACAGCAGCTCTAACTCGCCGTCATAAATCGACCGCATGACTTTATTGTGCTCTTCTCGCGATAAGGTTGAATTTAAGTAAGCTGCGCTCAAACCCAGTTGTTGCAGCGCCGACACTTGATCTTGCATTAGCGCTATTAGTGGCGATACCACGATCGCCATGCCACTTCTAACCAGGCCGGGGATTTGATAGCAAAGAGATTTGCCACCGCCGGTGGGCATTAAGACTAAAGAGTCTTGCCCGCTTAAAACGGTTTCAATAACCTCTTTTTGCGAACCTCTAAACTCGGTATAGCCAAAGGTATGTTTTAATATATGTTCTGCTCGGTTTATCATCCAATATTCCGTTATTTAATGATGTCTTCGTAGCTCGGTCACAGGCATGTGAGTATGACTGCAGCGCGACCTCCAATCAAGAGTAAAATATGACCCGTTGGCGCCCACCACAAGCAAAATCGACCGCAATCATCACTCCCGAGGGTTACGCAGCACTCGAAAAAGAACTAACACAGCTTTGGGCCAAACGCCGCATTGTAAATGATGCCTTGTCGGCCGCCGCCGCTGAAGGGGATCGCAGCGAAAATGCCGAATATATTTATCGTAAAAAAGAGCAAGCGGGTATTGACCGGCGCATACGATACCTACAAAAGCGCATGCCGGATCTAAACGTTGTGAGCCAGGTCGGAAATAAAAATCAAATATATTTTGGTGCCAGCGTGGCACTAGAAAAGGACACCGGTGAAGAACTGTACTACCGTATTGTTGGCCCCGATGAAACCGATGCAAAACGCAACTTCATTAGCATCGACTCGCCGCTAGCAAAAGCCATATTGAAGAAAGAAGTTGACGACGAGGTCACGATCTTGATCGGCGATATTAAAAACTTATACACGGTATTGTCCATCAAGTATTAAAAGTGAACGAATCGTCGCCGTTTAAAGACAAAAATACTTGAAAACAGACAGATAGATTACAATTTGATTAACCGGCCTTAATAAACATCTGTCTATCATGGGACTCTGGTATAAATACTGTGTGGTCTCGGAATGAACGAGCTGAGACTGTATGTTGTTTTTCATTTGAAAACCAAACTAAATATACCCCACCCCTACAACTATTTAGTTTGCTTTAAGCACTTCAGCCCTAAACTGAAGTGCTTTTTTTTGTTCGGAGTGTCCGCTATTTAACTGGTCATTAAATCGAGATGGGCTTTGGTAGACGCTTGACCGATACGATAGATGATTAACAAGCTTCAATAACCATCGCAATGCCTTGGCCGCCGCCGATACACAAGGTCACCATGCCGTATTTACCACCAATGCGTTGTAACTCATAAATAAGCTTGGTCAACAAGATCGCGCCACTGGCCCCAATTGGGTGCCCTAGGGCAATCGCACCACCATTTGGGTTAGTTTTATCGTCTGGCAAATCTAATTCTTTAGCAACCGATAAGGCCTGGGCAGCAAATGCTTCATTCGACTCAATAACATCCATATCGGCGACGGTTAAGCCCGCTTTATTAAGTGCTATTGTGCATGCGCCAACAGGGCCAATCCCCATAATGTCATGAGCCACGCCGCAACGACCATAGGAAACAACTCGAGCCATAGGCTTGGCATTTTGCTGCTTGACCTGCTCTTCAGTCGCCAACACCAGCATAGC
>JALZVW010000107.1 GCA_023301745.1 Arenicella sp. | reverse complement strand
GTTCCGGCAAGCTCATCGCGCAAACGCACAATTTCTTTATCGCCATTAACGTCTTTCAATAGTTCTTTAATCGCTTCGGCACCCATGCCAGCTTTGAACTCGTCACCATGTTGCTCAACGGCATCAAGGTAGGCTTCTTCACTCATTAGAGTTTTAGATTCTAATGGCGTCATGCCTGGATCGATCACGATGTAGGCTTCAAAGTACAACACACGCTCGATTTCACGAACCGTCATGTCGAGCATTAGGCCCAAACGTGATGGCAGTGATTTCAAAAACCAGATATGAGCTACTGGACACGCTAGGTCAATATGACCCATACGCTCACGACGTACTTTAGCCAGAGTTACTTCAACACCGCATTTTTCGCAGATAACACCGCGATGCTTAAGGCGCTTGTACTTTCCGCATAAGCATTCGTAATCTGAGATTGGACCGAATAACTTGGCACAAAATAGACCGTCACGCTCAGGCTTGAAAGTACGATAATTAATGGTTTCAGGTTTTTTAACTTCACCGAAAGACCAAGAGCGAATTTTCTCAGGCGATGCAATGCTTACTCGAATTGAATCGAAGTCGTCATTGACCACATTAGGCTGTTTGAAAAGATTTAATAAATCTTGCATTGTTTATTCCTCGTTCTGTTCAGGATGAACCAACGTCGTTTAGCGCTCTTGAACTTTCTTACGAAAGTAGCTCGCTAGCGACGTCGTTCTTCAAATAAGTAACTTAGTTTTTCGCGTCTTCTTGTAGTTCGATATTCAAGCCCAGAGACCTGATTTCTTTTACAAGCACGTTGAAAGACTCAGGCATGTTTGCTTCGACCTGATAGTTACCTTTAACAATGTTTTCGTACATTTTGGTACGACCGCTCACGTCATCGGACTTAACCGTTAACATTTCTTGCAAGGTGTATGCTGCACCATAAGCTTCTAGTGCCCACACCTCCATCTCACCAAAACGCTGACCACCGAATTGTGCTTTACCGCCCAATGGTTGTTGCGTAATTAGGCTGTATGGCCCAGTTGAACGTGCGTGCATTTTATCGTCGATCAAGTGATTCAACTTCAATACATACATGTAACCAACTGTCACCGGACGATCAAATTGCTCTCCAGTACGACCATCAAACAACATGGTTTGGCCGGTACGAGGTAGATCGGCTAGCTCAAGCAGATCCTTAATCTCGCTTTCGGCTGCACCATCGAATACTGGCGTTGCCATTGGCACACCACCTCGAAGGTTACCCGCCATTTCGATGATTTCTTCATCGTTAAACTCTTTAAGGTCTTCAGACTTACCGCTAGTGTTGTAAACCTTATTAAGAAAACCGCGAACTTCTTTGGCCGATTTTTGTTGCCTAAGCATCTCATCTATCTTCTTACCAAGACCCGCGGCGGCCCAACCTAAATGCACTTCCAATACCTGACCAACATTCATACGTGATGGAACGCCCAATGGGTTCAATACGATATCAACCGTTGTGCCATCTGCTTGGAAAGGCATGTCTTCAACCGGAACAATCTTCGAGATAACACCTTTGTTACCATGACGGCCCGCCATTTTGTCACCTGGTTGTAGACGGCGCTTAACAGCAACGAATACTTTAACCATTTTCAAAACACCTGGAGCCAAATCGTCACCCGCTTCTAATTTGCCACGCTTCTCGTCGAACAATTCGTCGAAGTGAGCACGCTGCTGAGTTAGAGAGTCTTGTAACTGCTCCATTTTGTCAGCGGCATCGGCGTTTGTCAGACTGATTTCAAACCATTTCGTACGATCAGTTTCTTCCAAGTAAGCCGCAGTCACTTTTTGGCCTTTACTTAGACCCGGTGCTTTTACAACTTCTTTGTTTTTCAACAATTTCTCAATACGAGCATAAGCATCTTCCTCAACAATTCGGAATTGCTCGTTTAGATCCTTGCGAATGCTAGCCAGCTCTGATTCTTCGTTAGCCAGCGCACGTGTGTCTTTCTCAACACCATCGCGAGTGAACACCTGCACATCGATCACCGTGCCTTTCATTGACGAAGGAACACGAAGAGAGGTGTCTTTAACATCAGATGCTTTTTCGCCAAAAATTGCACGTAATAGCTTTTCCTCTGGTGTTAGCTGAGTTTCACCTTTAGGCGTCACCTTACCAACCAAGATATCGCCACCTTTAACTTCGGCGCCAACATAAACAATGCCAGCCTCGTCTAAGCGACCAAGTGCATGCTCACCGACATTTGGAATATCGCGCGTCACCTCTTCAGACCCTAACTTAGTGTCACGAGCGACACAGGTAAGTTCTTCGATATGAATCGTGGTGTATACATCTTCTTTAACGAGGTTTTCAGAGATGAGGATCGAATCCTCAAAGTTGTAACCATTCCAAGGCATGAACGCTAACAACACGTTACGGCCTAATGCTAATTCACCCATGTCAGTTGACGGGCCATCAGCCAGTACATCACCACGAGCAATGGTGTCGCCGTTGCGAACCAGTGGTCGTTGGTTGATATTGGTGTTCTGGTTAGAACGCGTGTATTTCGTTAGATTGTAAATGTCTACGCCTGAATCGCCGTCAGCCGCTTCGTCTTCGTGCACACGAACTACGATACGTGCTGCATCAACAGACTCTACATTACCGCCGCGTTTAGCCGTTAGTGCAACACCTGAATCGACCGCTACAACGCGTTCCATGCCGGTGCCTACAAGCGGCTTTTCGCTGCGAATAGTCGGGACAGCTTGACGTTGCATGTTCGAGCCCATCAATGCCCTGTTGGCATCATCGTGCTCTAAAAACGGAATCAATGACGCGGCTACTGACACAATTTGTGATGGCGCTACATCAATGTATTGAACTTGGTCTGGCGTTGCCAAAGAAAATTCGTTCTGATGTCGACAGTTAACCAATTCATCGGTCAACTTGCCGTTCTTATCTACTTGAGCATTGGCTTGCGCAATGATGTACAAACGCTCCTCAATAGCCGAAAGGTAATGCACTTCTTCTGACATCTTACCGTTGATCACTTTCAAGTAAGGTGTCTCTAAGAAGCCGTAGTCATTAGTTCGAGCATAAACCGCCAGCGAGTTGATCAAACCAATGTTTGGACCCTCTGGAGTTTCAATCGGACAAACGCGACCGTAATGAGTCGGGTGTACGTCACGTACTTCAAAACCGGCGCGTTCGCGTGTTAAACCACCGGGGCCTAAGGCTGACACACGACGCTTGTGCGTTACTTCCGAAAGTGGGTTGGTTTGGTCCATAAATTGAGACAATTGGCTTGAACCAAAGAACTCTTTTACGACCGCCGAAACAGGCTTAGCGTTGATTAAATCTTGTGGCGTCAGACCTTCAGCTTCAGCCAATGTTAGACGCTCACGAACGGCTCGTTCTACACGAACAAGGCCGACACGAAACTGATTTTCAACCAATTCACCTACTGAACGAACACGACGATTACCAAGGTTATCAATATCATCGATATCACCTCGACCATTCTTCAGGTCGATCAACGTTTTCATCACGTCGATGATATCTTCTTTGCTTAAGATACCTTCGCCCGTGTCTTCTTCACGATTCATGCGACGGTTGAACTTCATACGACCAACCGTAGACAAGTCATAACGATCTGGGTTGAAGAACATGTTAGCAAACAAGCCTTGAGCGGCTTCTTTCGTTGGCGGCTCACCAGGGCGCATCATACGGTAGATTTCTACCTGAGCCTCTAGTTCGCTGTTGGTTGGGTCAGTGCGTAAGGTCTCTGAAACGTAAGGGCCTTCGTCTAAATCATTGGTATAAATAACTTCAACTTTTTTCAAGCCTTTTTCAATGAACTCTTCGATTAGCTCAGCGGTAACCACTTGATTGGCTTCGGCTAGTAGCTCACCAGTTTCTGTATCAGCAATATCTTTTGCCAATGTGCGACCAACAAAATACTCACTTGGCACAACGATCGACTTCAACTTAGCGGTTTCCATTTCACGGATATGACGAGCCGTAATACGACGGCCAGCCTCAACGAGCACTTCACCTTTTTTGTTTACAAGGTCGAAGTTAAGCTGTTCGCCACGTAAACGCGCTGGGACAAGCTCTAAAGAGACCTCCTTCGCTGACACACTAAATGTATCGTTATTGAAGAACATCTCAAGAATTTCTTGAGTTGTGTAACCTAATGCACGCAGAAGAATTGTCGCGGCAAGCTTACGTCGACGGTCAATACGAATAAATAATAGGTCTTTAGGGTCAAACTCAAAGTCCAACCATGAACCACGGTAAGGAATGACTCGAGATGAAAATAGCAGCTTACCTGAAGAGTGAGTCTTGCCGCGATCATGGTCGAAGAACACACCCGGTGAACGATGCAGCTGGGCAACAACTACACGCTCAGTACCGTTAATAACAAAGGTACCGTTGTCAGTCATCAGTGGCATATCGCCAAGATAAACCTCTTGTTCTTTAACTTCTTTAATTGCCTTGGCGCCCGTCGATTTACCTTCTTCTCTGTTGTAAATCACTAGACGCATCTTTACGCGCAAAGGCGCTGCGTAGATTAAACCGCGCTGCTGGCATTCGCGAACATCAAATGCTGGCGTGCCTAGGCGGTAACTTACGAACTCTAGAGCCGCACTGCCGTTAAAGCTTTCTATCGGGAAAACTGATCTAAACGCAGCTTGTAAGCCCTTTTCAATGCGACCATCAGGATCGGCATCTGCTTGTAGAAACTTACGATATGACTCTAACTGAGTCTGTAATAAGTAAGGAATTGGTAAAACGCCTTCGGGACGTTTTGAAAAACTCTTACGTAAACGCTTCTTTTCGGTAAAAGAGTAGCCCATGGATAACCTCTATTTTTACAAGCTGTATTGTAGATTTTGGGGTTTGACCGTCATTTATGACAAACCCCAAATAATTCTTTCAATTTAGTAAACTAAACAGTGTTAAATGGCACTATTCAGAAGCGGACTAAGGCCGATCGGTATGAACCGATCAGCCTCAGTACTAATTTCCGCTTTAGCGGTGTTGGGTACGGCTAGCCACGCCCAACTGAATAAGAAATATCAATCTCTTATTTCAACTCAATAGAAGCACCAGCTTCTTCTAGAGTCTTCTTCAGCTCTTCAGCTTCGCCTTTCGCTACAGCTTCTTTCAAAGTTGCAGGAGCGCTTTCAACTACTTCTTTAGCTTCTTTCAAGCCAAGGCCAGTTGCAGCACGAACCGCTTTAATAACAGCAACTTTATTCTCGCCGAAGCTCGTTAGAACTACGTCGAAATCAGTTTTCTCTTCAGCAGAAGCGGCATCACCACCACCAGCAGCAGGAGCAGCAGCAACAGCCGCAGCCGCTGATACGCCGAATTTCTCTTCCATGTCTGTAATAAGTTCAGACAGTTCAAGTACTGACATTGACGCAACTGCGTCTAAGATATCTTGTTTACTCATTTGTAAAACCTCAAAATTGAGCCTTTTGGCTCATAAAATTAAAATGTAAAAACTGGTTGAAACAACCGTCTAAACGCCAGCTTACGCCGCGTCTTTCTCGTCTCTTACTGCAGCCAAACCACGCACGAACTTAGTTGGAATCTCGTTAAGTGTTTGAACGAACTTAGCAACAGGCGCTTGCATAGTGCCTAGTAACTTCGCCAACAACTCATCGCGACTCGGAAGTTGCGCTAGTGCTTTGATTTCACCCGTCGATAAAAGCTTACCGGCCATAGACCCAGCTTTAATTTCAAAGGCGTCATACTGTTTCGCATATTTGTCGATTATTTTAGCGACGGCAACTGGATCTTCAGATGCAGCAAACGCTAAAGGACCAACTAATAACTCATCCAAGCATGCATGTTCGGTTTCTTGCACAGCACGACGTAAAAGCGTATTTTTCACCACTCTTAAGTACACACCATTTTCATGAGCTTCGCGACGCAGAACTTTCATTTGTTCTACAGTCATACCACGATACTCAGCAACAACGGTTGCTTGTGCATTACCAACTACGGCAGAGACGTCTTCAACGACCTGTTTCTTTTGATCAAGATTTAGGCTCATATCAGAGCTACCTCCAGTTTTGGCACCCTAAATTCAGCTTACAAATAAATGTTGACTGATTTTCGGGAAACCATCTACGTAGGAAAAATAATTAAGCTTTATAAGCCAGAGCCTTGCGCCTTGTGAGCGAAAAGCGAACAACTTAAAAAGCACCTACGGTCTTTGACACAGCTAAGGTTCAAAACACAAACCTTAGCCACCCATTGTAGATAGAAAAACCTATCAGTTTAATTTTAACGAGTGGATTTTTCGTTCAATCGAGGCGCTTGCTGGCGAAGTGTGCAAGTGCACATGAGCTAGTAAGCAACGAAGAGTGAGCGAAAAAGCCGCCGTTAAAAATTAGAACTGCGGTAAGGTCTGTCTATCTACACGAATACCTGGGCCCATTGTTGTGGACACAGCTACACGTTTAAAATACTGACCTTTCGCAGACGCTGGCTTTGCTTTATGCAAGGCGCCTAGAAGAGCCAAAAAGTTCTCATGCAGATCTTCTGC
>JALZVW010000106.1 GCA_023301745.1 Arenicella sp. | reverse complement strand
CTAAAGCCGCTAACTAAGCGTCAACAACAGATCTTCGATTTTATTCTAGAGTGTATGACGGCCAATGGCGCACCACCGACCCGAGTAGAAATTGCCGAGCATTTTGGCTTTCGCTCGCCAAATGCGGCCGAAGACCACCTAAAAGCATTGGATAAAAAAGGCCATATTGAACTTCGCTCTGGTACCTCACGAGGTATTTTTATTAGCGAATCAGCACGTATGACCTCGATGTTCGACAACGATGTTCCCGAGCTTGGCGATGCCGGAGGCATGCCTGTTATCGGTGATGTGGCGGCCGGCGCCCCTATCTTCGCGTCTCAACACATACAAAAAATGGTCAGTGTCGATCAAAGTCTTTTTTCAGAGAAGGCCGACTTTCTATTGAAGGTTCGTGGCGACAGCATGATCAATATTGGCATTTTTGAACAAGACTTGTTAGCTATTCGAAAAGCTACCACGGCACGAGACAATGAAATTATAGTAGCAAGAATTGATGATGAGGTAACGGTAAAACGTTATCAACGCCATGGAGCATCGGTCTCTTTGATTGCTGAGAACGACAATTACTTACCCATCGAAGTTGACCTTCAAACCCAGAGCTTTGCGATTGAAGGAATTGTTGTAGGGCTGATTCGACAAGGCCTATAAATACTTATTTATCAAAGGCTTATTTATCAAAGACTTATAAGCGAAAAAAGATTCATATAACTTACTGCCAACCAGTCATGGGCGACAGCTAATAGAAAAATCAAACACCGCCATATGATGGCCTAATGTTTAATTAAGTTTCTTTTTATCAACCGGTTTGGCTGGTAATGGCATGGCGGCAACGCCTTGATCGGCTAAGTCCTTTATTTGATCAGCACTTGCTGTGCCTCTAATGCTACTAACTTCGCGTTCACCCCGATGCATACTCAATGCTTCGTTTGCAAACCTATTGCCAACGTCTTCAAAGTTTGAATCTATAAACTTATGAACGCTAGTAAGCATTTTTTGCAACTGACCATATGCCTCTGATGACCCGGCGTTCAAATTGGCGACCGCTTCGGGCATATTACTAAGCTGACTCCGACTGACGTTAGTTGAGTTACTTTTTCTGGCGACTTTGGGCGCCGCCACCTTTTTGGTAACCGCTAAGGAGTCACAAATCGGGCAGCTAAGCAGTGAACTATCTCGCTGCGTGACCAAGTCTTCGGAGTTTTTAAACCACCCTTCAAACTCATGGCGAGAGTCACAAATTAAATCGTAAATTACCATCTTAAAGAACGTCTCTAGTGCGTACGTTGCAGAGGAGCCGAAAACGCCGCGCTCCCCTCTTTTAGCGAACCCTTTAAAGCCCTACTCTAGGACTTAGGCAGTCGACCTTCACGCTTACGTTCATTTTCACTCAAGAAACGCTTACGGATCCGAATGCTCTCAGGCGTAATTTCAACTAACTCGTCATCATCAATAAACTCTAAGGCTGACTCTAAGGTATGTTTAATCGGTGTAACCAAACGCAGCGCTTCATCTGTTCCTGATGCACGTACATTAGTTAGTTGCTTACCTTTCAATGGGTTAACAGTTAAATCATTATCTCGTGAATGCACGCCAACAACTTGGCCTTCGTACACCATTTGGGTTGCGCCGATGATCATTTTGCCACGATCTTGCAAATTAAAAATAGCAAAACCAAGCGCCTTACCAGTGCCGTTTGAAATTAACACACCGTTCTTACGTTGGCCAAATGACTTATTTTTCTTGAGTGCGTAACGATCGAATACGTGATACATCAAGCCAGAGCCTGAAGTCATGGTCATAAAATCGGTCTGAAAGCCGATCAATCCACGCGAAGGAACCAAGAAATCCAACCGCACACGGCCTTTACCATCTGGGTTCATGTTCGACAGATCAGCGCCACGCTCTTGCATTGCCTGCATGGTCGGGCCCTGGTGTTCATCGTCAATGTCGATGGTCACACTTTCGTATGGCTCATGAATTTCGCCATCAACTGTTTTATAGATAACTTCTGGGCGCGATACTGCAAGCTCAAAGCCTTCACGGCGCATATTCTCGATTAATACCGACAAATGTAACTCGCCACGGCCAGATACTTTAAACTTGTCAGGGTTATCCGTATCTTCAACGCGAAGCGCCACATTGTGCAGCAATTCTTTTTGTAAACGGTCACGAATTTGACGAGACGTTAGGTATTTACCTTCTTGCCCAGCGAACGGCGACGTATTCACTTGAAACGTCATTGTCACGGTAGGCTCATCAATCGTTAATGGTGGCAGCGCCTCGACAGCCTCACGATCACAGATTGTGTCGGAAATAAACAGCTGTTCCATACCGGTAATGGCAACTATATCGCCGGCATTTGCTTCGTCAATTTCAACGCGCTCGATACCCTTAAAACCGAACATCTTTGCGATACGCCCGTTTTTAGTCTTACCTTCTACGTCAATAACAGTAATAGGCGAATTCGCTTTCACCGAACCTTGTTTGATTCGACCAATACCAATAACGCCAAGGTAAGCAGAATAATCCAATTGCGATACTTGCATTTGGAAAGGCTTATCAATTTCTACCGGTGGCGGTGGTACGCGATCAACAATGGTTTGAAACAATACATCCATATTGTCGGTAATGTTTGTATGATCATCGGTCGCAAAGCCGTTGATGGCTGATGCGTAGATTACCGGAAAGTCTAATTGCTCATCCGTTGCGCCGAGCATGTCAAACAAATCAAAGGTTTGATCTAAAACCCAGTCTGGGCGAGCGCCTTCACGGTCAATTTTATTAATAACGACAATAGGCTTCAAGTTATGCTCAAAGGCTTTTTGCGTTACAAAACGCGTTTGAGGCATTGGCCCGTCTACCGCGTCCACTAATAACAGCACTGAGTCGACCATCGTTAGTATGCGCTCTACTTCGCCGCCAAAGTCGGCATGTCCAGGTGTATCGACGATGTTGATACGATAGTCATTCCAAGTCAACGCAGTCGGCTTTGCTAAAATAGTAATGCCGCGCTCCTTCTCGATATCGTTACTGTCCATAACACGTTCAACCAACTCGGCACGGTCATCGAAAGTACCTGATTGTTGAAGAAGCTTATCAACCAAGGTAGTTTTACCGTGGTCAACGTGCGCGATAATTGCAATATTACGTAAATTCATTAGATATCAAGAGGTTGGTTAGCCCAAAAACAAAGCGCGATTATAGGGCAAACCCCGCTAATTACTAGCGTTTAAGGGGCTTTAATTAGCTTAGATATGCTGAATTAACCGTTATTTGCTGAGGAAACAGCGGTGGATCAATTCTTGGGAAACCTGACTGAGAATTGACAAGCAATGCCTCTCTGGTTTTGAACAGAAATTAGGCCCTTATGCTTTTTGAGTAAATTTCTCAACTCAGACAATGTCATATCAGCGTCACTACTAGAGACTGTTCTATTACGAGTAGAAAAGCCTGAAAGGAACACTAGCTTGATTGATTGCTCTGGCGTAATCGATGTGGCGCTGGAATGAGTGATCAAACCTAACTCAAGTGCTTTTGCCAGAATCACATCACTGTCTAGCCCTTCGCCATTGTCCCAGACCGAAAGCACAACACTCTCCTGTTCGTCTCTCAGGGTTGCTCGAATCGAAAGATAGTCGGTCTTACCCGACAAAACTCGCTGCTCAGCGCTTCGCCCTCCGTGCTCGACACTGTTACGGACTAATTGCTCGGCGGTAAACTCGATCAATTCAGACACTGTTTTGGATAAATTAATTGAGTCAAAACCATTAGACTGAACAACGGCGCGATTGCCTACGAATTTAACCTCTTCAGCAACCACTGATTTCAGGTAGTCATCAAATGAGAGCGGTGGCGTGTTGCCAGGAACGGTGCTATTTAGAGACAAACTTTCATCTTCAGGGACAATAATTTCGCGGCTCCAATGACGGCGAGACTGAAACCAAAGCCACAACAAAATTCCAAGTAACAATAAACCGGCAAACAGCGCTAACAGGCCAAGACGGTTCAACAACTGAAGCCGTTTCGAATATACGCGACCGACTTTAGACGATAGAGAGTCAAATTTCACCTGAGACGGTCTTAAACGCCCATCAAGAAGTAACTCGAGACTCGATCTCAAATCAAATTTATCGTCACCAAGATAGTCACTTAATGGTTTGGCCTGATAGTTCAAGCCTAAATCACGAAGGTCGCCACCAAACTCAATTTTTTCAACTTGCGCAGCCAAATGGTCAATTTCATATCGACTCATAGGCTCATGAATTCTCCCGGGTATCGCCGAAACCATGGTTGTATACGCAGACAATTGCAAGGTAGTCCGATGCGCAACCGCATAGACTATCAAGCATATCGCTAAATACAGCACCAGTGCGCTACTCCAATAGATTAGCCGTTTTGGCATATTCACTCCCCCTAGATTTAGAACCCAATAAACAACATTCACATAGTAGCCCAAGAGTCTCGAAATTTGAAATATCTGGAAGGTGATCACGCTCAACAATTCTCAGCATCAATCGACGCTCGCAACTGACAAATAATAGGCCTGCATCACGCAAAAACGAATTTAGTTCACCATTCGAAACAATGACGGCGCTTCGCTATCGGCTTAACTAGACGCTGTATCAATACGGTGCAACATCGATGGCACTGCACTAGAACCCAGCGCACGAGGTTAACGCCAGCCCGCAGTCTCAATCGAGAAGGCATAAAACACCACTAGCCTCAAGCTACCAGATAGACCGACGATGCTTGCACTATATTTGGCACGATCTTTATTTGGCACGATCTTTATTTGGCACGATCTTTGCTTCTAAATATTCATGAAGCTGAAATTAGTCAGCATTAATGTCACAGAAAATTATAACAATTACACAAGGTGCGCAGATGATTACAAGCAGAGAACAAGTAACCGACCTAATTATGTCGAGTAAAGTGCTCAATGGCATTACATGGAAAAGTGTCGCTAGTAAAGTGGGGCTATCAAAAGAATGGGTTACGTCGGCATGTTTAGGACAAATGGCGCTCGACAAAGCACAGGCTGAAATAGTCGGCGAAATCTTTGGACTCTCAGATGAGGCAATCGCGTGGTTACAAATCGTGCCCTACAAAGGTTCACTGCCAAGCGCGGTTCCAACCGACCCATTAATTTATCGTTGGTATGAGGTTGTGAATGTTTATGGCAGCACTATTAAGGAACTAATTCATGAAGAATTTGGCGACGGGATCATGAGTGCGATCGATTTTTCGATGGATATTGAGCGGCAAGAAGACCCTAATGGCGATCGAGTAAACGTGGTACTTTCTGGCAAATTCTTACCCTATAAAAGCTATTAGGGTTAATTATTAGGGCTATTGATAATTAATTTTAAGCGGTTTGAAATAGCCCTCTTTAAAAAGTCAGCATCTGAGATAGCAGGCCGATTACTGTAGCCGCCAAGACCGCTGAGACGCCCTGCCAAAACCGCACGGGGTCTCGCTCTAATAATGGCAGCCGCGACTGCTCAACGAACTTGGAATTCGGGCGTCGTAAATCTTGAAGAAATTCTGATAGCTCCGAATGACGCTTAAGGGGGTCGGCATGGAGTGCCTTCTTTAATGTTAGGTCAATCCACACGGGTAATTGACGATGCGGGTCTAACGCCGATTGATATACTAAGCGATGTTGAGCCGAGCGCGTAAGGGCTCTGGCAACAGCGGTACCGTAAGGAGAGCGCCCACATAACATATGGTATGTGATACACGCTAGCGAATAGATATCTGACCTCTTAGTACCAAACTCTCCAAGAAAGTATTCTGGCGCTAAAAATTGTGCCGTACCGGGCATTACAGTTGGCATTGCGGTTGTTTTGGTTTCTTCGACTCCAGCCACAAAAGCGGAACCAAAATCGATGATTTTAACCGTGCCACTCGAATCAATCATAATGTTGTTGGGTCTTAAGTCTTGATGAAGCATTTCTTGTCGATGAAATGCTTGCAAACCAATTGCCACTTGCTCAACGATGGAGCGCACTTGATCGAGACTCGGGCTGGGATTATCAACCATCCATTGATCAAGCGTTTGGCCATCGACAAATTCGGTCACGACATAACAATAGCCGCGCCGTTTAGTCGGGCGATAGGATTTAACCACGTGTGCATTATTTAGTCGGTTAGCAATCCACTCTTCCATTAAAAAACGTTCAACGTAGTCAGCACTTTGACGCCCTTCTGTCGAAGGCGACTTTATCACCACCTTTTGCTGAGTTTCTAAGTCCAAAGCGAGTAGCACATGACTCCGGCTACTCTTATGCAAATCGCGAATGACCTGGTAGCCGTCAAACTTCATTCGGGCGCTCAACTCTGGCGGGAACGGTAAGTCGTTAAGACGTTGTAAGAATTCTGTAGGCTCACCTGATGGCAAACTGTCGACACGAACTATTTGCACTGTCAGATTATCATCACTTCCATTATCGAATGCTTGCTCAACGATTTTTTGAGCGGCCAGATTCAAATCACCCGCATTTGACTCAACTATCTCTCGCATTACGATGTCACTCACGTGTTCGTAAACACCGTCGGTGGCTAATAAGAATATATTGCCAACGTCTAAGCCTAGTTCCGAGTAATCCACTTCAAGCGGCTGAGTAACGCCCAGGGCCCGCGCTAAATAGCTCTTATTCCCAGAAAGCCAATGTCGGTGCTGCTGAGTCAGTACTTTAGAACTCTCACTAGCATTAGAGCTTGATAGCCTAACCACACGAGCATCGCCAACATGAAATAGATACGCGGTGTTCGATTTGAATATCAATGCCGTGAAAGTACAAACATAGCCCTTGTCTTTATTTAGTCGGAACTCATGGTTGCGTTGGTTTTGGGCAAACAACCAAGAATTACTGGCTTGCAACACATGCTTCGCAGCCGTCTGCACCGACCAAGTTTCACTGGTGCAATAGTAATCTTCAAGAAAACTATTTATCGAGGTCTGGCTAGCAATGTGGCTCACATCACTACTACTAATACCGTCGGCAATCGCAACAGCGATACCCTTGGTTGTTAGCGCTGGCTCATTCGGCACCACCACACCGTGATGATCTTGGTTATCATTTTTACGGCCTTGGTGGGAATACTGTCCAATAGACGTGCTTAACTTTACTGCCATATATAAAAAGCCATCACCTCGCAATGAGGTGATGGCAACCTTTAGTAATGAATGCCGAGTTTATAGAACGTTGTTGACCGGCGCACCGATTTTACGGTCTGGGCTGGTACGTACATGAGTATAGTACAAAGGTAAACCGACTAGGCAAAGCCCACCAAATAAATTACCCAACACCGTCGGTATTTCATTCCAGACTAAGTAATCCATAACAGTAAACTCACCGCCCATGATCATTGAAAAAGGGAATAAGAACATGTTAACGATCGAATGTTCAAAGCCCATAAAGAAGAACAACATTACCGGCATCCACATCGCCGCCATCTTACTGCCCGCTGAGGTAGAAATCATGGCACCAACGACGCCCATCGACACCATCCAGTTACACAACATGCCGCGAATGAAAATGGTAAACCAACCACCAAGTCCATGCTCTTGATAACCGAGTGTACGAGACTCGCCTATGGTAGCTACCTTGGCCGCAATGGCGCCTCCTTCAGTATTAAAGCCGTAAGTTAAAATAAAGGCCATCATCGTTGCCGTGGTTAATGCACCGGCAAAATTACCGACAAACACCAAGCCCCAGTTTCGAAGTACCTGAGAGGTAGTAACGCCTGGGCGCTTATCCAACAAGGCTAATGGTACGAGCGTAAATACCCCGGTTAGCAGGTCAAATTTCATCAAGTACAACATAATGAAACCCACGGGAAACAACACGGCCCCTACTAGCGGCGAACCGGTTTTAACCGCCACCGTAATAGCAAACACAGCGGCTAAGCCAAGTATCGCCCCAGCCATGAAGGCTCGAATCAAAGTATCTTTGGTTGACATGTAGACTTTCGATTCGCCGGCATCGACCATTTTCGTTACAAATTCTGAGGGCTCTAAGTAAGCCATAAGGGTTCTCCTAAATGCGTTTAGTTAATTAATACACATTAGGTAAAGCAATAAGCGTGCCACATTATTGATGCTTGATAAAATGACACATGACCACAGCATCGGCAGGCTAAGCATGTGCAACAATGTCGCAATCGTGTCATCGAGGTGCACACTAATGATGCACCGATGGCTAGCTAAGACTTTACCAAGACCGGTTAAGTGTGAACAACAAACGAAACGCCCGTTAAGCTTTCATTTCAGTGATCAGCCTCGCAACCGGCCGCCCATGACTCCTCGAGGCTAATTTAGTAATAAATCATGATCAATTGGAATAAAGTCACTGGCGGCATTTATCAGCGATTTTGCCGTCAATTGCGCCACACCATACACCTCAACCCGTTGACCTTGCTGGTCTCGAGCTCTACTTGCCAGAAGATCAAAATCGCCATCGCCGGATACTAAAATTATAACGTCAACAGCGTCATCGCACTCCATAACATCGATGGTAATACCAACATCCCAGTCGCCTTTGGCGGAACCATCTGATCGCTGAATAAAGGGCTTTAGTTTCACCTCAAAGCCAATGGCTCTTAAGATATTTTGAAATTCGCGTTGCTTCTTGTCACCCCTTTCAATTGCATACGCGACGGCCTGAACAACCTCTCGACCATCGGTGGCTGTTTGCCAAAACTTGTTATAGTCAAAATTCTTCCCAAACGCTTGTCTAGCGGTGTAGTAAACGTTCTGAACATCAACAAAAATAGCTACTTTTTCCATTTAGAAGAATCCATTATATTGCGTGGCTAACTAGGCAACCGCTAGAAACGGTGCTCAAGTATACAGAACATCACAAGTGGTCGTAGCAAAACGTTCGCTCACCCTAGGGGCCGTTTAAACAGCAGGTCAGTAGCGAAATGCATGAAATTAACGGACGGCGTTTAAAACTCTGAATCCCAGACAGACTAATTTCTGTTATCTTTAGTTAACAACTGGAGTTGCGAATGAATAAAATAAAATCCACCATCATCGTCGTGCTATTGGCACTTGTAAGCTTTTCTAGCTCACCGTCTTTTTCACAAGCGGCTAGCCTAGAAAATGTACCCGGCCAATTGTTACCTTGGGTAGATTGGGTGCTCAATGATGAGAAGCAAATCGATTGTCCTTACCGTTACAATAGCAGTGGCCGCATGTGTGCGTGGCCGTCTCGTCTACAACTAGACTTAGATGAAACGGGTGGGCGCTTTGTTCAGCAATGGCAACTCTTCAGTGAGTCATTGATTCAACTGCCTGGCGAAGCGAAACATTGGCCGCTCAAGGTAAGCTCCAACAATGAAGAGCTACTAGTGCAGTCAGTAGATGGCTCACCTCATGTTCGTTTAGCCAAAGGAAATCACACGATACGAGGCGAATTCAGTTGGCACAAATTACCCAAGTCACTCTTTATTACCCCAGGCTCAGGTTTGGTCGCTCTAACCGTTAACAAGCGCCCAGTCGCACAAGCTCAATTTGATCAACAGGGCCAACTCTGGTTGATGCAATCTGATGGCGAAAAAATCAGTGAAGACAACATAGATTTGCAAGTATTCCGTCGCGTTTTTGATGGACACCCAGTAAAGGTCGAGACTCTAATTAAATTGCGTGTCTCTGGCAAACAGCGCAACAGCGCCTTCGAATCAGTATTGCTTAATGATTTCATTGCAACAGATATCAAAAGCGACTTACCCGCTCGCTTAGAAGGCAGCAACCAATTAATGGTGCAATTGCGCCCAGGAGAATGGTCTATAACGGTAACGGGTAGAGCCCTGGGCGATGTGCAAGCGTTCACCATGCCAGAAATTCAAGAGCCTTGGCCACAGCAAGAAGTATGGGTCTTTGTAAGCGATAACAATATGCGCCAAGTGCAGGTAGAGGGAGTCAACAGCATTGATCCGAATCAGACTCGCTTGCCTAACGATTGGAAGGGGCTTCCCGCGTATTTACTAGCGCCAAACCAGACACTCAGTTTGAATATTAAAGAACGCGGTATTAACAATCTCGCTCGTAACGAACTTAATTTGGTACGGGAGATGTGGTTGGATTTTGATGGCCAAGGCTACAGCATCAAGGATCAAATAAACGGCGTAATTCAGCAGTCGCGTATAGATGTGTTACCCAGCATAGAGTTAGGCCGCGTTAGCATTAGTCAGCAACCACAATTTATTACTCGAGAAACAGATAAAGAGGTATCCGGAGTTGAGGTTCGTCAGAAATTTCTGAATTTATCCGCCGAGAGTCGCTTCACCGGCAAGCACACGGCGCTGCCGGCTAATGGCTGGGGGGTCGATATCCAAAAAGTAGATACCAAACTACACATACCACCTGGCTGGCGTGTCTTAGGCGTTTCAGGAACCGATAATTTACCCAATACATGGTTGGAAAAATGGAGCCTTCTCGATCTCTTCTTAGCGATGATTATCGTTATGTCTGTTCGACATTTTTACGGCTGGCGATGGGCTGGGTTGGCGTTAACAACCTTGGTATTTACATGGCAAGAAGGTGGCGCGCCGAACTTAATTTGGCTTAACTTATTAGCCATCACCGCACTGCTCGCAGTATTGCCAAAACATAAGTACTCTCATTGGTTAGAAAAGTATCGCTTAGCAAGCTTTGCGGTACTCGCCGTGATCTTACTCAGTTATACGATCGATACTATTCGTGTCAGTGTGCACCCGCAGTTAGAGAGAGGCTATACACAGCAATGGCAATCAGCCAAACAACTCGAAATGGATCTGCAGCAGCGTAACCAAAGGCTTCAGAAGAAGCCAAACCGAAGCAATTTAGCGACCTCCGCCGCGGTTGAAGAGGTTGTTGTTACGGCTAGCAAATTCGTAAACAGCGGCCGCGCCGCATACTCACAGGCGCCTGTAGACCTAAAGAAAATCGACCCGAATAGCATGATCCAATCAGGCCCAGGGTTACCTAGCTGGAACGGCTATCAAACGATTAGAATGTCATGGGCTGGCCCAGTTAAGGCCGACCAAACTAGTCGCCTGATATTGCTTAGCCCCAAGGCCAACTTCGTCGTTCGAATACTCGGAATTGCCCTGCTTATGGGCCTCACTTGGTGCTTTTTCAGATCGCGCCCTGACGACGACGAGCCGAACAAACGAGAGAACAAAAACATTAGCTTATTCACCAAATGGCTCAAATCACCCACAATTACCGCAATCCTATTGTTGCCATTGCTGCTGCCACTAATATCGCCAAATAATGCACAAGCACAGGCTATTCCTAGCCCAGAAATACTGGCGACCCTTAAGCAACGTTTAACAAAAGCGCCCGATTGTTTAGGGGCTTGCGCGCAGATTCAGCGCATGTCGACCAATGTCACGATCAATAAATTACAGTTACGCTTGCGTGTGCATGCGCTATCGAGCACGGCAATCCCCTTACCCGCAAGCCAAGGCACCTGGCTGCCATCACAGATTTTACTCAACGGCAAACCAGCTACCGCCTTGACACGAGACGCCAATCAAGTTGTCTGGCTACGCGTCGACAAGGGTTTGCATGATGTGCTGTTAAGCGGCCCGATGTTACAGCGAGTGTCCTTCCCATTATCACTACCATTAGCACCCAATTTTTCAACATGGGCCAGCGATGACAATAGCTGGACAATCGAAGGTATAGACGAAGATGGTGTGACCAAGACCCAATTGCAATTCACTCGGGTAGTCAGCCAAGGCGAGCAGCCGACTTTCGAGTCAGACGACAATAGCTTGCCCACTTTTGTGAAGGTAGAGCGCCAATTACGTTTGGGCCTTGATTGGTATGTACAGACCACCGTCGAGCGAATATCGCCCAAAGAAGTACCGCTGAATATCAATATTCCATTATTAGCCAATGAACAGTTATTAGACGACCAACTACGCGTCGAAAACGGCGCTGTCGCAGTAAGCTTTACCGCCAACCAATCTCAGGTTAGTTGGTCATCCAAGTTAGCAAGCCGTTCCGACATGCAGCTAACCGCCGTTAGCAACCCGTCATACCTTGAAGTCTGGAGCATCGATGCAAGCCCAGTATGGCGGGTAAAAGCGCAAGGCCTGCCGGTCAGTCGCTATCTAAGCCAAGCAAGCAATCAAACAAGCGGGCAACAACGCGTCGTGCCGGTATGGCAACCGTGGCCGGGCGAAACGCTCTCGCTAAAGATAGAACGACCAATTGGTGTTACCGGTCAAACGGTAACGCTGCAGGGCAGCCAACTTTCGGTTAACGCGGGCAAGCGAGTAAACGACATTAATTTAAATCTAAGCATTCGTAGCAGCCGAGGCATACAGCATCAAATCAAGCTTCCTGATAACGCTGAGGTTCAAGAGGTGCTACTTGATAATATCAAACAACGAGTTCAGTTAGATAACAAGCTGCTCAGCGTAATGCTCAAGCCAGGAAAGCAAGACCTAAGCGTTAAGTGGCGAGAGCCAAATCCACAATCAATGAGGTATGTATTCCCGACCGTAGACTTACAGCTGCCGAGCGTGAACGCGCACACATCAATACGAGTTCCGAGAGATCGCTGGGTTGTATGGGTCGACGGCCCAGTGCTCGGCCCAGCCATTTTATTTTGGAGCGTGCTTGGTGCCCTACTGATTTTGTCTGCCGCACTCGGGTGGAGCAAACTGACACCCTTGACCACCGTACAATGGTTCGTACTAGCTATTGGCCTAAGCCAGACCTCACCGACATTAATTGCAGTGGTTGCGGCCTGCATAATAGGTTTGTCGTTACGAGAAAAGCTCACCAAAACACTAAGCAGACTGCAATTTAATTTTATGCAGGTCGGCCTCATCGTACTGATAGTGGCTTCTTTAAGTATTATCGTTGCGGCGGTTGCTAATGGTCTTCTTGGTAGCCCAGACATGCAAGTTGCCGGTAATGGTTCAAATTCATCACTTCTAAAGTGGTATCAAGATCGAGCAACGGCGATATTACCGCAACCTGACGTCGTAAGCGTCCCGCTCTGGGTCTATCGAGTACTTATGCTCGCTTGGGCATTGTGGCTAGCGATGTCGCTGCTTAAATGGATCAAATGGGGCTGGCAAGCTTTGAGTTCTGATGGTTTTTGGCGTGGCAAGCCCAAGCCTGAACCAGTCGACAACACAACGCCAGAGGTTCAGGAGCCTTAAACGCTCAGGCGATAAACGGATCAGCCCTTTATCGCCTGACTATCTAACATCCAGTTATTAACGCTAATGAGAATAATTAGCATTTACATCATCATTGATAGGTGGTAAGTTTAGGCCATCAGTAATTCTATATATGTACGCACATGTTTGTTTGTTTATGTAAAGCGGTCACAGACCACCAAATCAGAGACGCAGTCGACACCGGAGTCAGCTCGTTTGAAGATATGCAATGCCACCTAGCGGTCAGTACCGTCTGCGGTGGGTGTGCCTGCGAGGTCAAACGTGTGATCGAGCAAAAGCTTAAAACAGAGCTTAGCTCGCGGGTGTCTTTGAACGGTAGTACCCGAGAATTGCGAATTTAGTCTGCACTAACTCTCTTCCCCCACCGAGAGTACTCCTGGGGTAAAAATCATTGCGCCCCTATAGAGTCAATGAACATTAAAAAAGCCATGCCATTGTTAAAATGACATGGCTTTTTTTTGCCTGTTAACATCACAGTTCATGTGACGCCCATTAGCACCATTGGGGGTGCTTTCTAAAACCGCTACTGCTATGGTTTTTTAAACAGTAAGGTAAAGCGATCACTATTACCCGTGACAGACTTACGACCTACTTCATAACGTAACTCATCGTCGGGCTTGCGATGCAAGCTTGAATAGCCTTCGAATACGAAACCCGAATCCAATAACTCTTTGATAATGGTCACAGGGTCTGCACGGCGACGATTTTCGCTGGTGATCGGCTCCATATGTCGTCGAGTATGGTCAACTATTCCATATATTCCGCCTTTTTTTAACGATTTAAAAACAGCATCGTTAACATTTTTACGGCCAGCCGCGTCAAGGTTATGCATATTTCGGAACGTCAGTGCCGCGTCGAAACCAGTCTCGCCTAAGGAAAACGCACCCAATGTACGAAGATTGTCTTCTCCGTCGGTAAATTCAACCTTAGGCTCAAGTACCTTAATTTTATCTAGGCCCGGCACTGTCAATAAGTTCGACTTAACGCGAGATGCACCAAGCGCAACATACAACTCACCGTCATCACGTAGCGCTGGGGCGAGTAATTTAGTGTACCAACCGCCACCGGGAATGAGCTCGAGTACTTTCATGTCGGGTGTAATACCAAAGAATTCTAACGTTTGAACCGGGCGGCGGTTACGATCACGTTCAAGCTCGGCTTCGGTACGAATATCAGACTTTAGCGCTTCGTTAAGCTTAAGTGATAATTCAGACTCTTGAGCGTTAGCTGTGACTGCGCCGAGCAATGCACCTAGAAAGAGTATTTTGTTTCGCATTATGATAAATCCTTAAAATTTAGTTGGTTAGTATGTAGGTCTCTAAAAACTTAACAGCATTTAGAATGTTGTTCTAATTGCTATATGACCAGATTAACACTTAGAATCATTCATAAGATGAACTTTAAATTATAGCGGTATGAAAAATTCAAAAACAGGCCGCTTCCAAGGGTTAGTGACACTTATATTCGCCGCCACCGTGTTCTTCATCCTTTACCAAATTCCGTTCGGACACTATATTCAATGGCCTTTTGTAATTATTACAACCTTTGTGCATGAAATGGGCCACGGTCTAACCGCCATCCTAACAGGCGGCAACCTACTCCGAATAGAAGTTTACCAAAATTCGTCTGGCTTAGCGTTCATTCAAGGTCAGCCAGGTTGGCGTCAAGCGGCCGTTGCCGCAGGCGGTTTGTTGGCACCCTCGATTGTTGGCGGGCTCTTTATCATCGCCGGTAAAAGCCGAAAAGCGTCTTCATTCACCTTTTTGTTGTTTAGTATATTCATCCTTATCTGTTGCGCTTTGTGGGTTCGATCGATATTTGGGCTGCTGATTTTACTGCCCACGGGCTTGCTGTTCTTGTTTTTGTCGAAAAAAGGCAGCACAAGACTTCAGCATTTCATCATTCAGTTTATCGGCGTGCATATGTTGGTTGATACCTTCACTCGCACCATGCGTTACCTATTTTCGTCGTCGGCATTTGTAGCGGGGCAAAAACGACACTCGGACAGCGAAATGGTAGCGCAACACCTTTTTGGTAGCCATTTAATGTGGGCCTGCATTATCGCCGCATTAGCGGTGCTCATATTTTATTTCAGCCTGCGCCGAGCTTATCTAAAATGAGTTCTTGATAAATCGTCGGCTTACGCACAAAATCGCACTATAAATACAATTAGCTAAATACTGAAAGGACATACTATGAGAGGCGCAGGTGGAACTAGTGGCGGGTCAGGCCGATTTTTAATAGGCTTAATTATGTTATGTGGAGGGGTCTATTTGCTGCTCAACTCAATCAATGTTCATAGTCAGTATGGTTTCAGCGCCCGCCTCTATAACATTGGCGGTTATGGCGTCACCAGTGGCATGATTATGATTCCGTTCATGTTTGGCGTAGGCATGGTTTTCTATAACGCCAGAAACTACCTTGGCTGGCTACTTGCCGGGGGCTCGATTATAGGCTTGATATTTGGTGTAATCTCGTCAATTCAATTCACCTTTCGAGCCATGAGTGCTTTCGATTTAATCGTGATTTTAGTGCTCAGTGTCGGTGGGCTAGGACTATTTTTAAGTTCGCTTAAATCATCTTGATGCGGCAAACGCCAAGGCACAATCATCGCTCCAATACGGTTATCGATGAACGGCCACTTTAGGCCGCTCCAAATGACCGCGTCTTGCGGTGGCAAAACACCAAGCCAACCTTGGCACCCCTGCCCTAAAGGCGTAATAGGTTCCATAATTGCCGATAATAGAAAGATGCTCCGCCCTGCTATTCGCCAACAGCGAGTTTGTGTTTGAGCTTTCTATGAGTAATCACTGTGGCCCAAGAAACGCTAACCGAGATTGCTCTATCATCACCAAGGGGTAAGCATATAGATAGGCCGCCACACTCTTGGTTTTTACTAGCGCCTAGATACCGGCGATCACTGAAAACAACAATACGATAAGAAGAAGACTTATCCATGTTTTCATATTTTCGATCACATCGGATTGCCCTTGATTAAAGATTAATAAATTCAACCGTATTAAAAAATTATTCCGCAGCTCAAGCAGAGTCGAGACCGCGATGTCTAGTTAGAAGGGTTGAGGTAATCGTATGCGGTTTTGGGATTGTAAAACGACTGAGCCTCGCGTTGACGCAAATCATTTTTTAGCTTGCCAAGCGACGTTGACAACTCGGCAAGTGTTACTAAAATTTGTTCGGCAGTTTTATCGCTCTTTATTGTATTACTCAACAACGATTCAAGCGCACGACTCATATCCAACAGCCTATCATCTAGAGATTTAACTGGGTTAATAGAATAAAAACGGTAAAAACGCTCAAGCACGGCTCTCATGCTGGCGCTAACAAAAAGGATCGTCGCCGAATCACCTGCCTTGATAGCATCATCAAGGGCCGCTAATCCGTCGTCGATTAGCAACCAGTCAGATTCCAGAGTGCGTGACACAGGCTGAAACGGCAACTGGCAATTCTCGATACTGTTTTGAGTTAAGTATAGCTTCAAACCGTAAAATACCGCTGCTGTAGGCGCTTGCCCATCAAATTCGATTTCAATCAAACGAGTTAGCAGCTGATCAAACTCAATATCACCCCTATTTTTAAAACGTAAATTATCAACATCAGCTAAGTCAGGAATCGGTTTCGGATTGAAGAATGCGTCGCCACCGTGACTACTCAGGAAATGATGACTTATATCGGCACGCCCAGGTTTATCTGAAATTTGTTCTATAAAAAAATCACTATTATCCCGCCCTGATGGGTGACAAGAGGCACAACTCAACCCCATTCGCCCGGCCTGCCCGCCGAGTAATCTAGGACTATTGAATGCTAGACGCCCTAAGTTGAACTTAGGGTTATGAAGCGGCACCACGCAATCGGCAGGCCGTTGAGTTAATGCCTCCAACTGAGCATTAGCATTATTAAACCAAGCTAACTCTTGAGGCCGGCGCAGGTCTTCAGCCCAGAGCGCTGGGCTGAAGCTACCAACAACAAAGACAACAGTAAGTCTGGCTAATAACACTAAGAGGTTCAATGGTTGTTAATCACACAACTAAGATGCCGCCGCGATCCAACGACGCAGCTCATCGGCTTGTTCACAACCAAAAGAACAGATTTTCTCAAGTTTTTTCAGTTGATATTGAGCCAAGTCTAAGCGCCCAATCTCAACATAGTATTCACCTAGGTATTCATTTGCGCCACGGTGATCCGCATCGATATTAAGCGCCGCTTGATAAAACTCTAACGCTTTGGCTTTATTACCAAGTTTACGGTTAGCAAAGCCTTGATAAGTAAGTACATCAGGGTGAGGTCCAAACACTGAAGCTGATTCTTCTAGCGAAACCAACGCAGCCAAATAGTGGCCTTGGTTGATATGAGAAACCGCCTCAACGTAAAGTTGGTCGCCACGCTCAGGCGATACATCAAGCGGCAATAATGACTGCTGTTTTGCACCGTCTATTTGCAACAAAGCGTTGTCAATTTTGACTTTATTATTACAATCGCCACAAGATTCTCTAAGCTCAATTAATTGTTGACGCTGAGCGTCGGCTTTTTCAAATTTTTTAGTTTTCTGAAAGACAACGCCTAAGTAACCATGAGCCGAGACTAACTTATTGTCGTATTTAAGCGCTTTTTCAAATGGTCTCTTCGCTTTCTTAAATTTTTCTTGCCCAAACAGCGATAAGCCTAAATAGTATTGAGAGTTAGCGTGCTTCTTATTGACACTAATAACCTTACGGAATGCCTTCTCCGCCGTGCGGTTATCGCCACGTTGAAGTGCAGCAATACCTTCTTGATACTTCACAACAGGATCGAACCTGGGAGCGCTTTGGCTCGGGCTGCTAAAACCACCACCTCCGCCACCGCCACCTGAAGCATAGCTATTGCTAGCGATGCTGAATAACGATACGACGCAAATAAACGCAATCGAGGTTAATGGCATTTTCAGGCAAGAGAAAAATACCGTTTCAGTGTTAGTCGTCTTTTTAATGTTCATCGAAAATGCGCCATTTCTGTTGATTATAGTGAGTGTCTATTAAATAGTGCTAAAAAATCAGCTTAAAGTTCATTGCATCAAATTTAAATCGTTAAGACGATGCTTCACCTATAATTAGCAGCAGAGACATTTTAGACCCGTCATAGCACAGAGATATTCCATGAATGATTCATACGTCAATTTCGCCAACACCGGCATCGGTGCTAGGCTAACCTCTATGTTAGGCCTCCCGCAGCCATTAGTATTAGAAAGGCACACCGCTGGACAAGCAATACTCAACGCGCCTATTTTGTTAGGCGCCTGCGCCGGTAGTGAACTTGAAAAGGCATTACGTGGCTACGTTAGCGATATGAGTTTAGAGCTACGCTTACACGCATCGGCCACGCAAAGCGAGCAAGCTAAGCCTTGGCAAGCA
>JALZVW010000105.1 GCA_023301745.1 Arenicella sp. | reverse complement strand
GGCCCAGTCTCGCGGCCATCATTTGTTACAAAGCCAATGCTGGCATTTTGTAAGCGATTGACCGAAGTCAGGTGTAAGCGCTGTTGGCCGTTTTCTTGAGAAACGCGCACCGTTGACTTAAACGTGCCATTTTCCAAATCACACGCGCCACTACTAAAGCGGCAATTTGATTTAGCAATAAGCTTGTAGGCGTTACCCTCTAATGCTTTCTGTGGCTGTTCTTTAACGGTTAAGTCAACTAAGTAATACGAAATGACCGCCAGAACTGGGGCCACGATCATCGCTGTTATGACGTGCTTATTGGTAAAAAAGCTCATTGTTTTTTTGATCTCAGCGTATCAATAACATTCATAGCTAATGATAAAACGGTTGTTAAAAAAAACTTATCCTCCCCGCAAAGAGAGGATAAGTCAAATATTAGGCATCCGTGCCCAGTTCATATGAACTACTCAGCGAAGGTAGGTCGCTGAGAAGAACAAGGTCTAGTGCGAAGAAGACTCTCCAGCACCATGAGGCGATCGGATGAAATCAACTAAGTCTTGCACATGTTTCGGTGGTTCGGCGGTCATTTTGCAAACCGCAAACGCGACCACAAAGTTAACCACGGCACCGACAGCACCAAAGGCATTGGGTTCAATGCCTAAGAACCAATTCGGGTCCATGTCACCAAGGAAAGACGTGCTCTTAACAAACATGATGCCTTTGTGTTGAAACACATAGAACAATGTAACGCCGATTCCTGAAAGCATGCCCGCCACCGCACCAGAGGTGTTCATACGCTTATAGAAAATACCTAACATGATTGCCGGGAAGATCGACGATGCCGCTAAGCCGAATGCCAAGGCGACCGTGCCGGCCGCAAAATCCGGAGGGTTAAACCCTAGATATCCGGCAAGTAGAACGGTAAAGCCCATTGCAATGCGAGACGCATTTAATTCAGCCTTCTCAGAAATATCGGGCCGAATTATGCCTTTGAGTAAATCATGAGAAATAGCCGACGAGATAGCCAATAATAAGCCGGCTGCGGTAGACAATGCGGCCGCTAGACCACCCGCTGCGACCAAGGCGATAACCCAATTTGGCAGTTTTGCGATTTCAGGGTTCGCTAATACCAAGATGTCGTTATCCACTTTGACCATTTCATTGTCAGCGCGTGCGCTGTATTGAATTAGCCCGTCGTCATTTTTATCTTCATACTGCAATAGCCCGGTTTTTTCCCAGTTTTTAAACCACTGAGGCCGCTCATCGTAGGCAAGATAATTACCCGGTGTTGGCTCGATGGTACTCATCAAATTCAAACGCGCCATACCAGCAACCGCGGGTGCAGTGGTGTAAAGAATTGCAATGAACACTAAGGCCCAACCTGCTGATTGTCTTGCACCTTTTACACTTGGAACGGTAAAAAAGCGAATAATCACATGCGGTAGACCAGCGGTACCAATCATCAACGACATGGTGTACACAAACATGTTGAGAGTGCTTCCTCTCGTCGATGTTGTGTACTCTGCGAAGCCGAGCTCGGTCACCACCTGATTAAGCTTATCAAGCACGTAGGTTCCATCTGAAACCAAGGTTGAACCAAGACCCAACTGCGGAATCGGGTTGCCAGTTAACTCTAGCGAAATGAAGACTGCGGGTATGGTATAAGCAAAAATCAAAACAACGTATTGCGCGATTTGAGTATAAGTAATGCCTTTCATTCCACCCAGAACCGCATAAATAAACACGATCACCATACCAGCGGTTAAACCCGCTTCGTAGGAGGTTTCTAAAAAGCGGCTAAACGCAACCCCAATGCCCTTCATCTGACCGATCACATAAGTGACCGACGCTAAGATCAAACAAATTACCGCAACAACTTTCGCCGTGTTTGAATAATAACGGTCGCCAATAAACTCTGGCACCGTGAACTTGCCGAACTTGCGCAGGTACGGTGCTAAGCACATTGCCAGCAACACATAACCACCGGTCCAACCGAGTAAAAATACCGAACCGCCGTAGCCTTGGTAAGAGAAGCCAATTAGACCGGCCATCGAAATAAACGACGCCGCTGACATCCAATCAGCACCGGTTGCCATACCATTGGCAATCGGGTGAATTCCGCCGCCCGCCACATAAAACTCTTTAGTAGAGCCGGCTCGTGCCCAAATCGCGATGCCAATGTAGGTAGCAAATGTGAAACCGACAACAATATAAGTTAAGGTTTGAAGTTCCATGATTATTCGCCCTCGCCTGAAAATTGATCATCTAAGTCGCTCATTTTTTTTGCGTAGTAAAATATAAGTATGACGAACATGTAGATAGACCCTTGCTGGGCAATCCAAAAGCCTAATGGGTAACCGCCTAGACTGATTTGATTGAGTGTATCGACAAATACGATACCGCCGAGAAACGGCACAACAAACCAAACAACTAGGAGTTTGACAATCAAACTAACGTTGGCTTTCCAGTAAGCCTCAGCATTGTTTTTCATGGTAGATTTCTCCATCCGATTATTATAAGAGGCTTGAGTTTACGCTCGCTTTTTGTTCTAGAGTATTGGACAAAAGTATTAGGCATGATGCAACGCTTTAGGTTGCACATCGTACACCTCACTGTTTATAGTTCATGCATGAGTCATTCATTACTAATTGCCGACGATCACCCCCTTTTTAGAGAAGCTCTGACGTTTATCGCCAACTCGGTAATACCCGACACAGAGGTGGTTTATGCAACCAACTATGCTGAGACTAAACAAGCTCTCGAAGAACAAAGCTTCAAGCTGGTATTTCTTGACTTAAACATGCCAGACTCAAATGGACTTAC
>JALZVW010000104.1 GCA_023301745.1 Arenicella sp. | reverse complement strand
CATACGTTCACCTTAACTAATACCACCTCGGCTTCAAATCTAGAGTCGCCTTTGTATTACGCGGCGAAATATGGTGGTTTTGATGAAAATCGTGATGAAGTGCAAGATGCAAATGGCAATACCGTAATTGAAGACTTATCTTTGGCTGATGCTCCTGATGAGTTGAGTGAATGGGATGCGGTTGACAATACTACCGGTGCCGCCGGAGCTGATGGACTACCCGATAATTTTTTCTTTGTTATTAACCCTGAAAATCTATTTAACTCAATAGAGAACACGTTGAACCAAATTCTCTCTCAAGAACGCAGCGCGAGTTCCTCGGTAGCCAGTTTCGCCAACTCAAACGGCTTTGGTAACATCGTTGTTCAAGGTACATACCAAGAGCTGTTAAGAGAAGCGACTACCGGTGCCGATGCGAATATTGATGAAGTGGAATGGACCGGAGAGCTCGTTTCGTTCTTTATTGATGATTTTGGTTTGTTCCGACAAGATAATGGAATACCAGGTTTATTAGAGAATTACGTTACAGATAGAGCATTTAGGTATGATGTGTCAGGTAATGACGGGCCGGGGCCTAGAATTCAATTATTGAATGTGGCTGTAGACGTAAATGGTAATCCTGTAATCGACCCTGCCACTGGTGGCCCTACAATCACTAATTTCGGTAATAGTTTGCCGTTAGAAGATTTAGATGCTCTCTGGAACGCTGGCGATTTGTTGCGCTCGGTCGACAATGTACTGACTAAAACTCAACGAACATACGGCAGCGCATTTCCTTTGCCGAATCAAAATCAAGCGTCAAGGCACATATTGAGTTACATCGACAGCAACTTAAACGGTGCGGTTGACGCTGGTGAGCAGATCGACTTTACCGAAGGTAATATTAATGCCAATAATTTTGGCTTTTTCGGGCCGGTTTCTGAAACACAAGCCAAAGACATTGTTAATTATATTCGTGGTTTTGAGGACCCAACCGTAACAGGCTTTCGCAATCGTACGGTTGATTTGGACGCCGACGGCAATGATGAAATATATCGTCTTGGAGACTTAATCAACTCTACTCCATTAGTTGTCGCTGGCCCCAATTCGGGTTACGACACTCGCTTTGGTGATCTAGGTTACCAACGTTTTCGCGAGCAATATGACGATCGGCGCCAAGTCGCTTATGTGGGGGCCAATGATGGTCTATTACACGCGTTTAATGTCGGTTTTCGAGATGCTAATGCAACGGATGTTCAGTATGAATTGAGTGGTGATAACTCTGAAACATCGCACCCATTAGGTGCTGAACTCTGGGCGTATGCTCCGTTTAATTTATTACCGCACCTACAATTTCTAAGCAGTAATTTCTATACTCATGTTTTTTATGTTGATGGCAGCCCAAAGAGTTTTGATGTCAGGCTACCGAATATATTTACCAATGATGCGACTCACCCCGATGGCTGGGGAACGATCTTAGTGGTTGGCATGCGTTTAGGTGGCGGTGATTTTCCTGTTACTAATGGCGCTGATTCGACAACTCTTCGGTCGGCTTATGTTGTCCTTGATGTTACCGACCCTGAAAGCCCTCCTCGAGTGTTAGCTGAAATTAATCATCCAGATCTAAATCTAACTACTTCTGAGCCAGATGTTTTTTATGAATGTGGCTCTAATTGTACTGATAATAATGATCAAAATAATTTTAATGGTGATTGGCAGTTAGTGTTTGGTTCAGGCCCTAATGACATACGCAGCTTTACTAGTACCGAAACCGCTAAGATTTTTTCTTACGATTTGAATACTAGATCCTTAGTAGTGGCCGAAGTCGAAGATAATGGGGGCAATAGTGTTGATAGTAGCTTTGTCGGCAATGTTGCGGTGCGAGATTGGGATAACGGTATTTTAGGGTTCAGAAATGACGATATCGCTTATTTCGGCACGGTTGGTTCTATTGCTGATGTCTCTACCGCCGACCCCAATGATCGAATAGAAACAGGCGCTGTATATCGTTACCAACCTGATTTTCCAGCCGGCGATCGAGTGACGCAGTTGATTGATTTGCAACGTCCTGTAGTACAGGCTCCGTTATTGACTAACGGTAATTCCTTCGGAAACAATGTGCTAAGCAGTAGAGTGTTTGTTGCCACGGGTATCTACTTGAGTGGCGAAAATGAATTTATTGCAGAGCAAGAAAGAATTTATGGCATAACTGAGCCGGTTAATGTTTCTACGATTAACGGCCTAAATACGGCCACCTTTGACCCTAGTCGCGAAAATTCCACTTTGCTAACACGCGATACGGTGCGCATCTCAGACATCATAGATGTTACCGATGTGGATGTTTTGAATAATGATGATGGCCAGTTGCCCGCTACTATTTCTACCGGAGATCTAAGAACACCGTTGATAGTGCCAGGTGGCAATGGTAACCCTGGCGGTACTGCAGAGAATGTCGATCAGCTTGAACAGCTAATATTTACTAATTCTCAAGGTTGGTTTGTTGACTTACCGCTCGGTGTTACCGCTGGGGTAGATCCGAGTGCCAGAGTTGTTGACCGAATCGTGCCTGTTCGAGACCAAATTCTATTGACCGCATTTTCACCGACTACCGCAAATCGTATAGATATTTGCGTTGGTGGAGAAGGTGTTTCGAGGCTATTTGTACTGAACCAAGGCAACGGTGTGCCGTCGAGTTTTGCAACATTAGGCGTAGATAGTACAGGTACAGTAAACTCTTCAACGATACTTGGCCCTGGCGTGTCGAGCTCACCAATTGTGTTTACCAGTGAAGCATTGGGAGCCAATGACGGTGTTATCATCACACAGCAAGAAGATGGCAGCCTGTCGCCTTCGCTAGGGGATGATCCGTTAGATAATGCCCCCATTGGTAACTCGCAAACTATTCGTTCTGGTTGGCGCGAGATTTTTCAATAACCTTCATATAACCATAGAGAAATACAGTGAATAAACGTTCAAAAGGTTTCACACTTATTGAGTTGATGATAACGGTGGGTATTGTCGGTATATTGGCCGCGGTTGCAGTACCTTCTTATCTAGAACAAGTGCAAAAGACGCGTCGCGCAGATGCGCAGGATGCATTGTTAGATTGTGCCGCTGCGCAAACTAGAAATTTCACCAGTCAATCTCCACCTGCCTACTTAAGCCAGAACCAAGCACTGGCAGCGGGTATCTGCAATAGATTGTCATCGAAAGAAGGGTATTACGCTATTGCTATAACCAACCCCGGTTGTGAAAATGTTGTAAGCCGCTGGTGTTACACCTTAACGGCAACGCCGGCCGCAGGAGGGGTTCAGGTGGGCGATACTGACTGTGCAAGCATGACCATTAATCACAGAGGTAGTAAGAGCGCCTTGAATAGCGATGGTGATGATACCACTGGTATTTGTTGGCGCTCTTAAATAAGGCTTAGAGTAGCGTTGGTGTTCCTAGTGTGATCTATTCGTATTCACTCATGCTAGGGCAACTGCAGATCAAATTTTTATCACCGTAGACGTTATCTATTCGGCCCACTGGTGGCCAATATTTTACTGTTTGGTCTGTTTCTGAGTCTGGGTGGCAGGCACGTAAACGCGAATAAGGAACGTCGAGCTCGTCGTTGAGTAAAAAGTGCACCGTATGAGGTGCATTACTGAGTAATGAATTATCGGGCTCTACCTTGCCATCTTTAACCTCGGTGTACTCAGCGAAAATTCCCTGCATAGCGCGACAAAAACGATCAAGCTCTGCAAGTGATTCGCTCTCTGTTGGTTCAATCATTAGGGTGCCAGGAACTGGAAAGCTCATGGTTGGCGCATGAAAGCCATAGTCAATTAAACGTTTAGCGATATCATCAACCGAGACGCCGTGGTCTTTCATTGGGCGAGTGTCGATGATGCATTCGTGAGCCACTAAGCCTTTGTTGCCAGTAAACAAAATTGGGTAATTGTCTTTCAGTTTATGCGCAATATAGTTAGCGCTTAATATCGCGCACTGGGTTGCCTTGCGTAGACCATTAGGCCCCATCATGCGAATGTACATCCACGATATCGGTAAAATACTTGCGCTACCGAATGGTGCAGAGCTGATGCTCGCGCCGGTTCTTTCTTGATTGTAGCCGTCTTTTGGCATAAAAGGGGCAAGGTGTTTGCCGACTCCAATGGGCCCAACTCCCGGCCCACCACCGCCGTGAGGTATGCAGAAGGTTTTATGCAGATTTAAATGCGAAACATCGCCGCCGAACTTGCCCGGCTGGGCGACGCCCACTAAGGCATTTAGGTTCGCGCCATCAATATAGACTTGTCCGCCGGCCTCGTGAACTAATGCGCAGACCTTGGTAACGTCTTCTTCGAACACTCCGTGGGTCGACGGGTAGGTGATCATAATGGCCGCAATTTTTTGCGGGTGAGCATCAATTTTTTCTTCAAGGTCTTGAAGGTCGACATTGCCGCGCTCATCGCATTTAACCACCACCACTTTCATATTGGCCATTTGCGCGCTCGCGGGGTTAGTGCCGTGTGCGGAACTTGGTATTAAACAGATATCGCGTTGCGTTTCACCGTTTGATTCGTGATAGGCCTTAATCGCCAATAGCCCTGCATATTCGCCTTGTGAGCCTGCATTGGGTTGCAACGACATGGCGTCGTAGCCGGTGCAAGCGCAAAGCATTTCTTCGAGTTGGTTGATCATGGCTTGGTAGCCTTGCGTTTGATCTTGCGGAGCAAAGGGGTGCATATTCGAAAATTCGGGCCATGTCACGGGTGTCATTTCACTCGCGGCATTGAGCTTCATTGTGCAGGACCCCAAAGCAATCATCGAACGATCAAGCGCGATATCTTTGTCGGCTAGACGGCGCAGGTAGCGCATCATCTCAGTTTCACTATGATAATCATGAAAGACGGCTTGGTTCATGTAGTTATCGTTGCGCAGCCACTTATCCTCGAGAGGTGCTGCGAGTACTAAGCTGTTTAGATCTGAACCCAAGCAATGGAGTAGCGCAATTACATCGGCGTCTTCAAAGGTTTCATCTAAGGCAATGCTCACGCTTGAGTCATTGCGCTTATTGAGGTTATAGCCTTTTTCCAAGGCCGCGCTTACCAGAGCATCGGCGTCGATGTGGTCTATGGTTAGCGTGTCAAAGACAACTTGGTTCGTTTTTAACCCCAGCTGTTGGCAGCCCGCTAACAATGACGTGGTGAGTTGATTAACGCGCACGGCTGCATTTCGCAGACGAGTTGGGCCGTGATAGCAGGCATAGAGCGTAGCCATAATCGCTAGTAGCGCCTGAGCGGTGCAGATATTAGACGTGGCCTTTTCTCTGCGTATATGTTGTTCGCGCGTCTGCAATGCTAAGCGATACGCGGCATTACCGTGAACGTCGATCGATTGGCCTACTAAGCGGCCAGGCATAGAGCGTTTGTATTTGTCTTTTACGGCAAAAAAGCCGGCGTGCGGGCCACCAAAGCCGAGTGGAACACCAAAGCGTTGCGAGTTTCCAACGACGATATCGGCGCCTAACTCAGCAGGAGATTTGAGCATCGTCAGCGCAAGCAAATCACTCGCCATGATCACTAATGCACCCGAACTGTGTGTGTCGTCGCAAAGCTTACTTAGATCACTTACCGTTCCATATGTGTCGGGGTATTGAACGATGATGGCAAATACGTCGTCATCAATTGTCGGCGCATCTGATTCGTTAAACGAGACAAGCTCAATGCCTAATGGTGTTGCACGGGTTTCTAGAATGCTCCAGGTTTGTGGGTGGCAATTCTCAGAGACCAAACATTTATTGCGCTTACCTTTAAGTGCTCGGTGCGCCAGCGTTAACGCTTCGCCAGCGGCCGTGCCTTCGTCTAATAATGACGCATTGGCGATGTCCATGCCGGTTAGCTCGGTGATCATGGTTTGAAAATAAAATAATACTTCAAGCCGGCCTTGTGAAATTTCCGGTTGGTAGGGTGTGTAGGCGGTATACCAAGCTGGGTTTTCTAATACATTCCGTTGAATGACTTTTGGTGTAAAGCTGTTGTAGTAACCTTGGCCAATACAAGACTTCATTATTATGTTCTGTTCTGCGATGGCTTTGAGCTCAGCCAGGGCTTGCTCTTCGCTTAAGCTTGGTCTCAGCGATAGAGTCGCATCATCGGCAATGCTGCGAGGAACGACCTGTTCGGTAAGCTCATCAAGTGATGCGTATCCGAGCTCTGTGAGCATAGAGCTAATGTCAGTGTCACTAAGGCCAATGTGTCGTTGTGCGAAAGTCGAGTTAGTCATGATGAAGGTCTATATTGAATTTTATGTTTGGGTTTACGCCGGCTATCAAGCGGTCTCTTTAAGCCTTGGTAGCTTGAGCACGGCGAGCCGGGTCGGGTTCGGTGGGTGCCGCTAGTTAGCTGATTGTCCGTCTTTTATGAACGGGTATCGTGCTACGACCGCTGTTAGGCGCTTATTGCGCACCGCAATGTCAACCTTGTCGCCGGGTTTTAACATTCGGTTAACTCGAGCTAGCCCGATTGACTGCTCAAGGCTTGGGGAAAATGTACCGCTGGTGATTTCACCGATTAATTGTTCGCCGATAAAAACTTGCTGGTGCCCGCGCAGCACACCTCGATCTTGCAAGACCAAACCTATTAAGTTTTTTTCGCTAGTTGACTTCGATAACGCTGATTTGCCTATGAAATCTCGGTCGCCAGACAGGCTTAAGGTCCATTTCAACCCAGATTCTAATGGAGTGTGACTCTCATCAAGATCATTGCCATAGAGCGCCATTCCGGCTTCCAAACGCAAAGTATCTCGGGCGCCGAGTCCGCAGGGTTGAACGCCAGAATCAATGAATGTTGACCATAGGCTATTGGCGAGTGTCGAGCTAACAATTAGTTCGATACCATCTTCGCCTGTGTAGCCAGTTCTCCCGACGAATTCATGGTCAGCGAAGCCACCTTGAAAACGAGATAGAGATTTTGTCAATTCGGCCAGTTTGGCCGGCAATACTTGTCCACAGATATCGAGCGCTTCGGGTCCTTGCACGGCAATTAGTGCTAGCTCTGGTCGTTCGGTAAAGGTGATGTCGTAGTTAGCGGCGTGAGATTTAATCCAAGCCATGTCCTTCTTGTTAGTGCTGGCATTGGTGACAAGGCGGCACTGTTGATCATTAATGTAGTACACAATTAAATCATCGATAACGCCTCCTTGCTCGTTTAACATGCAACTATAGAGCGCTTTACCGGGTTTGCTTGTGGCTTTGTCGATGTCATTTGCTAATAGCTTGCGAAGAAACGCGAGGGTATCGGGGCCGCTAATGTCAGAGACAGTCATATGCGAGACATCAAACATGCCACACTTAGTTCTTACTGCATGGTGCTCATCTATCTGAGACCCATAATTGACGGGTAACTGCCAACCACCAAAGTCAACGATCTTTGCATTCAAGGACGCATGCTGTGAATAAAGAGGGGTCTTTTTGGGCGGCTCTTGCTTGAGCGCTATATTAGTATCATTCATGTTAAACCGTATTGATCTAGGATTGTCGCGAAACACATTTAGGCATAAAAATTATGCACATGGTCAACCGCTAGGTTAAGTGATGCTAATCACTTAACCTGAGTGTTGATGCTTCGCTCCTCTGTCCGGTTACCTGAAAGATTACCTCTTCGGTGGCTCAGTGATAATTCAGGCGGCCTGAATTATGAGCGCTCTCCAGAGTCGACATTTTTACCGATGCATTACATCTACAGATGTTCAGCAGTAAAAAGTAGTCTGCGGTCCTTTTGCCTGAGCGGTTACGAGCACGTTGCGCCTTCGGCGGGTCACTTTGGGTCATCAGCTAAACGCGAATTACCAAGTATCCTCTCTTCCACAAACTTATATCGAAGCGCAATTATAAACGGTTATGGTTTTCATGCGAGTGAAATAATTAATCAATCTGGATTAAATTAATTGTCTAAATGATTTTGCGTCGATTTTATGCTTCTTCAACAAGCGATGAAACTCGGTTCGATTGCGTTTCGCCATTTCCGCTGCACGGGTTACATTGCCATTGGTCGCTTTTAGAACGTCGGTTAAATAGCTTCTTTCAAAGTCTCGGTGAGCGCTGCTCATAGGTTGAATCTGGAAAACAGGATTACTTAGGCGGCTATTAACAAGAGATTCAGAAATGACACTGGTGGTGCAGAGGCGCGCGCACTGCCTGACCACACTAATCAGTTGGCGAATGTTTCCGGGCCAATCAGCCTCCATCATCAACTGTATCGACTTGTTGGCGAAGCTCAGCTCTCTATCTTTATCAATGCTTAAGAGGCATTGGTTAACAATTAGTGGTATATCTTCTCGGCGCTCTCGTAATGGCGGAACAGATAAAAGGCACATTTCGAGTTTGTCCCAATAATTCAATGATGCGGCACTATGGCGGCCATAACGGCCAACTAACGAGGTGGTCGCGAGAAAGCGAACATCAATGGGGTAGCTTGCCTCTGAGTCCACTGGTTTAGCCTGCTTTGCCTCAAGCGCCACTAGTATTTTGGCAACCACAGCTCGGCTGGTCTCACTGAAGTCACTTAGAATTACGGTGCCCCCACGTGCGTCACGAAAAATACCCTTGCGTTCTGGGTTCTCAGGTGAGCCGGCTCCTACTTTCCCAAACAACTCAATTAAGAACAGGTCTTCAGGAAGCGATGAGCCTGAAATATGCAGCAAAACCTCATTCGCTCGGGTGCTTAGTCGGTGAACCTCTCGAGCAAGGGCATCTTTTCCTGAGCCGTTTTCGCCTTCAAATAGCATGATTGAGTCAGTGGGCGCTAAGCGTTCGATTTGTTGAGTCAGCGCCGCCATCTTTGGGCTGTTGCTGGTGATTTCTTGAAGAGCAATGGGGGTATCTTGAAGCGTTGTAATACCCTCAATGTTGGGCCTCTCGAGATAACCACTTGTACGCAATATTTGTTCTAGTTCGGCGATCAAAATATCACCTTCGAATGGCTTTGTTAGAAAGCTTGCGACACCTGATTGCGTGGCTTTGACAGCGTCGGGGATGGTGCCATGAGCGGTCAATATGATGACGGGTAATAACGGGTATTGGCTGTGAACTTTTTCGAAAAACTCGAGGCCATCAAAATTGGGCATTTGCAAATCGGTAATAATAATGTCTGGAACCCAGATAGACATTAGGCCCAAGGCTTCAAAGCCTGACTCGGCTGTTTTTACATCAAAATGCCGTGGTTTTAAACGCATTGACATTAATTTCAAGAGGTCTGGATTGTCGTCGACAACCAATACACGTGCGCCTTTAGTCGAGTGCAGCTCTGGAGTTCTTAATTTTTGTGTATGCATCGCTAGCTCTGGTGAAATTTACTTAGTTGCTGGGCAAGGCTACTCTAAATAGCGCACCTTTACGACTCCCAATTAAACTCAATTCCCCTCCATGGTCAAGGGTATATTGTTTGGCAATTGACAAGCCCAGCCCGGTTCCTTTTAAGCTCGTGTTGTGTTCTTGAGCGCCTACATAGAATGGGTCGAATATGAATTGCTGGTCGTGAGTTTTAATACCCGCGCCCTGATCCTGGATCAGAAAAACGATCTGACTCGCTTGATCTTCGTGTAATTGAATGCGGATGTGCGCATCTTTTGGAGAATGCTTAATCGCGTTGGAAATAAGATTGTCGAACACCGATAGTATTTGGCTGTAATTGACCTTGGCATAGCAATCATCCAGCCTAGAGTCTATCCGCAGGTTCTTTTGTTTTATCGATAGCCTGTTGTTTTTAAGCGCTTTGAGTATGAGGTCTGCGAGATTTAACCGTCTGCGCTGGTTCAATTTTTTTGGCGCAATTGACGCGTTGTAATCAAGTAAGCTCTCTATCGCGTCTTGCAAGGCGGCACTGCTTCGAACCAATATGTTGGTGATTTCTTGCTGTTCACGATTCATTTGGCCGATTAACTGCTCGTCGAGCAATTTTGACCCTTCTTTGATTGAGGTTAGCGGGGTTTTTATTTCATGTGATATGTGCCTTAAAAAGCGCTGCTGCTGTTCGCTTTCGAGACTCATCTGCGCGCCCAAATTTTCGAGGCTAGACGACACATCACTTAGGTCGAACGGCTTTTCTATGCTATTTTTTTGTGTGAGATTGTCGGCGCCAATATCAGTAATTGCGCTAGAAAGACCCTTGAATATTCTTTGTAGGTAGGCCGCAAGCCATAAATAGGCGATGGCCGCGATAACCATAAACAGTATCCAGAAATAGACGACAGTGGCTCTTGTATTACACCTGCTTTCAGCCCATTTCCGAAATTCGGTGGTTTTGGCTAGAGAATCATTGTCGATTGGGTGTGTAAACGGTGCTGAGTGGCTGCGTAGAAAAGCCCCGATTACTTGAACGACTGTCGAGCTTTCTGGCGCTAAGACTAGCTCTCCGGTTGAGACTAACTCTTCATGCAGCGCTATATCATCGTCGATTGACTTGAGCGCATTGTAGCCGAACCACGCCGGCGGGGCGGTAATAAGTAAATAGGAGACTAGTAGTATCTGCGAGACCGATGCGGTTTTTGGTTTTTTGGCCATTATTTATAGTAGCTCAACAATGTTTTATGGGCAATGCAAGTGATTGCCTTGTAGGTTGGTAGCGAGTTTGAGTGTATTATAGTAATCGTTTTTTTATCTTAATTTGACCGCTTGTTTTAAGCCGAGATTTAGCCTTAAGCGCCCAAACTTCACAACTCTAAGCGACTATCCCCATGAATACCAATCAAACTGCCCGAGATAATGCAGGGCTAAATGTTGCATCGTTGCTGCTATGTTGTCCCGATCAGGTCGGGATTATTGCCGCATTAGCTAATTTTTTTGCTGAGCGAGATTTAAGCATTTCTCGTTATGCCGAATACACTGATGATGGCCAGTTTTTTTCACGCTTTGAATGGGTCCTAAATGAACGTTGGGATAATGAAGCGTCGTTTTCGCAGGAGTTTTCTCGCTTAGCTGACACCTACTCAGCGACCTTTGATGTGCGGTTTATGAACCGACGGCAGTCGATAGGTTTGTTTGTTTCAAAACAAGCTCATGCGTTGATCGAAATATTGAACAAGGTCGAGGCCAACTATTTTCCGAATTTGGATATTGGTTTTATTGTTGGTAATGATCAAACTATGAGGCGCATTGCTGATCGCCATGGCGTGCCGTTTTTCTTTATCGCTACCGACGGCGACGCGCTTGAATATGAGAAGCGGCAGATGGACATCATTCATCGGTACAAGCCAGACTACCTAGGCTTAGCTCGTTATATGAAAGTGCTGAGCGCTAATTTTATTGACAATGCAGGTTGCCCGATTGTTAATATTCACCATTCGTTCTTACCATCGTTTGTTGGTGCAAAGCCTTATCAAATGGCCTACGATCGGGGGGTGAAGCTGATTGGCGCGACCTCACACTTTGTCACCGCTGATCTGGATCAAGGGCCTATCATCGAGCAAGATGTCGCGAGAGTTATCGCAGGCGCATCGGTTACCGATATGATTAAGATGGGCCGTGACATTGAGCAACAAGTCTTTGCGCGAGCGATGCTCAAAGTGTTGGAGCATAAAGCGATAGTCTATAAGAATCGTACGATTATCTTTGACTAAACGGTTTACTAAAATTTTAATGAAACTTAAACACGTATTGATATTTGAGAAATTATGACGTTTGACCAACAAGGGGCGCTGGCCTCGCAACATCTAAAGCAGTTGATTGATGAGTCTGTTATTACGCTCGAGAGCCCAGTCGACAGCGACCAGATTCAGCCAGCGAGCATTGACTTGCGCTTAGGCAGCGTAGCGTATCGGGTCAGATCATCATTTTTACCAGGTAAAGACCGTAAAGTGGCTGATTGTTTTGCCGATATGGTGATGCACCGTATGGACTTAGACAATGGCGCCGTGCTTGAGAAATCGTGTGTTTATATAGTGCCCTTGCAAGAAGGCTTGAATTTGCCTTTAGGCTTAGCCGCGGCAGGTAATCCGAAGAGCTCGACCGGAAGGCTGGATGTATTTACGCGTTTGATTACGGATAACGGGACTGAGTTTGAGCAAGTGCCCGCAGGCTATTGTGGACCCTTGTACGCTGAAATTGCGCCCCTTACATTTAGTGTGTTGGTTCGGCGTGGGTCTCGGCTGTCTCAACTAAGAGTGCGTTCGGGCCAATCGGCTATCAGTGATGAGGCTCATTTTGAATTGCAGAATCAACATCGTTTGGTTGATTTGGACTTGACCGCACAAGAAGTTAAAAACGGCATTCCAGTGAGTGTCGACTTGTCGGGCGATGATGCCGGTTTGATTGGCTTTAGGGCTAAGCGGCATTCAGGGGTGGTTGATGTTGACAAGTCGGCAGCGCAGCCGATTGCTGACTTTTGGGAGCCATTATATGCCCATACTAAGCAGTTAATTCTCGACCCTGGTGAGTTCTATATTTTGGTCTCCAAAGAAGCGGTTCATGTGCCGGCTAATTACGCCGCTGAAATGGTGCCGTATGACACCTTAGTTGGCGAATTTAGAGTTCATTACGCCGGTTTTTTTGATCCAGGTTTTGGCGCCCCCGAAGCCGGTGGTAAAGGCGCGCGGGCCGTATTAGAGGTGCGCAGTTTTGATGTGCCATTTCTATTGGAAGACGGGCAAAACGTTGGGCGTCTGGTTTATGAAACCATGCAGGAAACGCCTGACCGACTATATGGGCAAGGTGTGCCATCGAATTATCAAGCGCAAGGTTTGAAGTTGAGTAAGCACTTCCGTATGAACCAAGAGTAGCTCGACCGGGCCCCGTAAAGTCAACTTGGCTTAATTGTGTCGAGTTGATGATAATGCTAAATATCACCCGGTTGGGTGAAGTCAGCATAGTAGACTTTGCTTACATTAGTAGTCGACCCAAGAACGGGTCAGCGCAATATGCGTTAAATTTAAATGGAAATTTGATAATGAAAACTAAATTAAAAAGTAATCACTCTCTTTCAACCATTATTCATAGCGGCGCCGTCGCTATTGGCTTGATTGGGGTACTGATAATGACAGGGCCAGCTGCGGCAGCCAGCGCCTGTAAAGGCTTAGATAATTCGACCTGTAACGCCAATGCCGCATGCGGGTGGGTGGATGGGTACGAGCGTAAAGATGGCCGCAGCGTTAAGTCTTTCTGTCGCACTAAGTCTGCCAGCAAAAAGGTTGTGAAAGAAAACTCGGTGACTAAACGTTCGGTGGCTAAAAATGCCACTGCATCGAGGCCAAGTAAATAACCTAACTTAGCGCTTTGTTCAGCATAGAAGAGCCAAGCTTTCATCGGCTCTTTTATTGGTTTATTTGCTGAATAAATGCAAGCAGGTACGATCTAAGGCTTGGTTGCTATGAATAAACCACGTTTTGGTGCCGGATAACCCTCGATCGTTTTGCTTATGTCGTGAGGGTCCAGAAACTCCTTTAGCGAATGAAACTGCATCCATGGCGTAGAGCGTTGTTCGTCAAGTGAGGTGATGTTTTGATCGGCGCATCGAATATTGGTAAAACCAGCTTCATCAATGAGTTGCATCGTTTTGTCTGTCGTCATAATGCTCCAGACATTTCTCATTTGAGCGTAGCGATCTGTGGGCGTAAAAACGCCACCTTCAATCTCGTCTATGATCAAGGTTTCGAGCACCAGTTCGCCGCCATTACTGAGTAGGTTCTTGAGTTCGAGTATGTGGTTAATTGGATTTCTTCGGTGATATAGAACGCCCATCGAGAATACGCTGTCGAAGATAGGCATTGCATCAGGCATGTCCTCAATGCCAATTGGTAGAAAATCGAAGTTTGGATTTCTAGCGTATTTTTGAATAGCCATATGCTGAACCAAAAAACGCATTGACGGGTCTATTCCTAATACATAGTCGGCGCCGTCGCCAAGCATACGCCAGCAGTGGTAGCCTGTGCCGCAGCCAACATCCAATACTTTGCGCCCCCTCAAAGAACTGATCTGTGGGCGAACACGTTGCCACTTCCAATCCGAGCGCCACTCAGTGTCGATAAAGGTATCGAACAATTGATAAGGGCCTTTGCGCCATGGCTTTAGAGAGAAGAGGGCGTCGTGTAATTGTGTTTTTGTATCATCACTGAGCTCATCCTGGGTGACGATAGATACTGTGTCTTGGTTTAAGGCGACGCGGGTGTTATCGATATGAGGCATCGAATTAACGATCTTTAGCCAATCAGCTAAATCGCCATGACGCTTTGGATCTACACGTTGATCTATGGCCGTTTTAAAGTCTGAATGCCAGTCGCGAAACTCAGAGCGAGAAAAAAAAGAGCTAAAGTCGATCATCTTAACGTGTTTATTTGATAGCAAGAATTGAAACGAATTGAAGGTTTTGGACCCAAGGTGTTACCACGCTAAAACCGGCGCCTCTTAAGCGTTGCATGTGTGCGTCGAGTGTTTCTGGGACGAGCACGTTTTCAATTGCGTCTCGTTTTTGAGCGATTTCCAATTGGCTATACCCTTGGTCAGCTTTGAACTGGTGGTGAATATTAGTTAACGCGTCATGGGTTTTAGGGTCGTCAAACTTAATTTTCTCGGAGAGTACTAAACTGCCACCGTCGAGCAGGCCTGCATAGATTTTTTGTATTAATGAGTCTCGCTGGTCTAGGGCAATGAACTGCAATGTGAAGTTCATTAACACCAGCGCTGCCGTGTCGATGTCGGTGGTCATTAAATCTTGTTCAAGTAAATAATAGTTCAAGTCTGTAGAACCAAGCAGGCTTAAATTTTTTGACGCTTGCTTAATCATGGCGGCGGAGTTATCAATACCGATAAGGTTTGCTTGGCTCGAACTTTTTCTCGAACTTTGGCACGAACTTTGGCACGAACTAAGGCCTTCTGCCATCGCCAGCATTCCGGCACCGAGTGAGCAGCCCAGATCATAGTAGTTGCTATTTTGAATGCAAAATTGACGTGCCAAGGTCGGTAACATTTCTAGAATTTGTTGGTATCCAGGCACTGAGCGAGAAATCATATCGGCAAACACCGACGCAACACGTTCATCAAATACGAAACTGCCTAACTTGGCTTTGTCAGCCTGTTCTGGCGAGCGATAAATTTGATCTTTGTTGATAGTCATTTTGGTCAATAAGGTTAAAAGTAGCAACAAACAGCGAGTCGTTGTCTCTTCGTTGCAAATTATAGTCTAAAATAGACTCATTCTGAGCATTCCATAGACACACATTTCAAATTTCATGATTCAACAGGTTTTTTCCATTGTTGCCCCATTGTTTATTATTGCTGCGATCGGCTACTTTTACGGCGCGCGCGTTCGCCCTCAGATGCGTATTACCAATCAGCTGATTATGGATATATTCATGCCAGCTTTGATTTTTCACGTCATGATTCAAGATGACTTTCATCCTGGTCAATACGTTAATTTAGTGGCTGCTGGAACAATCCTAATGTTGTTGTCTGGCGTTGCCGCTTTCGGTCTTAGTAAAGTGCTTGGCTTTTCATGGCGTGCTTTTATTCCATCGGCGATGTTCTCGAACTGGGCAAACCTAGGCTTGCCTCTTTATGTATTTTCTTTGGGTGACGAGGCACTCGGCGCTGGTGTGATGCTCGTGGTGGCCGGAAACTTACTTTGTTTTACGGTAGGAACCTATATCTATTCTGGTAAATTAACCGGTTTTGACGTCTTAAAAACACCCATTATTGTTGCGGTTCTGTTAGGTGGCACAATTAATGCATTGGGCATTAGCTTGCCTCGGACCGTCGATTTGCCGATAGAAATGCTGGGCAGGGTAGCGATTCCATTAATGCTGTTTTCCTTGGGGGTTCGCCTGACAAGGGTTAGCTGGCATGACTCAAAGCCTGGGTTGGTGATGGCGGCGTTTTGCCCCGTTGTTGGTATGAGTCTTGCCGTTCTCCTATGCGCAGTAATCCCTTTGAGTTCCTTGCATCAAAGTATTCTTATATTATTCGGGGCTTTGCCGCCAGCGGTAATCAATTTTATGCTTGCCGAACAATATAACCGTGACCCAGAGGCCGTAGCGTCAATGGTATTGATTGGCAATATGGCGTCAGTCATTAGTTTGCCCTTGGCGTTGTGGTTTGTTTTGTCGGGCGTCGTTACTTAATGTTTTATGGCGTGGTGTGGTGTCGATGATGTGTGTAAAAGAAGTGGTAAGCTTGTGCGGTTAGCGTCAATCGACTTGCATTTTTTTTGTTAGACGTTAATCTTGCACACCTAGACAAGATTGAGCTAAAAGAGCCCAGAGAAAAAGTATGATTCAACAACCTAGTTTTAGCTACGAAGATATTATTGCGCATGGCAATGGTGAGCTACCAAACCAAGATCTGTCGCGATTGCCGCTGCCGCCAATGTTAATGTTTGACCGCATTACCGAGATTACAGCAGATGGTGGTGCCCACGGCAAAGGCAAGGTCGTTGCTGAACTTGATATAACACCTGAGCTTTGGTTCTTCGACTGCCATTTTAAAGGCGACCCCGTTATGCCTGGGTGTTTGGGCTTAGACGCTGTATGGCAATTAGTTGGCTTTTTTCTATCTTGGAATGGTGGTCCAGGTAAAGGTCGTGCCCTAGGTGTTGGTGAAGTCAAGTTTAGTGGTCAAGTTGAACCAACTGCAAAAATAGTGCGTTATGAAATTGAAATGAAACGTGTTATTTCGCGTCGTTTATACATGGGGATTGGCGATGCTAAAGTCTATTGTGATGACAAGCTTATCTATTCAATGAACGATTTGAAAGTAGGGCTGTTTGGCGAAGACGCCTGAGCATAGACATCAATTGATAGACAACCAGAGAGATTAGTTGTGATGAAAAGAGTTGTAGTTACTGGCATGGGCATAGTGTCAAGCCTTGGGAACGATGTAGCTGAAGTAACCACCAGCCTAAAAGAAGGCAAGTCGGGTATTCAGTTTTGTGAAGATTATGCTGAGATAGGCATGCGTAGTCAGGTTGCTGGCCGCGTATCGATTGACCAGAAAGAATTGATCAATCGCAAGCACTTGCGTTTTATGGGTGATGCAGCGGCATTCAGTTACGTTGCTATGCAACAAGCGATCGAAGACGCCGGCTTAGATCTAGAAGAAATTAAAAACCCCCAGGTTGGCTTAATTACGGGGTCGGGTGGTGGGTCCCCTGCGAACAATATTTTGGCGGCTGAAATAGCCAAAGAGCGCGGCGTTAAGCGCGTAGGCCCATATGCGGTTCCCAAAACAATGGGCAGCACGACCTCGGCATGTCTGTCGACCATGTTTGGTATTCAAGGTACCAGCTACTCAATTAGCTCAGCCTGCTCAACCAGCGCGCATTGCATTGGTCATGCAGCTGACTTGATTCGCGGCGGCCGTCACCATACGGTGTTTGCCGGTGGCGGCGAAGAAGAGCATTGGACAATGTCGATTTTGTTTGATGCAATGGGAGCTATGTCCAGCAAGTACAATGATACTCCGACCGAAGCTTCGCGAACTTATGATGCTAACCGAGATGGTTTTGTTATTGCTGGCGGTGGCGGTATTCTAGTTTTAGAAGAGTACGAGCACGCGGTTGCTCGTGGTGCAAAAATTTACGCCGAGTTAGTTGGCTTTGGCGCGACGTCTGATGGCTACGATATGGTGGCACCCTCTGGCGAAGGTGCCGTTCGCTGTATGCAGCAAGCGATGGAAACGGTCGATGGACCTATCGACTATGTGAATACGCATGGTACAAGCACGCCGGTTGGTGATACTAAAGAGCTAGAAGCCTTAAAAACGGTTTTCAAGGATAAAATGCCATTTATTAGCGCCACAAAAGCGTTATCTGGTCATGCACTAGGCGCGGCCGGTGTTCATGAAGCCATTTATTCTCTGATAATGATGAAGGAGAAATTTTTAGCGGCCTCGGCAAATATAAAAGAGCTTGACCCCGCGGCGCTTGATTTGCCTATTTTGATGGAAAATATGAATCAAAAAGTTAAAACGATGATGTCAAATAGCTTTGGTTTTGGTGGCACTAATGCCACCCTTGTTTTTCAAGACGTATAGTGTTTTATAGCATTAGAACGCTAAGCTAGCGCTTAGCGTTCTAATCAAGTTTTACTTTTGTGAGCTTTTCCACTAAAGCTTCACAAACCTGCGCTACTCTCGCGCAATAAGTTCACCACCACTTAATTTAGCTTCATGAACCAGAACTCTCAATACCAACATGCGGTTGTGCTTGGCTGCTGGCTGCTCGTTTGTGCCATTGTAGTTTATATCATGATTGTGGTGGGCGGCATTACTCGGTTGACCCAGTCGGGTTTGTCAATGGTTGAGTGGGAGCCTATTATGGGCATTATTCCCCCGATCGGCGAAGCACAATGGATGGACGTATTTAATAAATATAGACAAAGCCCGGAGTATTTGAAGGTCAATGCAGGCATGAGTTTAGAAGCGTTTAAAAGTATTTTCTATTGGGAATACGGTCATCGAGTATTAGGCCGAGTGATCGGCATGATTTATTTCATTCCGTTGGTATTCTTTTTGATGCGCGGGATGGTTCCAAAAGCCTGGTATGGTAAGTTGTTTGGACTCTTTATTCTTGGCGGCCTCCAAGGGCTGATGGGGTGGTATATGGTCAAGAGCGGTTTGGTGGATGTTCCTCACGTGAGCCAATATCGACTTACCGCTCATTTAGGGCTAGCGTTACTGATCTTTGCGGCGATGCTCTGGTTTGCCATGGACTTTTTACGTGGCGAAACTCGCGCGAACCATTCGTCGCCGGGCTACTTAAAAGCAACTGCGGCGGTGGTGCTTATCGTCTTTATTATGATGTTGAGCGGCGGCTTTGTTGCTGGCACCAAAGCGGGCTACATTATTAACACTTTCCCGACTATGAATGGTGAATGGATTCCGTCTGGATGGTTAGCCATTCAGCCGACATGGCGAAACGTGTTCGAAAACCCAATTATGGTTCAATTCGTGCACCGATGTATTGCGATAGCGGTGATCTTGTCAATCATCACCAGTTTTGCAATAGCCTCAAGCCAACGTTTTAGGACGGCTAAATCGTTAGTGCTGAGCATTATGTTGATTCAGGTTGCTTTGGGTATTTCAGCGCTGGTGATGAAAGTTCCTGTGGCGCTCGGCGCAGCGCACCAAGCAGGCGCCGTTGCCTTATTGTCGGCTACTTTGTTTGCTGCGCATATTGCTCGCAAGAGTAGCCAGTACGCTTGATTTTCGTAAGTCGTCGGAAATGTCCCAGGTCGGTGATCGCCAGTCAGCCTCTCGTTCGATTTGCTTGTATTCGCTTTTGCTAAGCTAAATTCGCTCTAAGCCGCTTAAATACGCTCGGACAGTTGAGTCATAAAGCCAGCGGTTGCGGTCATCGCCTTTTTTATGAATGTTGGTAGTTCGGCGGCTCCGTTTTCGACCGCCATCTCGGCATGTCTAGCTTCATCTTCAGCCATTTGTGTGACTATCGCTCGACTGATGATGTCCTCTTCAGGTAAGCGGTCCAAGTGTGATTCTAGGTGTGCGACTACCTGGCGCTCGGTTTCGGCTAAAAACCCCAAGCTCCATTTGTCGCCAGCCAGGCCGGCACCAAGACCGAGAACGAATGAGCCTATGTACCATACTGGGTTAAGATAGCTAGTATGGCTGTCGAGTTGTTCGATACGTTGATAACACCAGTTAAGGTGGTCGATCTCTTCTTGCGCTGCCTCGTTCATCTTCTCTCTAACCTCGGACGAGCGTGAGGTGAGTGCTTGCCCCTGGTAGAGCGCTTGGGCGCAGACCTCACCAACATGATTCACTCGCATCAATGAGGCCGATGCGTTGCGAAGCATCGCATGACCTTGGATTGGGTCTTCGTTTATCTGTTCGGCTGGCGAGGCTCGTTTAGATGAGGGGCGAACAAAGGTGCTCCGCAAGCCATGATCTAGATGACTGAAAAGTTGGTCGATAAAAGCCGAAGGGTTGTGATGAGTCATTAAAGGGTCGCCTGAACGCTATTTAGTCAGATTATAGTGCGAACTTTAACCTTAGGTGGGCAAGAAACGCGTGAAATAAGTTATGTAACAAAATTTAACCATGAAACATAGTTATATCATGAATAATGATTAATTATATCTTTTTAAAAACATGTGTTTATAGATTTTTATTGATTGAGGTGTTGTGTTTTTAATCTTTGACTCAAGCCTTTTAGTCGTGAATAATAGCTTTATCAGGTTGATTTGGCTGATTGGCCTAATCTGATAGACAAATTTTCGACCTAGTTTGAATTCTTTAAACTAGGTCGCACTTCTCCTCCTCCTCCTTTGGTGGTTTGGGCGCGGCATAGTCCGCGCCATTTTTTTGCCTACACATTTTTGGGCGACGCAATAGAGGTGCATCGTGGGCAACTGAGTGCGATATACCTACCTTAAGTGCTTGCAAGCTAATTTTATTGCTTTTTTACAGTCGCATATCTTGCTTATCGGCAACACCTCCATCATAATCGCGCGTCCTTGCAGGATTCTCTGTTTGGAACCGTTATTGGCCCTTGGTTACAAGAGCTCGGGCAGTAACAAAGAATTTAACCGTAGATGAGATATTTATCATGAAAACATTTTCTGCAAAGCCAGCAGACGTAACGCGTGAGTGGTTTGTTATCGATGCCGATAACAAAGTGCTGGGTCGCGTAGCGACTGAAATCGCCCTTCGTTTGCGCGGCAAACACAAGCCTGAATATACTCCGCATGTTGATACGGGCGACCATATCGTCGTAATCAATGCTGAGAAAATTGCCGTAACTGGTAACAAAGAAGAAGGCAAAATTTATTACCGTCACACTGGTTTCCCAGGTGGTATTAAAGAAGTTAATGTTCGTAAGTTGCGTGAACACGCACCAGAGCGAATCATCGAAAATGCAGTGCGTGGCATGATGCCAAAAAACCCATTGGGTCGCGCTATGTTCAAAAAATTACACATCTACGCAGGTCCTGAGCATAAGCATCAAGCTCAAGAACCTAAAGTACTTGAAGTTTAAGGAGAGAAATCAATGGCAACTTCAGAAGTTTATCTAGGCACTGGTCGTCGTAAATCATCGACTGCACGTGTTCGCATGCAATCTGGCGCTGGCGCTATCACTGTAAATCAACGTCCTCTTGATGAGTACTTTGGCCGTGAAACCGCACGTATGATTGTTCGTCAACCATTAGTTTTACTTGATATGGAAGGCAAATTTGATATCAATGTGAACGTACAAGGCGGTGGCGGCAGTGGTCAAGCTGGTGCGATTCGTCACGGTATTACTCGTGCATTGTTAGCGTATGATGAAGAGCTTCGCCCTTCACTTCGTGCTGCTGGCTTTGTTACTCGTGATGCACGTGAAGTTGAGCGTAAGAAAGTGGGTCTTAAAGGCGCACGTAAGCGTCCACAGTTCTCAAAACGTTAATCGTTTTTCACGCTTCAAGTCAGTATTTGGAAGCCGGCCATGTGCCGGCTTTCTTATGCCCGTGTATTTAATACACTTTTTATATTGACTGTAGAACAAATCAATCTACACTTAGTGTGTTCCTCTAAAAACCTCAGTTTATTACTCCCGTGAGCAAGATTAAGATTGGCATTATTGGCGGCACTGGTTATACCGGTGTAGAGCTATTGAGATTGTTGGTTGTCCATCCGTACGCGGATGTGGTGTTAATTACTTCTCGGTCAGAAGCGGGTAGGGCTGTAGCCGACTTGTTTCCGAGCTTACGCGGCTTTACTGACCTTAATTTCACCAAGCCCGAACCCTCATCATTCAATGATTGTGATGTGGTTTTCAGCGCTACCCCTAACGGTATAGCGATGACGCATGCGTTAGAGTTGTTGGCTAAGGGCGTTAAACTAATAGATCTTGCGGCTGACTTTCGTATAAAAGATATCAGCACATGGGAGCAATGGTA
>JALZVW010000103.1 GCA_023301745.1 Arenicella sp. | reverse complement strand
GCGATTCATCCAAGCGACCATCAAATTAACCCCCGTTTCGGCATCTTGTGCAATGGCAGGCACTAAGCCTGCTTCATTCCATTTAAGTTGATCTAACCAGTCAGTCATTATAGTTAAGGGCTTTAAAGCCTAATTTCAATGCCAGCATCGCGCATCGCTTGCTTGGCTTGTTGTACGCTGTATTCACCAAAATGAAAAATACTCGCTGCCAGCACCGCATCGGCACCACCAATTTTCACGCCGTCTATCAAGTGCTCTAAGTTACCAACCCCACCTGAAGCAATTACCGGAATCAAGGTAGCACTGGACACAGCGCTGGTAAGCTTTAAATCATACCCGGCCTTGGTACCATCACCGTCCATGCTGGTAAGCAATATTTCGCCAGCACCGTAATCGGCCATCTTTATCGCCCAGTCGATCGCATTAATGCCCGTCGCCTTGCGGCCGCCATGAGTGAAAATCTCCCAGCGATCACGCTGGTCGCCTCGATCTAGCCATTGAGTTTGCTTGGCATCAATTGCCACTACGATACACTGCGAACCGAAGTGACTTGAGGCTTCTTTAATAAAATCTGGGTTAAACACCGCGGTACTATTAACCGATATTTTATCGGCACCGGCATTGAGCAAATTGTGCACATCTTTGAGTTCACGGACACCGCCGCCGACGGTCAACGGAATAAACACTTCACTGGCCACTTCTTCAACCACATGCAAGAGCGTGTCGCGCTTATCAGAGGTTGCGGTAATATCTAAGAAAGTAATTTCATCGGCGCCCTGCTGATTATAACGCTTAGCAACTTCAACTGGGTCACCAGCATCTCTGATACCAACAAAATTTACGCCCTTAACAACGCGTCCATTGTCGACGTCTAAACACGGGATAATTCGTTTGGCTAATGGCATGATTAAAATCTAACTCAGCTTGGCATCTAAATACGCTTGGCCTTCTGCAAAATCTAAAGTGCCTTCGTAAATCGCGCGGCCTGTGATCACACCCGAGATACCTGAACGCTCAATTTTTTGCAGTTCTATTAAGTCATTCATATTGGTAACGCCACCAGAAGCGATAATCGGAATATCAACCGATTCAGCTAAGTGCTTAGTGGCCTCGAGGTTTACGCCTTGCATCATGCCATCTCGCGCGATATCAGTATAGATAATCGCTTGCACACCATCATTTTCAAAACGTTTAGCCAAGTCAACGACATTGTGCTCGGTCAATTTAGCCCAACCGTCAACCGCCACAATGCCATCTTTAGCATCTAAACCAATGATAAGATTTTTACCGAACTCTTGAGCTATTTCAGCAATAAATTCAGGCTCGTTGGCAGCACGGGTTCCGATAATCACGTATTTCACACCAGCGTCGATATAAGCCTGAATAGTTTTTTCATCACGTATACCGCCGCCAATCTGGATAGGCACATTTGGGTATTTTTCAGCAATCGAATTAATCACATCGGCATTTGCTGGCTTACCTGCGAAGGCACCATCTAAATCAACCAAATGAATTCGTTTGGCACCAAACTCCACCCATTTATCAGCCATCGCCAACGGGCTATCGCTGAATACGGTCGAATCTTCCATGAGGCCTTGGCGCAAACGCACGCATTTACCTTCTTTAATATCAATTGCGGGTATTAATAACATTTTTTAAGACGGCCAATTCAGCCGTTCCATTGAGTAAAATTCTTTAGTAGTTTCAAGCCATCATCATGGCTTTTCTCAGGGTGAAATTGAACCGCAAAAACATTTTCACGGCCAACGGCTGCGATGAAATTGTGGCCATAGTCGGCTTCACCATAGGTAATATTTGGACCATTTTCTGACGCGGTATTAGCGCAAAAACTGTGTACAAAATAAAAATAAGAGTCATCAGCAATGCCATGCCATAAAGCGTGATCTTGATTTTGAGTAACTTGATTCCAGCCCATTTTAGGTATTTTCAAACGAGGTGAGTCATCGCCGTTGGCACGTCCGTGAAAATTAGAGAAATGGCGTACGGACCCTGAAAATAAACCCAGCCCATCAACACCGCCATCTTCTTCGCAGTGCTCAAAGAGTGCCTGCATCCCGACGCAAATACCAAGCATCGGTTTTTCTGCCAAGCTCGCACGCACAACCGCTTCAAGTTCACGCTCGCGTAATGCCTTAAACCAAGTGCCAACAGCGCCTTGGCCCGGCATTACGACTCGATCAGCTTGAGCGATCACGCCAGTATCACTGGTCACAACAATGTTGGCGTCTGGGGCAACCACGGACAGCGCCTGCTCAACCGAGCGTAAGTTACCCACACCTAAATCTATAACAGCTATTTGCATTATAATTCGCTACACCAACAAAAATTGCCAGCGGTTATAAGCTTCCTTTGGTTGACGGAATCACACCCGCACTGCGTTCATCATGCTCAAGCGCCATTCTCAAGGCACGCCCGAACGCCTTAAAGATAGTTTCGGCGATATGGTGGGCGTTTTTTCCTCGAATGCTATCAATATGAATGGTCATTCGCGCATGGTTTACGAAGCCATGAAAGAACTCATCAAATAGATCCACATCAAAACCACCAATGCGCGCACGCTTGTAATCGACTCGGTGCATTAGTGTTGGTCGACCAGAAAAATCGACCACTACTCGGCTCAAAGCTTCATCAAGCGGCACATAAGCATGGCCATAACGGCGAATACCTTTTTTATCCCCTAATGCCTGAGCGAACGCCTGCCCGAGTGTAATACCAATATCTTCGGTGGTATGGTGATCATCGATATGCAAATCACCTTTGCAACTGATTTCGAGATCAATCAGGCCATGACGACCAATTTGGTCCATCATATGCTCTAAAAACGGTACACCTGTGTCGAAACTACACTTGCCAGTTCCATCCAAATTTAATTTGACGGAAATTTCAGTTTCACTTGTATTGCGGGTCACTTCGGCCGTTCTGGCACCGATTAAGGTAACGTTTTTAGAGGCAGTGCTGGTCATAGTATGGTTTGCTGAGCAATCGAAAGTTAGTTAGTCTCTAATGGCCTAAATAAATGACTAAGATAAATGACTTAGAAACGCCGATCTTGCAATTGCAAGCTTTGGCACGCATATAGTTAAGTGTAAAGACTCTTGTCTAGGGCGCGAATATTAACAAAATTTGGGCTTTTCACCCAGCGATAAAATGCATTCAGAGTAAGAGATGCTAGTATCAATCAAACTATTATTGGTCAATCTTAGAAAGTGACTGTTATTAAAAATATTATTAAACCAATTCCCTATGTGGGCGCCGTTCCGCATAAATACAAGCGCTACATTCGAGACAAAGCGATTGAACGCGCTCGAACGCGTATTATTGTAGCAGGCAATGACCCTCGAAAACTAAGTCAACAAGACTTAGAGGTGGTTGTTCGTGAAGAAGAAGATAAGATCAAAAGTTCGATTAGAGAGAAGGGCCTGATGGCGGCACTGGCGCTCTTCGGGCTAAACCTCTTTGTGTAAACCTTAAGCACCTCCTTTTAATATGGTATTTAAACAGATTTTCAGAATAGCGTTCGTTGCTCTTATTTGGAAACAATATAAAAGCCTGATTCTATCAACTACATTACTGGTAGCTTATCTATTCTTAGTGGGCAGTATCCATGAAGACTATCTAACCCATAGCCAACTGCAGAAAGACACGACCAGTAGCGGCTTAAGCTTTATCTATAAATGGGCCGCTTATACCGCCGGAATCATATTTTATTTCGGATTTCACGCGCTGCGGAAAACACAGCCGACTGAAAAAAACACATCGAAAACCGCTGAACAAGCCAACAAAGCGGCAAAAGGTGACCCTGATGACCCGTTTTCAGCAATACGAGAGAAAGAAAAACTTAGAAGTCGTGCCGACTTCATTGAGCAAGAAAGTCAGTAGCTCTTCGCTCAAACCTATCGCCTAGCTAGCCCATTAAGCAAGTAGCCGGTGTGTAACGAGCATTGGCCTTATTAATTAAGATCAAGTCTTGACTCAAATCCTTGAAGTGTCTCGACATAAAAAAAAGCCTGCTTGAGGGGTTGGATTCTCAAGCAGGCTTGCAAATGAAGGGCATTCTACCCCCCCAATAGACTCGTAAAAACACGGGTTGGAGTTGCTTTTACGAGCAAACTTTTAAACTTTTGGGGAATTTTTCAGTTTGAAAAATCGTCTCCACTAAAGGCATTAGAACACACCCTCCGAGACAACGATGTGATAACTATTTTTAGTTTGATGTCAAAAATAATTACCAAGTAACTGTATTGATCCCCTATCAATAAAGCTACTTTACACTCGAGAATAAAAGCTGTCAATAAAAATTTAGCTCAATATTAAGATAAATATGTCTGATTTTTCAGACACTTGCGGAGATTTCAATGTAAGTCGCTCAAATTCAGGGCGACTATGAGAGCACTGAAAACAAAGCATCAGTATTCACCGAACCTATTAATTCATTGATATTTATCGTTTTTTCAGAATCTATTATGCCCGCCGTGAATGCAAGATAACCCAGCAACTCCTCGGCAGTCCCGCCCTGACATCGCCATACTTCAGCCGAGATAGAGCCGTCTCGCTTCGACATTTTCGAACCATTATTATCCAGCATCAAGGCCGCATGCCAATAATTTATCGGAAAAATACCAGGCTCAAGTAATTTAGCCAAATACAATTGCTTGGGCGTGCTGTCCAAAAGATCCTCACCGCGAACCACGTCGGTTACTCCTTGATCAAGATCATCTATGGTTACAGCAAGCTGGTAGGCAAACAATGAATCGGCTCGTTGAACCACAAAATCTCCGACAGTACTTAACATGTGATGCGGCACAATCACTCGTGTAGCGGGATTTTTCCCCGAGCTGAGCGCCTTACTCTCATCGGGCAATAGTTTCTTACAAGTGCCTGGGTAGACGCCCATCACACCGCGGCTAGCTTCGGTGGCCGCTTGGATGTTCTTACGTGAGCAAAAGCATTGATAGGTAAGGCCTCTAGCCGTAAGTGTGCTTAAAGCGCTTTGATAAAGCTCGTTACGCTGCGACTGATATAGTACCGGCCCGTCCCAATCGAGCCCTAACCAATCGAGGTCACGTAAAATCTGATCAGCACTGCCGGGTACAACTCGAGGTATATCTAAGTCTTCCATGCGCACTATAAATCGCCCCCCTTGCAGCCTCACATGCAACCAAGCCAGCAATGCCGTTCGAAGGTTGCCAAAATGCAACTGCCCAGTAGGACTTGGCGCATAACGCCCAACTATTTTGCCAGAAGTATACATTGGAGCTAGGATATCAACATATCGGCCATCAGCCTAACGTTGAGTTTACGGTCGATATGACAAATAACTATTTAACAGCTTCGTTTACTACAGGGCAAGGCCTAGCATGTTACACCTGAGCTGTTTCAGTACTAGGATACCGCCCATCCCGCTACCCTAGAATTTGCTCCTGCAATTCTAGGATACCGCCCATCCCGCTACCCTAGAATTTGCTCCTGCAATTCTAGGATACCGCCCATCCATGGGCGTAAAAAAAGCCCCGGTTCTTTAGAGAACCGGGGCCGCAATGCAGGAAACCGTGGGGATGATGGGTAAAAAGGCCTACTGCGAAACAATTAACTGCCTATTTTTCTTTAAGCAGCCAATTATCGAGGGAAATTTTATTTCCACCTTGGCCTATCAACATAACCAAGATAATCATCCATAGGTAATGCTCATGGCTTTCAAAGCCCGGAACAAAGAATTGAATCACAATAGTCATGACCAATAAGCCAATCGCACTGATGCGAGTAAGCAAACCGATGAACAGCAAAATTGGCAGAGCTAGCTCTCCAAATGTAGCCATATAAGCCGGAATTTCTGGCGGAACCGACTCAGGTAAAAACGACAAAATAAAATCGCCATCTTCAGCTGGATCAAAATTTTCGACCGTACCTTCTAAATCATCAAACTTAGCAACGCCTGATCTCCAAAAAATCAGGCCAACATAAATTCGTGCCCATAAATTAGCAAGTGGTGAGACGATGGTGGCGCAGAACGATCCGAACGCCTTGTATAAGTTTTTCATTTATTTCTCAATTGTTGGTAGTTGAACCGACACTAAACGCGAAATTTACGCTGAATGCAAGCTTAGACATTTTGTCGCGATAAGCCATTTAACAGCATAAAAACAACTATTTGCTTGCGGCTTACTTAACTAAGTTTAAGTAAGCGCGCCTCAAAGGCTAAAGAGAGTGTCGCCGACAAGGTGTCTGGTGATATAGACCCTTGCAAACACTCAATTGCTTGCAACAAATTTTCATTTTCTTCTAATTTTTGAATAAAAACAACTTCTTCTCGGTCTAGTCGTCTGCACTGCACGTCGTGCCCTAACTTATAAATAAGTAAATTGTCTTGGCTTTGATTCAAATCAATCGAAACAGGCTCATCGTAGCCAGGCAAAGATTGACGTTGAATTTCGTAAATAGGGTAATCTGAGCAAACCAGTGAGACACTGGCGTTAAATGAGATCGCGCTGGTTAACAGCTGGTCCTGAGGTATGAGGCTATGATCAAGAGCATTGGATACGACACTAAAGTAACTATCATGGAGCGCCCATTCATACCGGGTTAGGTCAAATAAGTAAGGCAAATCCTCTAGACCGTCAAAAGAATGGCAAAGTTCTGAAAAATCTTGGCCATATAAATGTATGTTGCCAACAGATGGGGGGCTTTTTTGAATAAACACTTGTGACATCTGCTTAAAGAAATCAGCACCTACAACCCCCCGAGTAGCGGGGTAGACTTGTTCAAGATAATCTTGAATCGCACCAAAAACATTGTTTTGATATATCCATATCCGATGTTGGTGTTCAGTATGAGCAACTTCCAAAATCTTATTAAGGCTCAAGATGTTTTCCAAAAACTCATCTTGGGATTGATGCAAGTCATCACTGGAGGAGGTTAATGGTTGTATCGCCTTATCGACCGATAGTTCTTTACTCGGGCACTTTGCCAACAAATTATTGGCTTTTTCACACTCATTCACTAACACCTGGAAATCAGGGAAGTCAGAATCCCATTCAAATAATGTCGGTCGAGCACCATGAGTCGATAAAGCATGCTCAAACAACACCCACACCGGGTCGTAGACCGTTTGATTATGAGTGTCTATCAAAACGGTGTCGCTAACACCATTGTCGGTACGTTCAACCTCGGTATAACCAGCCAAATGATATTGCCCAATAGCGCCACTATTGATCGCATTAATATAATCAACGCCATTACGGCCAATATTGCTTGCGCTAACATGAATATTATTAACGTCCATCAACAAGCCGCAACCAGTGCGAGCGGCTAATTCATTGAGAAATTCAGGTTCAGGGATCTGCAATTTATCGAACAGCAGATAGTTGGATGGATTTTCGATCAGTATCTGCCTGCCAAGCGCGGTTTGCATTTGATCTATATGCTGGCAAATAATATCCAGCGCTTGAGTGGTTAATGGCAGTGGCAACAAATCGGGCAAGTGCCGATGAGAATAGGCACTCCACGCTAGGTGCTCAGAAACAATAAACGGGTCTACTTGATCAACCAGTTCTTTTAACTGAGCAAGATGCTTCTGATTCAGGTCATCGGCTCGGCCTAGAGACAGGCCAACTCCGTGAAGTGAGACCGAATAGCTCTCTCGCAGAGCTAATAGCTTCGAACGAGCAATAGACTCTCCGAAATAGTTTTCAGAATGAGCTTCTAAAAAACCAAATTTAGGGTCCGAATCATGGTCTATAGATTCGATAGGGGCGAAAAGTTCTGGCCGTATCCCTAACCCAGATTTCATAAAACTAGGCACACATTCACCTTCGATTGTCACTTCAAAACTAAGCTCTCCATAATCAATGAAGAGCTACGTAAAACTAAACCGTGAAGGCTATGACTCAGCCGTCGCTTTTTTCTTCGGCGCCTTAACTACACCACCCACGATTTTATCGCATGTACCTTCTGGTACATAGACCCATTCGTTTTTATCACCGTCAGTTGCAGCATAACCAGCACAGCTGTGACCATTAGCTCCACAGTCATTCTGGCCTGCTTTAGCAATACCCTGACACTTTTCATAGCCCTCTTTGCCTGCATGCGCTAGACCAGTATTGGAGACTAAGGCCACTGCTAGAATTGATGCTGCAGCCGATGCTTTTAAATTAGATTTCATAAAATACTCCACCAAGTTTAAATTAAAATGATAAAGGCCTTTGCGCAACACGCAAAGGCCTTGGTACTAGCTAAAAGCCTACGCTTTCTTAGATTGAATCGCCGAAACGATCAACTAAACGGCCGCCAGCAACTTCTTCATCAGTCTGATCGGCAATTTTACCGCAGGCTTTGGCTAATTTCTTTTCTTTGGTGCCTTCTGGGGCTTCAACGGTACCAGCACAAATGCTGACAATGTTGCCGCAGGTGCCAGCTGGCACTTTAATCCAAGCGCCAACCATATTGTCTTCAGTTGCTTGGCCCTGGCAAGAAATACCCAAAGTTTTAACCGCACATGTGTTTGAACCACCTTTCACTACATCAGCACAACGCTCTGTTGATGCTGCTGAAGCGACAGATGATGCTCCGAGAAGAGCCGTTGCTAACACTGAAGTAGCAATCGCTGTGCCTAAAGTTTTCTGTGAATTTTTAATCAATTTTTCGTTTTTCATGGTTTATTGTCCTCAATATAGGGATATTTCAAATGTTACACTGATAAAGAACCGGTGTTTAACTAATAGCTTACAACTATAAGCACTATTTAACATTTACGTTGATAATACTTAACGATTATCAGCATTAACAGGTAAAGCGATGCTTCAAACTCTTGAAAATACTGATATATACACTGTTGATGCTTTGTATCATGAGCCTCAACTCGCGTCTATACATTTAGTTCGATCAAATAACCGCGTCGCAATTATTGATACGGGCACTCAATACTCTGTACCTCAAGTATCCACTGCGCTAGCTGAACTGAAGCTGAACCAGAGTGATGTTGATTACATAATTCTCACCCATATTCACTTAGATCATGCTGGCGGGGCGGGAGCCTTAATGCAATTATGCCCAAATGCGCAGCTTATTGTCCACCCTAAGGGCGCTCGACACATGGTCGACCCAAGCAAATTAGTGGCCGGCGCGAGCGCAGTCTATGGGGCTCAAGAGTTCAATCGACTCTATGGTGAAATAATGCCAATTGACGCAAGCCGGATTCATCAACCGCTAGACCAAGAAACAATATACCTTGCCGACAGACCATTAACCTTCATTGACACCCCCGGACACGCAAATCACCACCATTGCATCATTGATGAACAAACTAACAGCGTTTTTACCGGCGACACGCTGGGCGTTGGATACCGAGCCCTGCGAAACGAACACCATGCGTTTATCGCCCCCACAACTACACCCGTTCAGTTCAACCCAGAGGCGCTCCACGCATCAATAGATCGGGTAATGAGCTATCAACCAACCACGCTCTATCTAACCCACTATAGCTCGGTAACGCCAAGTGCTCGAATCATCGCGGGCCTCCACGAACAAATTGACGATTACGTTATGCTGACTCAAAAAGCAGCCGACTCAGGCGACCAGTTTGAAAAAGTCCTCGCTAAAGAACTCAATGATTACCTAGTGCGAAGGTGCATGAACGAGATCAGTGGTATAGATGAAGAAACCGCACGCCACTGGATCAAACTTGATGCAGACTTGAATGCCCAAGGCTTAGTATTTTGGTGGCAACACAAACGAATAGCCTAAATCGACTAAAAGCGACGGATGACTAGCCACACGAAGGGCACTATCTAGGCATCAAGAAATTGAAACCACAATCGAGTGAATAACTCATTATTCCAGTCTATTTTCTCCACCAATAACAGGCTAAAATCAGCGCCTAATGATATCCCTTGCCGCAGGCAGCGAGGTGTCTTTGTGAAAACCCTTATTTCGTGGCAAACCACGAAAAATTTAACACTCGCGAATAATTAATGGCCGTTGCTGGCCAAATGAGAAATTAAGTTGAAAGATCAGTTAGAAACCCTGTTCAATCAGGCGATAAATCAGTTAAAAGCTGATGGCGTAATACCGCCCGAACATGAGGTTAGCGTGCAATTTGAACGCACTCGCCAAAAAGAGCACGGTGACTTTGCTACCAATGTAGCAATGACCTTAGCAAAACCCGCTCGCCGAAACCCTCGAGAGTTGGCCGATCTAGTGGTAGCCGCCTTGCCTGCCGACCAGCTAATCACCAAAGTTGAGATTGCTGGGCCTGGTTTTATTAACTTATTTTTAGCCCAAGACGCGCGGCATTCTGTATTGAGCACCGTTTTAGAACAGGGAGACAATTTCGGTCTCGGCAAGCCTAATTCCAAACAAAAAATCATGGTTGAGTTTGTCTCGGCAAACCCAACCGGCCCCCTGCATGTAGGCCACGGCCGAGGCGCAGCCTATGGCGATGCGCTAGCCCGAGTATTAGCCGCGGCCGGCAACCTTGTTGAACGCGAATACTACGTAAACGATGCTGGCCGCCAAATGGACATTCTAGCGGTCAGTGTTTGGATTAGATACCTGCAGGCCAACGGCATGGCTGTAAAGCTGCCCGACAATTGCTATAAGGGCGACTATGTTGCTAGCTTTGGTCGTGAACTTTTCGAAACCTATGGCGATACACACTCAACATCATTAGAG
>JALZVW010000102.1 GCA_023301745.1 Arenicella sp. | reverse complement strand
GCAGCGTTAATTTAGTAAAGACGATTAGAAGTCAGCACTAAAAGTTAAGCGAGCATTAATAGGTTTACCAGTAGAAATATTGTCATTGCTGTGTGCATCGGGGAAGTACTCAGTATCGAACAAGTTTTCAACATTGAGCTGCAAACGCATACTGTCGTTTAACAAATAATAAGCCGCGGCATCAAAACGTACATAGCTTGGCACCTCAACTGAATTGTCTTCACGAACGAAGAAACTGTCTTGGTAATTCGCGCCTATGGCCAAGTTCAACTTGTTGTTAACCGCGAAGTTATTCCAAATTGAAAATATATTCTCTGGCGTTTGACGTGTTCGATTGCCGTCGTCACCACTACCATCAACAACCTCTACCTCACTGTCAAGGTAAGAATAGCCGGTACTTAGTGACCATGTATCGGTCACGTCACCAACTAATTGCACTTCGAACCCTGAGGTCGTTGAACCTTCAATCACAATCACTTGACCCACATCTTCTGGATCTTCCGACGTAAAACTTTCACGTTCTAGCTCAAAGATCGAAGTAGTCAAACTCAAACGCGGCGTTAGATCCCATTTTAAACCAATTTCTTGATTTTCAAAAAACTGGGGATTAGTGCTCTCGTCATCTAAAGTCAGAGTCAAGAATTGCTCACCAGAACGTGGCAGGAACGTTTCACTATAGCTAGCGTACAAAGAAATATTCTCGGCAGGCTTATAGATCGCACCTAAACGCGGCGTGACTTCATTGTCGACACGATTGAATTGGCCACTGTTACGTATATCATTAACGTCGATGTCGAATTCGTCATAACGCAGGCCAAGCACAATTTTAAATTGATCGGTTAAATCAACCTGGTCTTGTGCATAGATTGATGTGAACTGAACATCTGACGCTCGATCACGCGCTAAATTCGAAAACGAAAATGACGGTATGCTCAACGGATCAGTAAAGGGAACAAATAGCTGGTCGTCACCATTCTCGGCAAACACATTATCAAGGCGAGAGTTTTCGGTTTCTTGGTCGCCATACTCAAAGCCAAAGAGTACTGTGTGACCGATTGCACCGGTCTCAAACTCACCGACTAAGTTGGCTTGTAGTAATAAATTTTCGCGCTCAGTGGCATCACGGTAACCGTCTAATTCAACTTCTGAAAATGAGCCGTTGATGACTTGCACTTCTTCGCTGGCAAACAAGTTTTGATATAACTTGTCGTAGTCAGCGTATTGCGCAGTGATGTTGCCTCGCAAACCAGTTGAGAATTCATGCTCAATTCGTGCTCGAAATATATTCGCTTCTAAGGTTGTAAAGTTGTCGTCGCCGGAACCGAAAAAGGTGTCCTCGAAACCTTCGAGCGGCACATCGGGGCCACCGTCTACATTTTGTGACGGAACGCCTCGATCGACAGTACGATCATCATCAACATATTCGTATGAAAATATACCTTTTGTTGTTGGGCTAAAATTGATTGTGACCGTAGGGTTAATTGCAAAACTATCGCCATCATAGAAATCACGATGATTGTCGAGGCCTTGGTAGTAACCATTCACTCGCAACGCGGCATTTTCGCTCAATTGAACGTTCGTGTCGCCCTCTACCGAGTAGGCGCCAAAACTATCTACACCGGCGCTGATGCGGCTAAAACGCTCACCAACTTTCGCCTGCTTGGTCACGCGATTGATTATGCCACCGCCACCGCCACGGCCAAATAACAAGGCGTTTGAGCCACGAAGAACTTCAACCTGCTCAACATTATAGAGTGGGCGATAATACTGAACGTCATCACGAACGCCATCAATAAAGAAATCGGCGGTGGTTTGAATACCTCGAATGATAACCGCATCACGATGACCCTCGCCTTGACTTGTAGACAGACCCGGTGTGTATCTGAATACATCACCAAGATTGCGAAACGCTTGCTCTTCAATTTGCTCCGCTGAAAAGATAGACAGGCTTTGTGGCACGTCTAATATGGGAGTCGGGGTTTTAACCGAATTCAATTTATCAATTGATAAATAACGGCCAGTGACGGTAATTTCTTCAAGACCATCGTCGTTATTTTGTGCCAAAACCACGCTTGAATAAGCCGTAGATGAGAGTATGACGGCGAGCGCCAAAGTAGTTTTTTTAAGGTACATATATAAATACAGGTTTCAAAATTCTCTAATGTCCAACAACCAAAAAAAGGGGCTAGAAAGACCCTCTTTCACTATGTGCTGGACTATAAAGGCATCAATCTTTATTTGCAATCGCAAATGCGAATAATTCGCATTTATATTTAATTTGGCAAAACGAACCGACTTTCTTGGCGGTTTTAGGTGACTGAAATCTCTAAATCAACTGGCTTTAATAGGCTGCCAAAGCGTTGCTGCCCTAATGCTGTAGAAAATTCGTCATCGACCCAGGCCGGCTTGCCGTTGATCAATACTAATGGCACTACACCATTTGACCGATTAACCAATTGGGGCTGCTGATACTCTTCTCGAAAGATACGTTCTACGTTAGCTTCGCCATCGTAGTTCGCCAATTGCTTCGGGTCGACCAAAATCAAATCAGCCACGTCGCCTTCGTAAATCGACCCTCGGTCTACACCAAACAAATCAGCGGCATCTTTAGTTAATCGCTTTACCATATAATTGGTATCTTGCTCACCACCCTCTGAGGCCAACTTTAAGCTGCGCAAGTTAACATCATAAAAAGCCATGTTAGTTAAATGCGCACCACTGTCGTTAAAGCCGGGAAGTAACTTAGGGTCCATTAACAACTCCCTCACCGTTTTAATGTCGCGGTTCGCCGTTATCGTGTACCAAGAGATTTGCGTATCAAAAGTTCTTAAGACCTGTAAAACAAAATCGGCTTCGTCGGACACCCAGAAGAAATCTTTAGACACCAAATCTTGTTCGGCTTCAGAAAGCACAACCGTGGGGTTTTCTCGGCGAGACTCAAGAAGGCGATCTAGCACCACCTGAAAAGTCATGCCTTGCCAATCTTTAAGCGGGCACACATCGATGGTCATGCTGTTCAGATCACGATCGAATGCGTAGTCTTCTAGGCGACATAAACGCTTTAGTCTCGCGAGACTAAAACCGCTTTTGCCTTTCATCCACATGTCTCGAAATACTTTAATGTATTCCGGATCTTGAAGAATTTTGGCGCGCGCAGCGCGGTCTTCTAAATCGGTTTCGTTTAAGGCTCGCAGTTCGGGTATTTCTTCTGCGATAGGTGTCACAGCGCCATCGGACCAAATTTTAAACCTCGCCCCTAATGCCTGCATATAAAACTTGCCGCCCATAAATCGAGAGTTCAATAGACTTGCTAATAAACGCGCCATTTTAATAAGGTTACGATTTGTACTGACGTCTAAGGCCGCGACGACTGTCGTTTTAAGAGGCTTGCCGTGTAATCGTGCGCACGACAACAAAAACATTCTTACCACACTCAGCGGGCTATCTTTAGGCGGGGTTGCTTGCCATAGCATGCCCTCTTCTCGCACAACCTGTGTGAGCTGTTTTATCTCAGCATATTTTGCGAATTGGGTAGGAATAGTTTTATGACAATTCGGTTGATTCGCCAAATAATGAAACGGTAGCGAGTCGGTAGAAAAGCCAGCGTAACCAATCTTTAGACCGTCACGTAGTCGGCGCTTCATATCATTGACTTCGGCTTGGGTTGGGTCGCGGGTAACACTGGCTTCAAAGCCCATCGATTCAATACGCAGCATTGAATGAGGAATCATTGTGATCACGTTTGGCCCTAGATTAAGTGTTTCTAAATGATCTATGTATTCTTGGGGTGTATTCCAAATGACTTTATCGGCACACTGACGAAGCACCGGCTTTGGTATGTTTTCAACACGAGCATAACAATCAACAATCGGGTCGATATCTCCTTCGCGCTGGTTGCCAAAGGCCAAACCCAAACTGCAATTCGAAATGACTACCGACGTCGTACCGTGGCGCGTCGACTCAGGCAAGCCTGGCGCCACTTCGAGCTCCAAATCATAATGAGTATGTATATCGAACAACCCGGGCATGGCCCAAAGGCCTGACGCGTTTATAACTTCTTTTGCACCTGAGGTGTCCAATGATTGACCTCGCTTAACCACCACGCCGCCTCTAATCGCGATATCTTCGGTTACCGGATTTTCGCCATTGTTAAAAATTCGGGCGTTTTTAATAACGGTGTCGAATGAATGTGTCATGAGTTTATCTATCTCGATTGGTTTGATTCTGAATAAAGTAGCTTGCTAGCATCTGCGCTCCGACACTCAGGGCATGTTGCGGTGAGTGACCAGCGCCATGAAATACCAAGCGGTGAACAAGCCCTTCAGCCATTGAAAATAAATTATCGGCGACCAATTCGGAGTTGGGAATATTAAATGTCTTAACAAATGTCCAAACTCGGTCACGCAATACCTTCTCTCCATCACGCATTATTGTTTGAAGTTTTGAATCCAATGCTCGGCGTTGCTCAAGCACCTGGTGAAGGTCAGGGTCTTGAGCATGAAATTCGTGTACAAACACTAAGGTCTCTAGAAATTGAGCTTCAACCAGAGGCCGACTAAGTAACGATTCATCGATCGCTTTAGGCTCAAACAACTTAATCCGTTGATGCAGCGCCTCAAAACGGCCACTCGCAATCACTCTCAAAATATCGTTTTTGTTTTCGAAGTATTGATAAAATGTTCCGGTAGCAACATCGGCTGCAGCCGCGATTGACTTTGCGGTGGCGACTTCAAAGCCTATTGATGAAAATTCGACAACCGCCGAATCGATTAGTGCCTGGCGCTTTCTTAAGGCGCGTTCTTGAGTTGGTAACGTTTTCATAGCCTCGACCCTATTAAGTTGTCTGGAGTTTG
>JALZVW010000101.1 GCA_023301745.1 Arenicella sp. | reverse complement strand
GCTTAATACTTCAACCAATGCGCTGCGCTACTCCCCAAGTCATTGGCCGATGCGCTCCACTCCATTGCCGTGCCCTGGATATTCAGGGCTGGGCGAAGCCTATTGGCATTACCCCACGGCGTTACTTCTACTTCTTCTAAAAAATCCGTTAGTCTTGGTTCAGCGTTAAGTTCACGGCCGGTGCTCTGTCGATGATTTATAAGAAGCTCTGAAGTGCGAGCGAGTGATAAGCTAGCACTACCGACCTGGCCACGGTTTAACGCTATCGTGATCAAACGGATGACCGCGGCCGCCATTAGATAGCCAGTTGCATGATCTAGGGCTTGTACCGGTAAAGGCGTTGGTTTTTTCGATTCGGCCCAATGCATCCCCGCATCGGCAATGCCGCAACTCATTTGTACAAGACTATCGAAGCCTCGCCGATTCGCCCAAGGCCCGGTCCAACCATACGCGTTAAGTCTCACTTCAATAAGGTTAGTTGATAAAGACTGCCGAGTCGCTTGACCGTAACCTAAACTATCAAGTGCTCCAGGGCGGTAACCATGGACAAGCACATCGGCGTTCTTAAGCAACATTTCAAACACCTGTCTGTCTTCCAAACATTCAAGGTCTAGGTATGCACAACGCTTACCCAAAGTAATGTCTGGCACGACGAATGGCTCATCCCAGCCTGGAGGGTCGATGCGCAACACATCAGCGCCGAAGCCGGCAAGAGTGCGCGTCGCTACCGGGCCTGCAAGCACCCGAGTGAGGTCCAACACACGCAGGCCTTCTAGCGGCCGCTGGTGTGAGCCTGGGGAAAATCTAAGGTTAGCAACTCGAGGTTTACTCCACATCACGAGCGGCTCTGACGCAACCGCACTTCCTTGCGGGTGACATTCCCAATCTTGCCGAGATCTCATGGCTGCTGCGACTCCACCTCGGCTCACTATTTCAGACTCTAGATCATCTGATTTCCAACGCAATACAGCGGTCTCGACTTTGTCTCGATTTGCTGCACAGCCTAGAACTCTAAGTGAAGCCTCTCGATGATGAGCTAGGTTGGTATGCAGCTTTATCCAACCATCCTTGGTTTGATAATCACCAGCAAGTGAATCCCAAATGGGCGGCAGTGACCACCCAAGAGGGTAAATCGATTGGGCGAACCAGAGTGACGCAAGTCGCTGATCAACATGAACTCTAGGTAGATTTGGACAAAGACCCGTACTTTGCACAAGGCTCGCCATTGCACTGCCGACGGCGCCAATCGATGAAGCCGCGAGCGCGGAAACGGCAAAGCATGAATCAAACACCCCATTAGCAATGATGTTAACAGGCGCATCAAGCGATAGAGCGTTTCCGATCTGTTTCGAATATGCCAAATCAGTTATGCCCTCAAGATCGGCCTGATCAGTAAACAGTGAATAGCTTTTATTCATGGGACTCCAGTAACTTTAGTAACTTTTCAAGTTGATTATGGTGTTTGCAGTTTAAGCACTCATGGCTTATCTTGTAAATCTTGATCAATATAATCAACATAGTTAGTGATTCCTAAAACGAAACTAGAAAGCGCTAGCGAAGCGTGCGACAGACTAAATATCTCAGCCCAAACCTTGTACGCCTACGTAAGCCGAGGCTTACTGCGAACCAGCCGCCACCCTGACGATTCACGTAAACGTTTGTATTTCTCGATTGATGTCGAGCAACTAATTCGCCGCCAGAGGAGAGGCCGCTCGCGACAAGAAATTGCTCGCTCGACGGTCGATTTTGGCGAGCCAGTTTTAAAGTCGGGCATCTCAAACATCAACAACGGAGAATTTTTTTATCGTGGAATAAATGCGGTGGAGCTATCAAGAAAAGCGACCTTAGAAGAGACCTTTGAGCTTTTATGCAATACCTCAATTAACGACAAAGGCCGACAACGGTCACATTATGTTTCGGCACACCGAAACGCACTCGCACGTTTCGTTGACGCGCTAGCAAATCAGGTTGCTCAAGGCGCCTCCTTTGGAAATAGACGTTCGGCTTATCACTTATTGAAACTGATGGCCTGTAATGCAGTGAAACAAGACGAATCCGTATCCGACCAACCAATACACCAGCAATTGGCAAACGCTTGGTCATCCGACTCTCGAGCCCCAGACCTGATTCGACGAGCCTTGGTCTTGAGTGCCGATCATGAATTAAACGCATCAACCTACGCAGCAAGAGTAACCGCATCCGCTGGGGCCAGCTTGCCTGGCTGTTTATTGACAGGCATTTCGACCTTGTCGGGTAGTTACCACGGCGGCTTAACCGACTTATGCATAGCGTGGATGCTTGACGCTACCCAAAAGGGCTTAGACTCTGTTACCTTGCCATTCGAAAAACCACCGCCAGGCTTCGGGCATAGGCTTTATCCAAACGGAGACCCTCGTGCAATTGAAATTTTAAAACACTGCCCGCCACCAAAATCTTGGCAGCGTGTAGCGCAAAAAATAGAGCATAGTGCCAAGCAAAACCTCCCTACCCTAGACTTTGGCTTAGCGACTCTGGAACATCAATTAGAGCTCCCTAAAGGAGCGGGGTTTTCAATATTTGCTGTTGGGCGCACTGTAGGCTGGCTAGCTCACTGCTTCGAGCAACGACAGACCGGAAGTTTAATCAGGCCTCGCGCGTCAGTGGACTAGAACATCGGAGCAAAGCAATCAAAATATAAGGTTCATTGATATTAGATTACTTACACAATCACTCAAAATTTCGAATCAGAGTTATAAGCGACTCAGGTATTCATTAACTTGAAATTGGTTTTTAAATTCAACCACAATAACCCCACTCTGCTCCGCCTCATCAAGCAGCTGGGCGCAGCTGGGCATAGTTACGACGCTTATCATGATAGGTCATTAGCACCCACAAAATAATCGACTTCTTACTTAAAAAAGTTTGTCGGAAACTTTCAACATTTCCTGAGAATAATTCTCTGCCATTAAACACTTTCAGGCGTGTCAAACAATGTTGGCAGTAACATGTGGTTATAAACCGTATAGTTGGTTACGCCCGCTTCTTCGAGGCGATTAGAATATGGCGTGGCACGCACGCGACGATTATAAGAAAGCATTTTTGAGTTCATGAACTCCCCCGTGATAAACCATTATTGTTGGCTGGCTTCGATGCGCACAGCCTTATTATTTTACATTCTGGCGTTAAATTGAAAAGCCTCCGAGCTTAGTCTCTAAATATTCAGATAAGCCCTCGCGCGCGCCTTCTCGACCGACACCGCTTTCATTCATACCACCAAATGGTGCAGCGGCGCTGGTCGGGTTAATATCGTTGATTCCGATAATGCCAAAATTAAGCGCCTCAAAGGCGCGCATTGCACGTGATAAATTTTGGGTGTAGACATAGGCGGCTAATCCATAGTGAGTATCGTTTGCCATTGCGATCACTTGGTCGTAGTCATCGAACGGGATAATCGCCGCTACCGGGCCAAAGGTTTCTTCGCGGTAGATCAACATGTCGTCACTCACATTGCTGAGTAAGGTCGGCGCATAGAAATGCCCAGCGGCATGTTCACCATCGGATAACGGCTTGCCACCGTTGAGCAGAATGGCACCTTTGTCCAAGGCATCGTCTACTTGGCGGGATACCTTTCGCACCGCCGCCTCATTGACTAATGGGCCAATTGAAACACCGGCTTCTAAGCCGTTGCCAACCTTCATGTTAGCTACACGGTCGCTGAAGGTTTGAACGAACGCGTCTAGGATGCCGCGCTGAACAAAGATTCGATTAGGGCTAATACAGGCCTGACCTGTGTTTAGAAACTTTACTAACGACGCACCTTTAGCGGCATGCACCGGGTCGGCGTCGTCAAAGACGATAAACGGCGCATGCCCTCCTAACTCCATAGACACACGCTTAAGCTGAGGCGCGGCATCCTGAGCAAGTTTTTTGCCAACCCGCGTGGAGCCAGTAAACGTCAGTTTTTTAACCTTGGTGTTGGTGCAAAATTCCTCGCCGATCGGGGCTGGGTCGAAGGCAGTTACTAAGTTAGCCACCCCGGCTGGCAGGCCGGCTTGATGCAAAATCTCAAAAACGGCAATAGCGCAAAGAGGTGTCGCTTCGGCCGATTTTAATACAATGGTGCAGCCTGCGGCTAAAGCTGGCGCGACCTTGCGAGTAATCATTGAAATTGGGTAATTCCAAGGAGTAATGGCAGCAACCACTCCGATCGGCTGATAGCGAACCATAAAGCGTTGGTCTGCCCTGGCTGATGGAATAGTCTCGCCGTAAACACGTTTTGCCTCTTCAGCAAACCACTTCAAGAAATCAGCGGCATATTGAACTTCATTGAGTGCGGCTTTTAGCGGTTTACCTTGTTCACGCGTCATCAACTCAGCTAACGCTTGCTTGCGTTCTATCATCAAGGCATAGGCGTTTTGTAAAACCTCTGATCGCGCATACGCGGTCGCGCCAGACCAAGGTTTAAACGCCGCTGCCGCTGCATCAATAGCCTGCTTGGCATGATATTGGTCACCATCACAGACGCTACCTAAGATCTCACCCGTCGCTGGGTTGGTCACTGTAAATTGTTGATCTGTATTCAGCCATTCGCCATTGATGTACATATGAGGCATATTGAGTAATTGATAACCCACTGAAAATAGTTCAAACACATCTTTTTTACAAACAAAACTGCCTACAATAAAGTACAAAGTTCTTGATTAAAGGACTTATTCAAGTTGAGCCACTGCCATTAGACAACCTCAAAACCAAAGCGAACTATGAAAGCAGGCTTTCTAACGCGATTAAACGGTAAGTTAGCGGTACGACAGCGTCATCTTCAGAGGCCAAACAGTCGGCTGTAACCGCTGCTTACACACCGTGAGGCTAAACCGAATTTTCCGCCGAGATTTATTGACTTATTTCAAAGATTAACAGAAAGTCGCCAGACATAAGCTAACCCCGCCCAAACACGTTTCGGAGCCCACCATTAAGTCATTTATTCCACTATTACGAAACGATTGGCGACTATTACTTTTTGGTTTCTTGCTGATGTTTTTCTCCAGCCCGGGGCAGACTTACTTTATTGCGCTATTCGGCGGAGAGCTTCGACAAGACTTGAATCTGTCGCACGGCCAATTTGGTGCAGTCTATTCACTGGCAACTCTATGCAGCGCGGTTACCTTGCTTTGGTCGGGGTCGTTATTAGACCGATTGCCGTTGCGAAAGTTCACTATCACTGTGGTTTGCCTATTAAGCATGGCTTGTCTATTGATGTCGTTTAGCCATAACTTTGTAATGTTATTTATTGCGATTTACCTGTTACGGCATTTAGGCCAAGGCTTGATGTCGATGACCAGCAGTACCACTATGATGCGCTACTTGGCCTACAGCAAAGGCAAAGCCAATTCACTCAGCAATATGGGCTATTCGGTCGCCGAATCGTTAATTCCAACGGTGATCATATCGCTATTACTTGTTATTGATTGGCGCACCGCGTGGCAATTAACATCGCTATTTATCGTGATCGTAGTCCCTCTATCATTGCTTTGGCTGTCACAACATCAACCTGTTCGCCATGCACAATACCTTCTAGAGCACGCGAATGAACACCAGCAAACATCAACTGCCCCGTCAAGCACACCCCAACGTCAATGGACCCGAGCTGAGGTGGTTCGAGACCCATTGTTTTACTTATTTGTGCCCGCGTTAGTATCTCAATCTTTGCTCTATACCGGCTTCATGTTCCATCAAGTACATTTAGCCGAGGTCAAAGGTTGGTCACTAATCGTGTGGGGTAGCTTGTACTTTTTGTTTTCGATTACAACGATTGTCTCAAGCCTTGTGATCGGAGCCTTGGTAGATAGAATTGGCGCGATCAAGCTCGTGCCATTAATTCCAATACCAATGGCGCTCGGCCTATTTACCTTATCAACCTCCGACGCACCCGTAATTGCGGGTATTTTCATGGTTTTGATGGGCGTATCGACGGGTGCGCAAGCCGCAATTTCGGCGCCGTTTTACGCTCAACGTTACGGCAGCAAACACTTCGCTTCAATCAAATCGCTTGCCTCATTTGTCATGGTTATCACCACCGCAGCCTCGCCTATTGTTCTCGGCGCGCTCATAGACCAAGGAGTTAGCATGGACACCTTGGCGTTTTATGGCTCAGTTTATGCATTGATTGTCGCAGGCATAGGGTATAGTGCTTCGCGGCTTTCGGTGTCTAGCTCACAGACGCCTTGACCACAACAAGTAAATGCAAACCCAGCGACTCAATACAACACTCTATGTATACCAAGCAACAACTCAGCGTTAGTCGATTCTTCTTGATTTTTGTCGCTGGTTTAGCGGCACTCGGGCCGATGGGTATTGACGCGTATCTGCCGACACTGCCGAACTTAGCAAGTGATTTCGGGGTGAGTATGGCTACGGCAAACCTCACGGTCAGCACCTTCATGATGGGCATGGCGTTGGGCCAATTTCTCGGTGGGCCGCTGTCAGACCAACTCGGCCGTAAATGTATCGGCTTGGGTGGCTTATTGGTGTTTATGATTGCCTCGGTATTGATCGCTCTGGCAACAACCATTGAACAAGTTTTAGTCTTTCGGCTAATTCAGGCAATCGGCGGTGGGTTTACATCGGTCATATGCATGGCACAAGTGCGCGACGTTTTCGAGCCTAAAGATGTGGGTAAGAAGTTCGCCAACATTATCTTAGTGGTTCTGGTGGCACCAATGTTTGCGCCCATAATCGGCACGATTATTTCAGCCTATGGGTGGCGAGCAATATTTGTGACGATGGCCGTTTTCACTAGCCTAATGGCATTAATTTACACGTTACGGATCCCTGAAACAAACGCGAACACAGCGGAAAAATTCAGCTTCAGCCAAGTTTTTATGGGCTATTGGGCGGCGATAAACAACCGAACCAATGGCCGTTTGATCGGGCTGAGATACGCTTTGTTCACTGGCTTCAGCTCAGGCGTTTTATTTTGCTACGTAACCAATGCCGCGTTTATTTTAATTGAGCACTTTGAACAATCTAAATTTCAATTCTCGGCCTACTTTGGCGCAATGGTGTTCGCACTAATGGTTGGCAATCGCTTAACCGCACGCATGATGAACAAGGTTGAGCTACCATCGATCATCTACTGGGCTAACCTAATACAGCTTATCACAGCGTCATCACTGGTCATTTTGTGTTTAACCACTGAACCAAAACTTTGGCAAATCATGTTGGGAATCAGCGTTTTGATGGCCTGTAGCGGAGCGATTTCGCCTGCATCAAGTGGCCATTTCATTAGCCTCTACAACAAGAATATTGGTGCAGCCTCTTCATTGAATTCTACCCTTATGTTCGCCTTTGGTTCATTGATTGGTGGCCTTGGGTCGGTCGTCTCGAACGGTGAATTACTGCCTATTTTCGCAGTCATGCTAGCGTGTTCGATAGTCGCTCGGGTAATTTTACTCTCAGCGAGAGCTAAAGAACGCTAATCGGGGTCTACGCGCCAACCCAAAAAGTCAATTCGTTCTTCATTGGCTAATTCGGCAGGCATATCGGCCAGCACCAGTTGCGCCTCACAGGCAACCGTACCGTCCGGCAAAACAAGCTGACCTTCGGCTTTGCCTATTCGCCCCTTTAGGCGAGTTACATTTCCAATTGCGGTTAACTCTTGCCCCATCAGAACCGGGTGGCGATATTGTACGTTCATACTAACCGTCATCATAAAACGGTGATGATCTCCGGCCATTATTGAGCGACCGACTACTTCATCAAGAATCGATGCGACGACGCCACCGTGCAATACACCAGGATAGCCCTGAAAATGATCGGCCGGTGTGACTACGCTTTTAACCATGCCTGCACCATCGTCGTAAAACTCCATTTTCAAGCCCACGGGGTTATCTCGACCACAGATGTAACACATGCTGGCGTTGGGTTGTTTATGGATACAATTTGAGGTCATGAAAGCACTTACTCGATTTATAATTTTGCATAATGATGCACTAAGCGATTAGTATATTTCAATCAATAACAAGTAAGTAGAATAAAAATGGCAAGTTCAGATACAGCTCAGTGGTCCTCTCGTTTTGCATTCACCTTGGCTGCAATCGGCTGCTCGGTTGGCCTAGGCAACCTCTGGCGCTTTTCAGCAGAAGCCGGTTCCAATGGCGGTGGCGCATTCATTGTGGTCTATTTGGCTTGCGTTGTATTTATTGGCATACCGACCATTATGGCCGAGTTCATCATTGGCCGAGCCGGTAGGGCCTCAAGTGCCGCGAACAGCATGAACGACCTAGCTGATCGCAGCACCTCGTCGCGCCTGTGGAGCTTAGGCGCTTGGGCCGGCATGCTAGCGGCATTTCTGATTGTGAGTTTCTACGCCGTGGTGGCGGCTTGGGTAATGGCGTATATACCCAAATTTTTAGTGGGCGCGTTCGACGGGCTCACACCACTTCAAATTGCCGATCAGTTCACAGCACTAACCGAAAGCCCATTAGAACTAATGCCCTGGTTTTTAGCCTTCTCGATAATGGTGATTTGGCTGGTGGCTCGCGGCGTAAATAGAGGAATCGAACTCGCATCTAAGGTATTGATGCCAGCGTTCTTTGTGCTCTTGTTCCTGCTAAGCTGCTACAGCATATTTTCATCATGGGAGTCTGGCGGCACTAGCCAAGCATTGCAATTTCTATTCTCGCCTGACTTCTCAAAAATTGATGGCAGCGTCGCCGTAAGCGCCCTCAGCCAAGCGTTCTTCTCTATCGGCCTGGGCATGGCGATGATGATTGCCTACGGCAGTTATCTACCAAAAAACATCAGCATTCCCCAGTCGGCGGTTATTATCGGCTTGGCAGACACCGCCGTGGCGTTGATCGCCGGCTTAGCGATATTCCCAATTGTATTTAAATACGGCTTAGACTTTAGCGCCGGTGCTGGCTTGTTTTTTCAAACACTGCCAACCGCATTAATTGAAACGCCTGGTGGTAATTTAGTCGGGGCGGCATTTTTCTGCATGGCGTTTTTCTCAGCCTTAACTACCGGTGTTGCATTACTCGAGCCCGCAGTCGCTCACGCGTCAGAACACTTTAAAATAACTAAAGCGAAAGCCGCAGTCTATGTTGGCATTGTTATGGTTATCGTTGGCTTTGGTAGCCTTTACAGCATTGAATTCTTAGACTTCTTAGACGGCGGTTTAACCGCCCCTATACTTCTACCGTTCTCAGCATTAATGGTAGTGCTGTTTGTCGGTTGGCGCTTAGATAAGAGCATCATCGAAGCCGAATTAAGCGACTCTGACCGAAAGCTCGGTAAGTTTTTATTGCTGATGATTCGCTACCTTGCGCCGCTCATGATAACCATCATTTTGGTTGCAGGCATTCAACAGAAGTACTTTTAATCGCATGAACCGTTGTTACAAACCTAGGCTATTTTGCTGATATTAGACGCCGTTCAAACGGGCGAGGCGCTCGATCGCAGCGCCCTAATTAGTGCACTGAGAGACGCGTTTCGAGAAGGCTGCGAAGCACCGCTTCGTCACCACCACCCGGTAGCAGTGCCTAACGAAGCTGATGCGACCTTACTGCTTATGCCGGCATGGCAAAGCGGAAAATATTTAGGCATTAAGCACGTAATGGTCGTGCCTGAAAACCACAAGCGAGGCAAATCGGCTGTTGCGGCTAGTTACCTACTTTACTCCTCGGTCAGTGGCGAACTTCTGGCCATCATCGACGGCAATGAACTGACAAAAAGACGTACAGCGGCGGCCTCGGCATTGGCCTCTACTTATCTATCAAGGGTCGACTCAAATCACATGCTCATGATCGGCGCCGGAGGCTTAGCGCCTCACCTAATCAAAGCACACTGCAATGTGCGACCAATCACCACAGTTGAAATCTGGGCTCGAGACAGTAATAAGTCCAAGCAGCTGGCGGAGTCGCTGAGCATTGAGGGCGTAGACATTAGCGCAGTTGTAGACCTAAATTCACAATGCGCTCGAGCCGATATTATCAGCAGCGCTACGCTTTCAGATTCACCATTAATACTTGGCGAAAACGTTCGAGCAGGCACTCACATTGACCTAGTAGGAGCGTTCACGCCCAGCATGAGAGAGTCTGATGACACTCTAATTAAAGCATCGACATTGTTCGCCGACACATTTGAGGGGGCACTCAGCGAAGGCGGTGACTATGTACAGCCTGTGGCCGATAACATTATTACGGCGGACGATATCGTCGCCGATTTATATGCACTATCACGAGGGGAACATAACGGCCGGCAAAGTGATCAAGAAATTACGACGTTCAAATCAACGGGAACGTCGCTAGAAGATTTAGCCGCGGGAATTCTTGCTTTTGAATTCGCAACTGAACGATCAGCCTGATATCAGAAAATAATACTCTAGTCACTTAGAGGCGAGCTTACTCAAAGGTTTATATCGAACGATCACTCTAATGTTTTTAACTCAGAGTGCCGCAATTACGAGTTGCGCTATTTGCTTATTCGACGCAAAGATAATGCCTTCGTGATTCATGAAGGTAGAATCTAAACGATTAAGCGCTAAGGCTTGCCCATGTATGTTACTAGCCCAAGCTCCAGCCTCATGAGCGATACAAGCCGTGGCGGCGTAATCCCAAATGCTGCCGCCACCGTCCTCCTTTTTGGGTAACTTCAAGTAACAGGCTTGCTTCGACTCTAGTACTTGGCAAGCGTTTTTTACGGCGCCATTACCATAAACAAATGTCACATCGTCTAAGCCTAAAGTGGCTGCGCACCGCTCTAAAGCACTTGCCGCCGACTTATAATTTACATGTGTTTTAAAGCTGCCGTCAGCGTAGACCACCAACGATTTTGTAAGGAGTTCACTCTGACTAAATGGAGCCAAGTCTCGGTAGCTGCCCTGCCCCTTGATAGCGTGAAACAAGGTTCGGCGACTTGGGTCGTATACAACTCCGATTAATGGTTTGCCGGATCGTTCAAGCAGCGCAATAGATACGGCATAGCCTGCACGGCCCTCAACGAAGGGCAAGGTGCCATCAAGTGGGTCAACACACCAGAAGTGCGGTTTTTCAAAACGCGGCTCTGCATCGAGGCCAATGCTGGAAGACGATTCTTCGCCAACAAACGCAATATCTAGCGTCGCAGAAATTCTTTGTAACCGCTGTCGAATAATTTCTTCGCTACCAATATCCACTTCTGTCACAAGCTGCGATGCCTCGCTGCTGCCGGCACCTTTAAAAACTCTCGGCACATTATGGCCATCGAATTTCTCTATCCACTGGCCAGCTTCTTGTGCCGCTTGAATAGCAAGCTTGCACAACAATTGCAGTTGCTCTGTTGAAAATGCTGGGCTCATGGTTTTAAACTATTCGGGCTCATGGCTGTAAATTAAGACGACCCATGGCTGTAAATTAATCGGGCTCACGGCTGTAGATTATTAATAACACTAGTCGTGATTTTTTCACTATAGCTATTAATTTTCCAGTGGCCCGGGCTCCAGCCTTTGATAAAGCGATGAAAGTCGGCCCACGCTACTGGGTAAAGTTCTCGCCATTCATTTTCTAATTCAGCCGCATTAATGTTGGCTTTTTTATGGGCGACGCGATCAAGAAAAATAGAAAAATAGTAATCCAATAGTTGGCTTTCCATCGCCTCGCATTGATCTTCGTTTAAGCAGCTACCCAGAAAATATGCCACGTCTTTCATACCGCAGCCATGGCCAATATATTGAAAATCAACTGCGGCAACACTTGGTGGCGATAGTGGCGAATCAAGCGTTGAGCTATCTGGCCGAAAACAAAAATTGGCTAATTTAGCATCACCGTGCACTAACGTTTGATAACGACATTGTCGTAACTTTTGGTCAATGAGCGGTGCGGCGTTGCGCAGCGTAACATCATCCAAAGCGGCCAATTCATCCGGGCGAGTATCAAGGTGCCAATACGTACCGCACTCCCACAAACCATCTGTTTTACTGTTTAAAAATGTTGCGTGAAAGCTCGCCAACCAATCTAAGCAAGCGTAAATGTCATCGGTGTCAGCCTTGTCTTTTCTAACGTCATACCCAGCGTCATCGAGATCAGTCAATACTAAAAACGTTTCATTTTGGTGTGCCTTTACCGCGAGGCAAATTGGCACCACGCAATCGTTAGCACAGTGCGCCGCATAGCGCTGATACCAGTGGGCTTCCACCTGATAAGAACGTATTTTTCTTTGATGAGACAAGCCAGTATTCCAGCCCCGCGGGTGAGTCGTTACGTCTGGCAATTTGATATGCTTGAGTATCACAGACCGGTAAGCGCCGCCACTAAGTTCAAGGCGCACAATCTGGCCATAACCACTCCATAACGATTGAATTACCGTCGAGTTATCAATTGCGTGTGCACCGGTTGCCGATAAGACAATGTTGGCGATGGCTGGCAGCATGGGCGTAAGCTTAGGTAGTGGAAAGCAATACTAGGTTAATACAATTCTTTAATAAAATCTTGGTGAACGCAACTCAAGGCAAAGTTAAATTTAATCCGCCTGAATCTGAACCACCGTTCTGACTACCTTCGAATCATTTTTCAGTGTTTCTAAACCACTGACTCAGGCGCCAAACGCTTGCTCGAACAACGTCTGTGTGTAAAATTTTCAAAGCCAGAAATTGCCATGCAGTTCGAAACTGCGAATCAGCTTACGTAGCCCAAGCACCTCAATTTGGCACCTCGTAAAGGAGGCTCGTCTTATGAATTTTCAACACTAGAACACAATTAAAAAGAGCTTAACTGCATTTCACTTCTGTATTCGCCGCCTTGAATTTTTTCAATCCCCCCCTTTCACACAGACCCACGTGAAACTAGTACACAACAACAATAAGTTATGTAAATATAGAGGTAGATACATTTTTTAAAT
>JALZVW010000100.1 GCA_023301745.1 Arenicella sp. | reverse complement strand
AAATACTTGAAATAATTTATCAGGACGAAATTGGCCATGTTCACACTGGCTCGCAATGGTTTTTTTATCAATGTAAGTCTCGAGATCTCGAACCGAGAAAAACCTTTACTACGATGGTTGAAACCTACCTCCATGGCCAACTTAGAGGGCCATTTAATATCGCAGCCAGACTTCAAGCCGGCTTCGATGAGATAGAAATGGCCGAGCTAAATCAGCGTTTCGGTTAACTCAGTTAAACCATTGCCAGAATCACTAACATGATTAACAAATTTTTAAGTTGAAAAATTTATTAGCGTGTATATAAATATTGTCAAAGAATCACTAGTTTGATTCAAATAGAACATAAAAAAGAGGCTAATCAGTATGCATGCTGAGTTTAATTCACTACGCCAATGGCTTTCTAGCCAAATATTAGGCCAACCGAAACTGGTTGATAGACTGCTTATCGCGCTACTTGCCGATGGGCACCTATTGGTCGAAGGCGCTCCAGGGCTGGCCAAAACCAAAGCGATTAAAGCACTGTCAGAAGGCATTCAGGGCAGCTTTCAACGCATTCAGTTTACTCCAGATTTATTGCCCTCGGACATCACTGGAACCGAAATCTATCGCCCAGAAACATCGAGCTTTGATTTTCAACAAGGCCCGATCTTTAACAACCTCGTATTAGCTGATGAAATAAACCGCGCACCAGCGAAAGTGCAATCAGCATTATTAGAAGGCATGGCTGAACGGCAAGTGAGTGTGGGGAGAGAAACCTTAGATTTGCCAAACCTGTTTTTAGTTATGGCCACACAGAACCCAATTGAGCAAGAAGGCACGTACCCGTTGCCAGAAGCGCAACTTGACCGATTCTTGATGCATGTTCGAATTGGCTATCCAAATGTTGATGCTGAGAAACAAATCCTAGCTCTATCACGTGGAGAGGCCTTGGCCGATCAAGCCGCTAAGCCCGAACAAGAAATATCTCAGCAAACGATTCTCAGCGCTCGTAAAGAAGTAATGCAAGTCCATATGGCTGATTCAGTCGACGAGTACTTGGTTCAACTTGTGCTTGCAACTCGAAACCCAAGTGCCTATGGCACCGATATAGCTAGCTGGCTTGAGTTCGGCGCTAGCCCAAGAGCGACCATTGCAATTGATCGATGCGCACGCGCACATGCGTGGCTAAATCAACGCGATTTTGTCTCACCTGATGACATACAAGCGGTCGCCCACGACTGCTTGCGCCACCGACTGATACTAAGTTACGAAGCTGAGGCCGATGGCATAACCCCCGATAAAACGATTGATGAATTACTCGCTCGTGTCGCGGTTGCCTAAGCTCAACGGCCACCTATAAGCGTGATGAATAACATATCAGAAAAAGAGATTGCTGCGCTGGGCGATCATGGCATCGTCACTGACCTTGCTCGCCTTTTGAGCGCTCGTCACTGGGCGCATGGCCTAACACTCTTTTCTAGGCAAGCCGCACGTAACTTATTGCTAGGCAACGTAAGGTCTCGCTACCGCGGCCGAGGGATGGAGTTCGAAGAAGTTCGACGATACCAAGCGGGAGATGATATTCGCACCATCGATTGGAAAGTGTCAGCGCGTGCACAAGGTACCTACACCAAACTTTTTTGCGAAGAACGCGAACGGCCTTGTCACATTTTGGTCGACCAACGTCGCGCCCTTTATTTTGGCTCAAGCATTCAATTTAAATCGGTACTGGCAGCAGAGTTAGCCGCCGGCATCGGCTGGGCGGCTCTTAAAGGCGGCGACCGTGTTGGCGGACAAGTCATTGGCGACTATCTAGAGAGCGACAGTAGAGCTCGGCGCAGCAAACAAGCCGTGCTGCGATTTATACATGATATACATCAACTGAATCATGAACTTGCACGACCAACTCTGGTCGAGCCCAACGGCGTCAAAGCAAGAATCAGCTTGAGCCAAAGTCTTGAGGAATGCCGCAGAATTACACGCCCTGGAACCGCCGTTTTCATCATTAGCGACTTCCACGATTTTGACAGTGCCGCCGCTAAATCACTAAGTAATCTAGGCAAGCATTCTGATCTAACACTGCTCCAGGTAAGCGATAGACTAGAGCAGCGGCTTCCACGCTTAGGCAACGTAGCGATTAGCGATGGCAAGCAGTCATCGAAAATAAATTTATCAAACTCATTAAGTAAAGCCTATGAGCAACAGATGTCCGAACGGCAAACGCTATTGATTGCCGCGGCAACCAAAGCACGCGCTCATTACGCCAGCATTGATACATCACAAACCGCAAAGCAAGCACTGATTAGGCTCTTCGCTGATCAAAAATGAACGATCAACTAAAAGATATTCTTGAACAACAACTGCGCGACGTGCAAACACCTGACGCTGTCAGCTGGTGGCCGCTAGCGATTGGCTGGTGGATCATTATTGTGCTTATTGTTAGCAGTCTGACACTGTGTATAGTGGCATTAATGAGGCGCCGACGAGTGAACAGGTACCGCACCTTAGCGCTTAGCAAACTCACCCATCATCAGCATGTTTGGCAGACCGAAAAGAAAGACTCTGACTATCTACAAGCGGCAAATGCGGTGCTAAAACGAGCCTGTTTGCACTTTGACAATAATGCTAGCAATCTTTCAGGGGTCGCTTGGATCACTTTTTTAAACGCCCGAAGCACGCATCCGTTTTCAGACAGCGCGCAGCTCGCGCTCACACAACAGTTGTATCATCAAAACCCAAATGTAGATGTTGGGCGTTTGCATGAAGAAATAAAAACTTGGTTACTCGAGCATAGCTCGGAACCAAGTGCGCGAGTTGAGCACCTCAAGGAGTTAACGAATGCTTAGCTGGCAATGGCCATATTTGATTGCCCTATTACCATTGCCACTGCTTGTCCGTTGGTTCAGCAAAGGTGAAGACACGAATGCGTCAGCAATACAGGTTCCATTTTTTGATGCGCTTCAAAATCTCAACGACGCGCACTTAAGCTCTGGCGGCAACAGCATTCTCAAGGCATCCTTAGTTTGGCTAGTATGGCTTAGCTTATTGATCGCCGTGGCGAGACCAACTTGGGTTGGCGATCCAGTAAATTTACCGCAAGACCGCCGAGACTTAATGCTCGCAGTGGATATCTCTGGCTCAATGAGCCAGCAAGACATGCTAGTTAACAGAGGGTATACCGATCGAATAACGGCCGTTAAAGCGGTTGTTGGAGAGTTTGTGCAAAAGCGCGCTGGCGATCGTTTAGGTCTTATATTATTTGGTCAGCAAGGATACCTGCAGACGCCACTGACCTACGATAGCAAAACGGTCAACCAACAACTCCAAGAAGCACAACTAGGCTTCGCAGGTAATGCCACCGCCATAGGCGATGCAATCGGTTTAGCCATCAAACGCTTACGAGGCCGACCCGCAGAAAGCCGAGTACTAATTTTACTCACTGATGGCGCTAACACGGCTGGCACCGAGCCTTTGCAAGCCGCTAACATTGCGGCCGAAGCGGAAATTAAAATTCATACCATTGGTGTCGGGGCTGACGAAGTAACAAGTCGCGACTTTTTTGGGCGGAACCGGCGAACCAACCCCTCGACTGAGTTAGACGAACAAACCTTAACGACGATTGCCGATAAAACCGGAGGCAAATACTTTCGAGCTCGCAACCCACAAGAGTTGCAGCAAATCTATGCCGAGATTGATCGACTAGAGCCAATACCAGAAGATCAGACGTTTAGACCGACGAGAAGCTTACTGCATTGGCCTTTGGCAGTGGCGCTAATTTTATGTGCCATATTGATGCTACTTAGGCGGAGGGGTTAATGAACCTCAACTTAGTTATTTCAAGCCTTGAACAATTTCACTTCATTCGCCCTGAATGGCTGTGGGGTTTGCCGGTTGCGACGCTGCTCTGGTGGCTACTCAAAGAGCAACGCGGTGATCAACAATGGTCAAGCTACATACCCAAAGAGATGCTTAGTGCATTAAAAGTCTCGACTTCAACACAATCAACATTGTGGATCTGGTCCCTGTTACTGCTAAGTCTTGGCATGATTACGGCTGCAGCGGGCCCAAGCTGGGATAAGCAATCCGCGCCTACTGCACAAAACCAAAGAGCGCTTGTATTAGTGTTAGATTTATCGCCATCGATGTTAGCGCAAGATCTAAGCCCTGATCGCCTAACCCGTGCGAAGTACAAATTGATTGATGTATTAAGGCAAAAAGAAGATGGGCAGATCGCATTGATTGCCTACGCCGGTGATGCACATACCGTGAGCCCATTAACGGATGACCCTAGGACTATCGAGGCCTTGCTGCCAGCGCTGCACCCAAACGTAATGCCTAGCGCTGGAAGCAATACCGAAGCGGCAATCGAACTCGCGCAACAATTGTTAATCGATGCGGGTTTATCTTCTGGGCAGATTCTGCTTATTAGTGATGGCGTCGCTGATGATGCGATTAAAAATGTGAGTGATTCAATAGACTCTAATTATCGTTTGTCGGTTCTTGCCGTCGGCGGCAATGATGCGACGCCAATCCCCGCCGCTAATGGCGGTTTTATTCGTAAAGCCAGTGGAGAAATTGTGTTATCGAAAGTCAATGCCAAGGCAATGCGCACCATGGCTTCGTCGCTCGGCGGTCGCTTTTCAGCGCTTAGTGCCGATAACACCGACATTACTACCCTGCAAGTCAATACATTTGAAGCCACCCAGACCGAGCAGACACGAGAGAGCAGTATTGTTTACGATACTTGGGTCGACATGGGCCACTGGTTAGTTCTACTAATACTGCCATTCGCACTGCTGCTATTTCGTAAAGGCGCACTCTACCTCTTACCGTTTTGCCTAACGATGCTCATGTTTGCTCCGAATGAAGCTTATGCAGCCGATTCATTTTGGAAGGACCTCTGGCAAACTCGAGACCAACAAGCCGTTAAGCAACTGAAAAATGGCGACTACGGTGCGGCCGCGGACACCTTTGAACGTGAAGATTGGTCGGCGATAGCAAACTATAGAAATGGCGCCTATGACGAAGCCATCAGTCAGTTATCTCAATTTGAAGATACAAAGAGCTTGTACAATAAAGCTAATGCGCTAGCGTTTAGCGGTCAGCTCAAAGAAGCACTGGAATCTTATGACAAAGCCTTAGCGCTCGACCCTAGCAACCAAGATGCTTTGCACAATAAATCGATTATCGAACAACTACTGCAGAACCAAGAACAAGATTCCGAAGGCTCTGACGAGAGCGACTCTAAAGACAGTCAATCGCAAAACCAAGATCAAGACAGTAGCCAAGAATCGGAATCTAAAGAATCGGAATCTCAAAGCTCAGAATCTGAAAATTCGCAAGACCAAGCAGCGCAAGAGAACCAAACTCAAGACCCTTCCGAGCCCCCGTCTGCGCCTGAACCCGAGACAAACGAGTCTGACGAGGCCGGCTCGGAAACAGCGGCTGACGAACAACCAGCTGAAGCAGAGCCTAAGCAAGAGGAGCAGGCCAGTGCCGAAACAGGTGACGCGGAAAACGAACCGACTGACTCACCTAGCGGTGAGGTCACGGTAAGTGACACAGACCAACCGCTCAAAGATTCAAGCGAACAGTGGCTACGTGCAATTCAAGACGACCCAAGCGGTTTGTTACGTCGAAAATTTGACTATCAAGCTCAACAACGAGCTCAGCAAAATGGGCGTCGGGCCAGCGAAAATGCGAAACAAGAACGATATTAACCCTATGAAATCCTTATCACATTATTCAATGCTTTTTATTGCGCTAACGAGCTTGGCGTTTTCAAGCTTAACAAGCGCCGCAACCTTGACCAGTACGGTAAATCGTAATGAGATAGGCACCAACGAAACCCTTACCTTAGTGGTTAGCATTGATAAGCAAGTCGATACGTCAAGCTTAGATTTAAGCCCTCTACAAGAAAATTTTGAAGTTCTCGGTTCCACACCCCAGAGCCGCAGTTCTTTCAACATCGTCAATGGCAAGTCTGAAAATAGAGCCTCGACAACCTGGACCATCACCCTCGTTCCCAAAAATGAGGGCGTCTTAACGATTCCAGCCTTTACCGTTGATACCGAGACCAGCAAAGCTATTTCAATCGCGGTGAGCAACGCGGTTAAGGGTGCCAACAGCAGTGCCCCTTTAGATGTAAAGGTAAGTGCTAATGCGAACCAAGTCTACCAAAACCAGCAACTCATCGTAGAGCTTGAGATCTCGGCACAAGACAATGTTGGCGACCTTAAGGGGCCACAACTGGTTATACAAAATGCTGATATCGAAGTGCTAGACCAGCAAAATTTTCGTCGCGTTGATAATGGAATTGCTCGCCAGGTGGTGCTATTGAAATATTCAGTATTTGCCAAAGAGGCGGGCGAAATAATAATTCCGGTCATGACCTACACGGCTTTAGTCAACGCCAGACGCCGTGTATTTGGTTCAAGTGGCACTCAGGTTATTGCTCGTAGCAAACAATTAAATATAACCGTTAAAGCACCGCCCCCCAACAACGCCCAGCAATGGTTCCCAGCAGAAGATGTGGTGATTGAATCAAAATGGTCGGGAGACGCATCGAACCTTAACGTTGGCGAACCAATAACGCGCATAATTACCGTGACAGCCAAAGGTCAGCTCGCGAGCGCGATACCGCCTCTAGATCTCGGTGTGCTAGATGCTAATTTAAAGTCATATAAAGACCAGGCCCAGTTAGACACGTCAAAATCGACTAACGGCTTCATAGCAACTCGTATTGAGTCTGCTGCGATCGTTGCCAATCGAGCCGGTAATTTTGTCCTGCCTGAAGTAACAATCGAGTGGTGGAATACCAATACTGATCAATGGCAAACATCAACCTTAGAAGCACAGAGCCTAACCATCACAGGCACGGCTGCGCCGATAAATGCGGTAGCGGCGCAAACCCCACTCAATAGCAATCAATTTGACACGGTCTCAAACACTAATAACGGCTCAAAGACGACATGGCAACTGATATCTGGGTTGTTGCTTGTCGTCGTACTGGTTCAATTTTTCTTTCTTACCGCCAGGCGAAGACCTAAAGCTGAGCCGGTTATTGTCAATGCTAAGGGGCAATCTGAGCAGCAAGCATGGGCCGTACTACAGAGCTCGCTTAAATCTGAAAACAGCCGTTCGATCAGAAACAGTATCAGTGCGTGGGGTGCTGTAATACTTAATGTAGGCGCGCCGGTGAGCCTAGAGACGCTCGCATTCGAGGGAATCAAAGCCGGTGGGTCGGAAAAATTGCGTGACGTATTTGCGGCGCTAGATAAGCACCTTTACCGAGACGAAGAAAAGCCACAGATAAGCGAAATAGATAAGTTACTTAAAGAGCATCGAGAAAAACTGAAGAAAGTCACGATAAAACAGAGCAAACAATCGGCTGACCTCAAGCCACTCTACCCGCGCTGATCGCTCGGTTTACTGGCTAGCTGGCATCGCTTCAATAGGTATGATAGCGCCGCGATGCTGAACAACCGTTGAGGCTAAACGATGCCCGGCTCGACAAGCCTCTTCAACCGATCCGCCGACCAGACGCCGACTCATATACCCGGCATTAAATGAATCTCCAGCGGAGGTGGTATCAATCACTTTAACTGGCTTAACCGGCACAAAACCGACCTTTCCTTGGTCCACATAATAACAGCCCTTTTCACCCATCTTCAGAGCCACTTCAGATACGCCACTGGCTAAAATGACCTCTAGCGCTTGCTCTGGAGTTTGGTAGCCAAATAAAGCCCGCTCATCATCAAAGGTAGGTAAAGCAATATCAGTTACTTGATACATTTGTGTATAACAACTCATCGCTTCATCGGGCCCATTCCACAAATTTGGTCGATGATTACAGTCGAACACGACTTTGCCGTCGCCCTTTCGGTATTCTCCTAAAAACTCAATCAGCGTCGCCCGGACGTCAGGTTTTAAAATCGCTAAACTGATACCTGATAAAAATATCGTATCGAAAGAGTTTAAAGTATCGAAGATGCGTTTGGCTTGTGTTGCGTCATCAAACATTTTCGATGCCGGTGAATTGGCACGCCAATACTTAAATGAGCGTTCACCGTATTGATCTAATTCAATCATGTACATTCCAGGCACCTGATCTTTACATCGAATGACATGTGAACATTCCACACCCTCTGCGGCCCAGCGCTGCAACAACCAATCACTTGATTTGTCGTCGCCAAGCGCGGTTACGTAGTCAACCTTAGTGCCAAGCCTAGACATATAGACGGACATATTCAAGGTATCGCCGCCAAATGCAAAATTAGCAGGAATGGCGCTTTGCAATGAGGATAAGGGAGGTAAGCTTAGCTCAAGCATACACTCGCCTAGAACAGCGATACTGGGTTGCGTGGGATGATTCATACAGAACTAAATAGACTGAAAATATGTTTGCTTATAGCAAATTTAGTGAGATTGCCCCCAATGTATCTAACAATACAATAAGGTCAAAGTATGCTTAACGCGAATAATCGCTATCAACACACTCAGTGGCAATCTCTTCTAGCTTAACGAGTTATTCTTTATGAGAACAACAAGCCACCGTTAATGTCGATGTTTGTACCGTGAATGAATGAAGACTCATCACTACACAAATAACTAACAGCATCGGCAACTTCGGCAGCACCACCTTCACGACGTAATGGTGTCATGTTAGCAACGTTTGTGCGAACTTGCTCATTGGTGAATGTGTCATGAAAGAGAGTGCTGATCATGCCTGGGCACAATGAGTTAACTCGAATGCCTTTAGGGCCAAGCTCTTTCGCCATTGAACGCGTAAACGTAATGACCGCACCTTTAGAACAAGCATAGGCCGATGAACCTGGGCCACCGCCATCACGACCAGCTTGTGATGCCAAGTTAACAATCGCCGCACCTTCTTTCATCAAAGGCGCCACCGCTTTTGTTGTTAGAAAGGTAGAGTTCAAGTTAAGTTGAACTACTTTATTGAAGTGTTCTAGATCCATTTCGTCAATAGTCTTACGAGCCAATAATCCACCGGCAACGTTTACTAGACCGTGAACTTCTTGCGAACCAAACGTTTCTTGAGTTTTTGCAACTAATGCAGCAACGTCTTCTTGTTTCGTCATATCACCTTGAAGGATCAATGCTGAACCACCGGCTGCTTCGATTTCGGCAAGTGTGTCTTTCGCACCTTGCTCAGAACCGTAATAGTTGATCGCTACTTTAGCGCCTTCGGCCGCTAATTTTAGAGAAATAGCTTTACCGATATCTCGGGCGCCACCAGTTACAATAATAACTCTGTTTTCAAGTTTCATTTTATTTCCTAACTACTGAGTAGATTAAATTTAAATAAACCAATCAAATTTATCGACCGGTTAAATACTAAACAGTGCAATAACATCACACCCTTTATAAGTTTAAAAAAGTATGCTGATTTTATATAAGCTTAAATCAGCATACTGCTTGTAAGTAAAACCTTACGCTTTTGCTTGTAATGGTTCAATTTTAGGGCATAACACCAAAATACTAAATATGACAATTGTTGCCAGTGCCGCACCAAGAATAAACACATTTTGATATTGAGCGCCTGCGGTTAAGAATGGAACCGCAGCGGTCAAACCAGCCGCTGAAAATTTAGCGGCCATGCCAGCAAAGCCAGCCAAAGAACCAACGGATTTTTTACTTAGCATATCGCTTGGTAACGTTTGAATACTACCAATTGATGTTTGAAAACCAAACAAAATAACCGCCATAATAAATACCGCAACGTATTCATTTCCAGGATTAGACAGCATCAATAATGCAGGCAACATAATTAGACAACCAAGAATAATTACGCCTTTACGAGTTTTATTAACAGACCAACCAGCTTTGATTCGATTTTGAGCTAACAGCCCACCAAACCAAGCGCCGAACATTGCGCCGACATACGGGACCCAACCTATAATAGCCAGACCTTTAACATCCATTTGATAAACTTCAACTAAATAAGTTGGAATCCAAACGATAAATAGCCACCATATTGGATCAATCGCTGCGGTCGCAATGATAACACCCCAACTTTCTTTGCGAGACAACATTTCACCATAGCTTGGAGCGTAACCGTCATCACCTTGGCCATCATCTAAGGCTTGAGTTTTCTGACCTGAAAGAATGTAATCGCGCTCTTCATCGGTTATCCACGGATGTTCAACTGGTGGAGATTTAACCAAAAACAACCATGGAATCAGCCATAACAGGCCAATAAGACCAATCAATACAAAAATCACTTTCCAGCTTAAGAAGATAGCTAAGTACGCAATTAATGGAACTGAAATAATACCGCCAATCGCGGCACCAGAATTGAAAATTCCTTGAGCAAGCGCACGTTCTTTACTCGGAAACCATTCTGCATTGGCTTTAGCCGCACCTGGCCAGTTGCCTGCTTCTGACACACCTAGAAGCGCTCGGAAAATACTGAATGTTAATACACCTTGCGCGAAGGCGTGCAAAGCCGTTGCGATTGACCAGACACCGATGGATAAAACAAATCCTAAACGCGTACCAATCCAATCAAAAATCTTACCGAACAGCGCTTGACCAATTGCATATGAAAATAAGAACACAACACTGACTGTCCCTAAGACCTGCTTCAATTCATCTGCGTTTTTGTCAGGGTAAATTTCGCTCCCCATATAAGGCCAAAGAACACTCAATGCTTGCCTGTCAATGTAGTTAATAACGGTGGCTAGCGCAATCAAAGCGATAACCCACCAACGTAAATTTTTGATTTTCATTATTATTATTCTCCTCCAAGGAAGTTTTCATTAACTGAACGAAGCATGATTTGTCTGAATAAATCTTCAGCAATATTCTGGCTTTGACAGCACCCCATCCAACTACTTAACTTTAACTAAATTATCAACAATAATTGCAGTGTTTTCTTCGTCGCTATTCAACTCAACGACAGTTGGCACTGGTGTTGCGATGAAACGATTTTTCTCAATTCGTGTTCTAGGCTCACCCACGGTATGGATAATATTAATCGCAGGCGTGTTTTTAAATTCGTTATCTTTAATTGAAGTAACTTGAACACCTTGTAATCTAACGGCCGCTTCTGCCTTGTTACGTTTGCCATTACCTACGTTTGATAATAAATTGCCTGACATGTCTAAATGCGGGCCGAAAGTGCTTTCATCACGTCCACCGCGATAAAAATTAAGCACGGCGCCTTGTACATTTTCAAACGTTGAATTTTTAATTGTTACATATTCAGCATTATAGATGCCATCGTCGTCAGACTCTTCTGCCAACGCTAGAATGTAGCCGGTAATATTTTTAAAATGAGAATTCGTGATTTCAATGTTATCGGCAAACGTGCCCTTACCTACAGACAAGAAAGTAAACGAGTGATTCACGTCTAAATCGACCACCTCAACGTTGTCTACAACTAAGTTGTAATTGGTCAACATTGAACGCCGTACCGTGCGAATAACTCGATTATTTGAACTGTCTGGAGATTCAGAACCTGAAATTTTCAAACCTTGTAATTTAAGACTACCACCATGTTGGATTTCAAATAATGCACCGCGCTGATAAGAGATTGTGACATTCAACGGCTTAATAACGCTTGCGGCTTTCACGGTTACAGCTTTATCTAACACCATTGTTCTTGAAACAGAATAATCGCCAGCAGAAAGCACCAAAGTATCACCATCTTTTGCACTAGCAACGGCCTTGGGTAATGTGTCTATGCCGGCTTTAACCGTAATTATTTGACCTTTATCAAATACCTTTTTTGGACCCGGCTTTGGATACCAACTCACACCTACTTGATTCTTCTGGATTGGCTTCAAACTTTGCGACACACCCACACTCTTAGGTTCGCCAACGGTATACATCAAACCATTATCAGCACGTTTCATCGTAAGCTCTTTACTTACGAAGCCACCCGCTATGGTAGGTTTTTCGACCTTATTTAATACGTTATTCTCGAACGCAATACCACTTACATCATCATAGACAGTAAAGGTGTCTTTTTTATTATCATTAAAAATTATATTATTTTTAAAGGTAGTTCGAATCGGCACGGCTGAACGCTCAGCATCACTGCCCGCAGCGAGCTGAATATGATCCGAATTAACCAGCGTATTGTTTTCAATAAACGAGTCTTCAACTTGGTGATAACGATTGATCGACGAATTTGGCACACCATTCATCACCACCAAGGCACCACCAAAACGATAACCAGCAAGCCCTTCCATATAATTGTTCTTAATAGTTTGTCGTTTATTAATTAAACGAATACCACCCGTGTGATCAACGCCATTACCAAAGAAAACGTTTTCAGAAACGGTGTTGTCATTACCATGGCGCATGGTCAATGTACCGCGTGATTCAAAAAACACATTACCGATAAGTTTGTTGTTACCAGACTTGTTTGAAATAATCTCCAATTCGCCATCACAACGGTCAAAGTAGTTATTTTCAACAGTAGTGAACGAATCACTCAGCGAATAATGGCTCGTACCCACACGCAATGTTTCTCCGCCGTTAGAACCCAAGATTGGCCTCGGGCCGAAATAGTTATGGTCGATACGGTGATAATTTTCTCGGCTTTCCGGCGTATTCAAACGTACAGCCATGGTTACGCCTTTATTGAGCTTACCTTCTAAATGATTATGGTCGAAACGATTGTGCTTACCATACATCGCGACCCAGTAGTCGTTTTCAAAACGCTCTGGATTACTAAAATTATCTATTACCACTTCGGTAACCCGAGTGTAGTTAGCTAGCTTTTGTTTACTTTTTCGATAACTAATTACCGCACTGGTTGGCGTGTAACCGTTTTTAAATACTAGGCCAGACACAACTAAGTGTTCGCCAGCGAGTCGTAAATTTGATTGGCCAGAGAGAATTACTTGGCCTTTTGTTTCAGGCATTAGCGTTATCGGTTGATCCTTACTGCCTTTTCCTTCGAATAAAATCTCAAAATCATTCCACACACCATTAGCAAGAATAATTGAGTCACCCTTATCAATAGACGACAACGCCTCTGCATATTCTTGCTGGTTCGCCACTTTATAGTCAGCAGAAAGCACAGTGTTTGAGTTTAATAATGTAGCACTAGTAAGCGCTAAAAATAAACCTTGGGGAAATAATTTCATCATATAAACCTAAGCATAAACTGTTCGCAATATTGCAAACACTTTTATAAGAACTATTACAGAGTTTCTACAAACTCTATTTATGACGAAACCAAAATGAATGAATATATCAATCATTTTGGCTTCGTCATTACGATTATAACTAAGCTATAAAACTACAAACTAGCTTTTATACCGAAGAAATAACGTGGCCCAAATGATAATACTTGAGCAACATTGCCGTCGATTCCACGAAAGTCAGTTCGTGGTTCATCAGTTAAGTTAAGCGCTTCAAACGATAGTTTGACCGCATCATTTAACTGATAACTCGCTCTAAATTCAACAACAGTGTTGTCATCAACAAACCGAATACGGCCTGGAGTATCAGTAAACTGTTGGAAATATGAAGAACGATGCTTACCAATAAGTTGAAGATCAAATGCGCCGCCAGACCAATACAGCTGAGCCGAAGCAACGTTACGAGACAAACCAAATATATCGGCTGATGGTATTAACCCTGTTAGCTCAACGGTTTCTCCCGTTGTACTAACACCAAAGCCAGCGCCTGCGAAATCATCTTCGAAATCAAAGTCTGAACTTGCGTAGTTATAACTTAACTTGCCACCAAAGCCACTCCAGAATCCCGGCAAATAGTTAAATGAATGCGAAGCCGTGACTTCAATACCATAAAGATTATTTGACTCATTGGTTGTCTGAAGTGAGTTTACTGCAGTCGTTATAACACCGTTATCACCAAATTGAGTCGCAACAGTACCACCATTATTGGTGATTAAGAACTGGTCATTAACAACCGTGTTTTGGTAACCACCACGGAACTGCTTGTAATACGCGCCTGCTGCTAAAATAGTATCTTTATTCGGATACCACTCTAAGGCCAGATCAACATTCCAAGATGTAAACGGATCCAGATCAGCCGAACCGCCGGTGGTAGTTTGGTCTGACAAGAAACTAGCAATATCTTCAGTCGTGATGTTTTCGTCTAAATCATCTTGCTCTACAGTACCAACTTGCTGCCTGGTACCTAAAATAGCCGGATCAGAGCGCGAAATACCGCGAAAAATACCCGTTCTTAAGATTACATCATCAGTCAAATCCAATACTAAGGTCGCACTTGGTAGAAGCTCCGTATATGAAGAGCTAGCATTAATTTCAGTATTGAAGTTCGCACCTTCTGCACTTGAAAGAGCCGATTCAATCTCACTTGCACTAGGGTTATCCAGCTCAAAGGAGTCACCATTATCATCAAGCTCAAACGGTGATCTGAACGTTCGTGAATCAACATCAGTGCTCACTAAACGAACGCCAAAATTACCGCGTGCTGGCAGGCCGAATAAGCTTGTTTCATAGTTTGCTTGCAAATACGCGGCGAATGTACTTTCTTCTACATCAATACTATTGCTGTTAAACGCAGTTGACGGGTCAATGTCGATATCGCGATCACTGGCTACGATAGCTGCGCGAACCGCATCCAAAGAGCATCCCGCGTTAATTGACGGAGAGTTAAGGAAAAGAACGTTCTGTGAACTACTTACTTCTTCAAAGCTTGTCTCGAAAGGCGCATCAATACAATTATTCGCAATATTGGCTAACAATGCAGCTTGATCATCTGAGCCACCACCAAACGTATTTAGGTTAGTATCATTATTGATATTTCCTCGTCGTTCATACTCTAATTCAGAATATCTAACACCACCATCTACACTGCTAACAAAGCCTAAGTTCTCAGTTTGAAACTCGAAATCACCTCTCAATGACGTGATTGTATTTTCACGAATGTCATTTTGAGTTCTGGCTCTAAGCCTGTCATCAAAATCAGAATCTTCATCAAACGCAGCGATGAAGTCAGCGGCTGTACTCCCTACACCTGTTGGCGTTGCTCCACGAAGAAACTCTCCAAGGTCGGTCGCATCAAAAGCGCCAACTGAACTCGAATCGAAGTTAGTACTTGTGTTTTGTACATTGAAAACGCCAACTCTGTTAGCACCAGTGAAGTCTGCCGATACAACACGCTCTACCTCATCGGCTAAACGAAGACTTTCTTCTGTTTCAAGACGAAAAGTATTTGAATACGCCACATCAAAAGATACCGTTAACTTATCATTAACTAGATACTCAAGATCGAAACCAAACCCTTCATACTCTTCATCACGAATAAAATCTTGGCCAATAAGTTGAATCTCTTGGCCATTGTTTTCTTGGCCACTGCCATTCAAATCAGAAATATTTGCAAAAGACTGAAGTACTCCGTTTTCAATAACCGTTGTTTCTTCATCGATATTTCGATTAATTTCGGCGAAAACTAAGTCTGACCTTCTTTCTTCTTGAATACGCTCAGATAATTGAATGTCTAAGTTAAGGTCCAACCTCTCGTTAGGCTGCCATTGGAATCCACCAAAAAATGAATTCCGTTCATCATCTGTAACGTTTTGGCGAAATTGCGCTGAGCTTGATAGAAAAGCGAAACTTTCACGATCTTCATCTGTCGCAAACACGCCAGTTTCAGCATCAGGCGTCAAACCTCTTAGAAAATTTTGATCATCAGAACATGTAGTACCCGTTGGAAGACCAGTATCATTATCTAAATCGCAAACACGTGGAGTATTACTACGCGTAAATTCTTGCTCAGGATTGCTTTCACTACGAGCCTGAAGACCGAGAGAAACGCCAAAAGTACCTAAATTTTCTGTTTCAAATTGATCAATAAAGCTAATAGTTCCACGATAACCAAGATCTTGGCCGCCACGAATATCCTGCTCGTTTTCGTTATAAGCACCTTTCAGGTTGAGCGTGATGCTTTGTTTGCCATGCTCAATAGGCTTTTTTGTGTCAAGGCGAATTTGACCACCCACAGCACCTTCAATAAAGCTCGCTGATTGGGTTTTATAAATTCCTATCTTATTAAAAAGCTCTGAAGGAAAAATACTAAAGTTTACAGCACGATTACCAGCGCCGTTTGTTGCTTCACGACCATTAATAACAGTATTGGTTAAGAACGGGCCTAAACCACGAATCGATACTTCTGTAGCACCACCGTTTTCACGATGAGACGAAGCACCTGTTACTGTTTCTAGCGCTTCACCGATAGACAACGCTGGAATATCGCCAATTTCATCAGCACTTAACCCATCAACAATAGCTACGGCAGTACGCTTTGCATCTATTGAAGTTTGAATCGTGCGGCGAGTGCCAACCACGACGACCTCTTCTAAATCGATGGCATTTACGTCACTGTCCTGCGCACTTACGATTGACGCGGATGTCATAGCGGTGGTCATAGCCGCTATCGACAAAAATATTTTTGAATGGTGCAAAATCTGGGTCTTCATAATTTCTCCGTTTTCGAGGCTTGTCGCTTTTCTTATGCAAACTGGCGACTTGGGCCCAGCTTAATTTATTGGGTGCTCTAATGGCTTAGGGCATTAGAGTCGAATTATTAGAACAAGTCACCTTACCGGTGTCAACGCTTTTGTAATACAGATATGCTTTATTTGTATTACCAAATTGATTTTAATTGGTAATACACTCGACCAGATAGGAAAACACCCAAATAGACTTACTCTTAAGTTTTATACTTAACATATCGTTGAATAGCCGAAAGCGACTGTACTCACTGCAGATAAGCAAATTAGAAGTATAGATCTTAGGCGCAAGTAGCGAGATTAATACTTATGAGCAAATAGGGAACTGGTCATTGCAAGTTGTCATACAATTTAGTAGTGTTATAGAAACTACACATTAATCTTAACAACCCACGAAACAAGCAATCATGGCGAACAATCAGCGTCTTTATCGTAAGATATTTAATGAGATTTCAGCAATGATTTCTTCGGGGGAATTAGCGCCTGGCAGCCGATTACCGACGGAGCG